>NZ_JBWDNW010000008.1:0-263127 GCF_056269405.1 Paenibacillus sp. J2L1-98 | reverse complement strand
GAATGGCGAGTTTCTCCAAAGCAGTATATTTTCCTCTAGACATGAAAAAGCTCCCCTCACAGTAGCAGGCTTTTTATTATTTCACCTGTCTACCGTATGGGGAGCATATCATTTAGCCCTGAACCGCCGTTTCTTTATTTCAATTTATGGATATGGTATATCTTCTTCCAAATCCAATGGCAGGCATAGTTCGATTTCATAAAACTAAATCGGGCGCGGTGTGTGGATACGGCGGATTAGTTCTATTTTGCAAACGTAATCGGTCGTTTTTAGAAACTGCTTTCCTAATACGCTGTTTAATTAGGTTAAATCAAACTAAATCGCCGTTTTCGGATTACGCTCTGTAAATAGATTCATAGAATCGAATGAACTCTCCGCGTACCAATGAACTATGCTTAGGCCTGGTAGTGAAATGAGCCTCAGCGCAGCCATTAGCTTCTGAGACATCCCCTTTTTTTGCGGCTTGTTTGCTTTAACATTCGCGACGTGTCTTCACCATAACTATAGCCCTGAGCGGAGCAGCAGCTGCGCAGTTTCCGCCGGATGCGAGATCGGGAAGTGGTGACCGTGCGGGAGGAGTGCAATAGAGATGGATTGATAGGCTGCCGGAATCGTATAAGCGAGATCCTTCGTCCCCCATAGCATGCTAATTTTACGGTTATCCCAGCTCCCCGGCCGCAGCCGGAAATGCTCGGGCCGGCTCAAAGCTGCCAGCGTATCTGCTAAGGTGGCTCTGACCCGGGGCGAGCTAAGTTCGTTCTGCGCATAGGCGGCATAGCTGTGCGGGATAGCATCTGCATGCTCAAAGCAGCCTCGCGAGACGAGCTCCTTGCGCAGAATGTCTTTCGTAACCTTTGGCAGAATTATGCGATTAACGAGCCGGCTCTTGTAACGGGACCCTGCAGGATGGAGCACGGGCTGCAGTAGACGGACAGCGCGGATACGCTCCGGTACTTGCTCCATAACCTTGGCTGCGAGCAATGCGCCATAGGAGTGGCCGATTAATGTGACCTGCTCCCGCTGCGTTGCAATCGCCTCTATGATGGCATTGACGTGTCCATCTATCACATTTGCTGCATGGTGATAAGGCGAACGTCCGAAGCCTGGCAGATCGGCGACCCATATATCATGGCCTTTCAGCCCGGCGGCCAGCGGCAGTAGGCAGTCTGCTCCGCTGAAGGTGCCGGGCAGCAAAATAACGGGATTGCCGCCGACCGATTTCTCAAGTGTGGCTAATGGCCCGCGTCTGCTGCGCTCGAAGCCTGAATGAGCCGATTGCCCGTGCGACAGGCGAAAATCCAAATCGGCAACGACATGCGGAAGAACGGATGCTTCAAGGGAAGCGGGCAGCGTGTATTTTTGCTGAATATGCCGGGCAGCCTGCAGCGGAAAGGAGTCTTTGACGATAAAACTGAGCGACTGCCCGGGAATGCCAAACTTGCTGCCGATACGGGTGTTTAACAGCTTGGCTAACAAGGAAAGGGGAATGGAGCCGATCGGCGCCGGGACGCGGAGCTCTTTATTTATCGTTCTTATAAGCTGGGTCATGTTGGGGCTTGCGGCTTGCTCATCGAGCAAGAAGTAGGTTTCGCTGATAGGCTGCTGCTCGTTTACAAGCGCGGTAATGAATGCAGCGGTGTGGTCGATATGGACGAGCGGCAGCCAGTGCTTTCGGCCTCCGGGCACAGTGCCCGTCAGCTTCCGTCTGGCGGATGCGACTAGAATGCCGAGCCCGCCGGTTTGCTCCGTATTTCCGGTACCGGAATCACCGATGATGACGCTTGGGTGAACCACGGAAAGTGAATAGCCGCTTAGCTTGGCTTGCTGACGGACATGGAGATCGGCGGTTATTTTCAGCCGCTCGTAAGGCGATTCGTGCTCAATGAGCTTCAGTACGGCATCTTGCTTGTTCATGTTTTGATCCGTTACGGGGCTCTTGAAGCCGACAACGTGAATCAAATGGCGGAGATGCCCGTTCTTGTGCAGGTCATTGGCGAGAAGAGACATATGCCCGGCCGATTCCAGATATACTTGCCTCGCCTGCTGCTCATCGAGCAATATATCCATGGGCCCGCCGGCGTGGATAATGACGTCCGCAGTAGATATGGTCTCGCGGTCGCTTGACGACAGACCGAGTCCAGGCTTTGTTAAATCGCCGATGACGCCGGATAAGGAGGCGAGGCTGTCCTTGCCTGCCCGCTGGATGAGCTCATTTAGCCGGCTGGGCGAACGGACCAGCGCCGTAATGCGGTGACCTTCGGCTGCAAGCCGCTTTACAACCTGCAGACCGATAAAACCTGTTCCGCCGGTAATGAATACATGTGCCATATTAAATGTCCTCCTAAGGTTTTGTGAATTAGTACTGATTGGTACTAATATAGTCAAAAAAATTACTTTAGCATGGAAGCTAAAGCTTGAAGCGAATGCTGCAATATGGCCGGGTCCTGATTGGCATGCTGCAGGAACAGCCCGCCCTCGATCGTCGACAGAATTAAAGCTGCTGTCAGCTGCGGGGAGAGGCTGCCGTTGATTTCTTTCCTCGCGATGCCCTGCTCGATCAGCTGCTCGAGTATGGTCTTTTGCCTGCTGAAAAAACGGCTGATTTGCTCGCGGATAGCGGCAGCTTCCTTCGGCGTTTGGGTATAGAGCGTCAGGAAGGGGCAGCCTCCGAGGCAGTCGGCGTCTTGCTCGATGAGAACCTGGATAAGCCTCATGAGCCGGTCCATGACGGGAAGCTCCGTCTGATCTGCAATGTAGGCAATGAGCGTATCGTATTGCTCGGTCATCCTCTCAATAATGGCGGACAACAGCTCCTCCTTGCTTTTGAAATAATAATAAATGTTCGTTTTGGACACTTTGCTTGCGGCGACAATGTCGTCCATGCTGGTCACGAGGTAGCCTTTGCTCAAAAACAGGCTGGCAGCCGACTGGAGCGCGATCTCACGATTGGATATTTTTGATTTAGCATTCATATTAGTACTATATAGTACTAAGTGATGAACTGTCAATGGGCGGCCAAAACGCAAGGGGAGGTAACGGAGCCGTGCTCGGTCAAGGTACGCGGGTGCCGCATGCTTACATGCCAAGCACAAAACCCCCGATCCTGTTCGGCCGGGGATTCTATCAGAGATGCTTTTCCTAATATAGGCCGTGAGCCTCCTCCCACCAGCCGAAAGAGAGAACGGCGGGGGCGGGGTGGTTCAGCGCGCTGGTTAGCGTAAAGAGTATGGCATTGCCGGGACCGATAATCCAGTGGCCTTCTTTCTCGCTTGATACGCTTGAGTAGGACGGAATGACCCGCGTGGATACGGGAATCGCCGCCAGGGCAGTTGTATCGAGATTGCTGCCGAACTGGATTTGCCCCCGCGGCAGCGGTTTTGGATGAAACGACAGATTGGCGGTTGAAACCTCATGCGACTGTTTACCCTGCGTCGGCAAGTTGGAGCAGAAGCAAACTTGCGACACCAGCTTGTCGTCGGATAAATTACTGATCACATACACGGCCAAATAAAGATTAACGCCCGAATGAGGGGGATTGACGAGTGCCCCCCAAGTCCGGTTCGAATCGGTCGGATTCAGCTGATCCGTTTCACCCAAAAAATATTTCCCCTGCAGCGACTTAATAAGCGGATTCGTTAAATCGACCACACTGGCGGGCACATAGCCATACATCGCTTCACCATCCTTCGCAACATGCTTATACTCCACCATATGATTGGAATCTGGGAACATGACTGCGACCGGCTACTCTTTTGAAACATGGCTGCCCCAAATGGCAATCCCTTCTTTGGATAATGCGCTAAACGTCATGACATAGCTGAGCGTACCTTCATTCCATTGGCGCAGCAGCGAGCCGTTGTAAAGCGTCCCGTCGATCGTAAGATCGAGCGTCGAAGCGCCGGTGCTTTTCCATGTGCCGCTTACGCTGCCGGATATTTTGCCGTCTTTGCCAAGCGTAATCAGGCTGGCTTGTTTAATATCGGCCGTAATGTCCTTGCCGTGATTCACGTATTTATAGCCGCCGACGATTTGGTCCTCCGTAACGCTCCCGGCAGTCTCACCCGCATAACGATGCGGAGCGATGACGGGCCAGCCCTCGGAGTTCATCAGCATCTGATGAACTCTCACCTCATGTACTTCGCCGCGGGAGGGGAAGCGGGTGTGAAAGATGATAAACATTTTGCCGGAGTCCGGATCTATATACGTTGAATTATGGCCAGGCGACACGTACCCCGTTCCGATATTCGCGATTTCCCCGTCCACATTGTCCATTTGGAAATTACCCATGAGCTTGACCCCGTAAGGCGCGATAGACACATCGTCGAACAGTGTCCCGTAAGCACCGAAAGCGTCGATCATATCCTTGCCCTCGGAGTCGAGGAAAGGACCGTCGGGGTTTTTCGAGCGGGCAACGCGAATGTTATAGCCGCCGTCCGAGCCCAGCCCGCCGTAGGACAGGAACAAATAGTAATAATCCGTTTCTTTGCTGTACATCATGTACGGCGCTTCGATGCGGCTGTGATTGTTGCCGAGCAGCCGCTTGCCGTAGCCTTGCCCTTCATAAGGCAGTCCGGTTTCCGGGTTCATTCTCATAATGAAAATACCGCCCGAATACGAGCCGTACACCATCCATAGAATTCCGTCTTTATCGTAAAATACATTCGGGTCGACCACGTTTGGATGCACGGTCGCATCATAGATCGTCCCGTCCTCGCTCGTATCATTCCACATGCCGGATTTCAAAATAATCGCTTTATTTTTATAAGGCCCTTCTACCTTGTCGGCGACCGCATATCCAAGCACGGACCGCGGAGAGTCGCCTTTGCACATGCTGTAATACATATAAAATTTGCCGTCCGGCAGTTGGATAACGTCTCCTGCCCAGAACGTATCTGTTTCCGCCCACGCAAGTCCTTCGCTCATTTCCGTCAGTACGTCCGGTATAATCGGATTACCTTCGTAGACACTAGAGTTAAGCTGTTCCCAGGACATAAGATCCGCCGACTTCGCGGCAGCGAGATGCGATCCGAAAATGTAAAAGGTACCGCCGGCTTTAATGATTGACGGATCGTGGACGGAAGCGTTTGCGAAAACAGGTTCTTCAATTGAAACCGCTTCCGTTATAATGGTTTCAGCAGCGTTTGCAGGCGCGGCGCTTTCTCCCGGAACGCGGCTTCCGGTATTTTGGCCGCTGCAAGCGTTCATGATAGACATGAAGCATATAAACGTGAGCAAAATGGTGGATTTCTTCAATGCTGTATTCCCCCTCGGTCTGCTTTTGATATTTGTATATTTATTAATCGATTAATGAATATATTATAATTGAAGTAAGCTGTCTTCACAACTACTCATTCAAGGAGGGCAACATTTGATATTTCGGAGCATGCTGCGTTTTCTTTGGCAAAAATCGATTATTCGCAACATTTTGTTCTCGTATTTGGGTATTAACTTGATTTTGCTGTTTTTGCTCGGCCTCGTATCGATTAAAGATTCTACGCACACGCTAAGGGAAGAGATTATAGATTCCCGTTACAAATTAATGGAGCAGGCCGCGCGCGGCATTAACTTCAATGTAGAGGAGGCGAAGCGTCCGCTTGTCCAATTTGCGTCGCATGCCTCCGTCATCGCCCTTATGAACCCGGATCATACGTTAAGTCTGGAGGAGCGCATTCAGCATGAACGAAGCATTGCGGAGCTTTCAAAGGGAGTAACGGCGCTTCAAACCTTAATCAGTGACGTTCTCATGCTGGGGACGAATAAATATGTCAACAATCTGGATAACCGCAAGTCGCTGCAGTGGAATTATCCTTTCTGGGATCAGCCGTGGTATCTGAAGGCGGTTTCCTCAAGCGGGAGCAGAGGCTTTATACCGTTGTACCTGCATCAGCAAAACTATTATACGGAAACGATGCTGTCCAAAATTAACAGTCAGACGTTCGCGATTTCACTGCCGGTAAGAGGCTACAGACAGCAAGTAATAGGTACCGTTATTGCTAATCTCGATCTCCAAAAAATTAACGGTTTGTTCGAGCTGAGCGCGGATCAGAACGGGGAGAATATTTTTATGCTGGACGAAAAGGATACGATTATCGTGCATCCCGAGCCTGAGAAGATAGGAGAACATCTTGTTTTTGAAGGGATAGAAGCGATTCATGCCAGCGAATCCGGCAGCTTCGTCTCGTCGATTGAAGGACAGGACAGGCTGGTCATCTATCATCCTACGTCGATAAAGGGGCTAAGAATCGTTTCCACCGTACCGATGTCTGTCGTGTATTCGCAGGCTGATCCGCTTAAAGCCACTCTGGCGGGTATTTTATATTTATGCCTGCTGCTGAATACGCTCATTTCCATCATTATTACGGTCCGTATTTCGAGACCGTTCACCCGGCTGCTGGTTACGCTTGATCGAATAGGGGAAGATAGTTTGCTGGTCATCCCGAAAAATTATAAATACCGCGAATTGAATTTAATCGGCAATAAATTTAAAGAGCTGGTAGGACGAATCGAGCAGCTGGTGAAGCAAAATTATGTCGCTCAAATCGCGCTCCGGGATGCGCAGCTGAAGACGCTCGAATCGCAAATCAATCCGCATTTTTTGTTTAATACGCTGCAGCTGCTGCAGACAGAAATTGTTTGCGGCAATACGGAAGACTCCAATCATCTGGTACTCTCGCTCAGCAGCTTGCTCCGCTACTCCATGCAGAGGGATCAAGGGCAGGTTGAGCTTGCGGATGAGCTTCGAAATGCGAAAGACTATTTGTATATTATTAATAAAAAATACGACGACGGCATTCAAATTACATTCGAAGCAGCCGATCCGGCGCTGCTGCGAAGCGGAACCGTTAAGCTGATGCTGCAGCCGGTTATTGAGAATACGATCGTCCATGCGTTCCGGGAAAATCCGCAGTCCGCGCGTATCGGGATAAAGGTTGCGGCCGTGCGGAGAGGCGTTTGTATTTCGGTAACCGATAACGGCATTGGAATGACGAGGGAGAGACGGAAGTGGCTGACAAGACGTCTTCGGGGGAAAGAGGACAGCGCGGGCAGTATCGGATTAATTAACGTTGACCGGCGCATCAAGCTGACCTTCGGCCCGTCGTACGGGTTGTCCGTTCGCAGCAGGTACAAGGAGGGCACGACCGTTTATATCGTGCTGCCAGGCTTACTATAAATGAAGGAGAAGTGGTGAGCGGATGAAGCTTCTTATTGCGGATGACCAGCAGTCGCTGCATCGGTTTTTAAATAAAATGATAGATTGGAAAGCGGTGGGCATTACCGAAGTACGGCATGCCTATAACGGCAAAGAGGCTGCCGAAATGACGGAGGCCTTCGAGCCGGACTTGCTTATTATCGATATTCATATGCCCGAATGGAACGGCATTGAGGCGCTAAAGCATATCCGGCAGCTGCGCAATAAACCCAAAACGATCATCCTCAGCGCATACGATCAGTTTGAATATGCAAAGGAGGCGCTCAGCCTAAATGTATCGCAGTATATGTTAAAGCCCGTCGATGCTCGGCAGATGAAAGAGCTGCTGCTTGCTCTTGTGCAGGATATCCGTATGGAGGCGCGCGCGCTTGCTCTCAGAGAGCTGGAAAATGCGACCGCGCTAGAGCGTTTCACGGATGACTGTCTGGCAGCGGCAAAAGCCGCATTGACTGCGTACGGCAGTTCGGTCTATGCGGCATTGACGGTTCGCGGACCGAAGGCAGGCAGCGGTTGGCCGGACCTCGGCTTTATGGAAGCAAGCGGCATCGAGCTGTTTCCGCTGCCGCCCCGCGGGGACACCGGCGAATGGTGCATCTTTGTTGGCTTGAGCGATGCTGACCGGTATGCGGAGCTGCTGCTGGAAGGAGAGAAGTGGCAAGGCGAATGGCTGCGCCTGCTGCCGGGGCAATCGTTCACGCTTGGCTTCAGTCAGAACGAGGAGGAGGTTGCGCTGCTTCCTAAACGAATGGAAGAAAGCCGGCAGGCGGCGAAGCAGGCCTTTTATGAAGCGGGCCGCATCTATCGTTATGAGGACGGCTTATTTGCGGAAGGGGCGGAGCTTCGCACGGCCCGTCACGAAGGGCTTCAGCTAGAAGAAAAGCTGCGGAGAGGCTACGACGCGGCGGCTGCGCTGGAGCTGATCAGACCTTTTTTTGAATCGGCCAAGCAAAGACGAATCGAGCCTGAGGAGATGCAGGAAATGACACATCGGCTGCTGTTTGTGTTTTGCAGCAGCCATGCGGGCGGGCTGGGCGGCTATAACGGCGATTTCATGCCGCTGCGGGCTTACCGCCACGCATGTACGACCTTTGACGAGATGATGCTGTTCTGGAGCAAATATGCACAAGCGCATGCTGCCGGCCTTGCGGCAACGGCTCCGGAAAACGATGCAATCGCTCATATCAAAAAATACGTCGATACCAACTTTGAAGCCGATTTGTCGCTGCAAACGGTGGCTGACCGCTTTGACATCGACAAGTTCCGTTTAAGCAGGGAATTTAAGCAGCTGTTCGATGAAAATTATTGGACGTATGTGACGAGAATTCGGATGGAGCAAGCCGCCTCATTCCTTCGGGAGACGAATTGGAGAATCGGCATGATCGCTGAGCGGACGGGCTATTGCGACGAAAGCCATTTCAGCCGCGCCTTTAAAAAATATTATAATGTCTCGCCAAGGGAATATCGCGGTGCATTCGCAGAGCGCAATGATTGACAAGTTTTTGCGCAACGATTTGCATTCAAATGCAGCAGCGGGATGCCTACAATAGGTAATGTAAGTGCTTTCAAACATCGCTCAAGGGGGATACAAAATGAAAAAGTGGTTAGCGGTAAATCTCATCATCGTCCTTGCTATCACGTTCGTGCTTTCTGGCTGCAGCGGAAATAAAACCGAAACGGGAACGGAGGGCGACAGTCAAGGCGCGGCCAAGAAGGTGAAGCTGAGCATCCTTTCCTGGAATAACGAAAAGGAGATGAAGCCCGTCATAGAAGGGTTCACGAGGAAGTACCCGAACATCACCTTTGACTTTCAGAATGCGCCGCCGGTGAAGGATTATATCGCCAAGCTTCAGACGATGCTATTGTCCGACACGGCGACCGACATCTTCATCATGGCTGCGGAAAACCGCAATGAGATTATTGACGGCGGCTATGCGCTTGATCTGACGAATGAACCCTTCATGAGCACGATGGTGGACGGCAATAAGCCGATGCTCAGCAAGGACGGCAAAACATATGCCTTTACGCAAACGGGCTGGGCAGGCGGATTATTTTATAATAAAGAGCTGTTTGCCAAAGCCGGCGTTGAGGGTGTCCCTCAGACGTGGGAGCAGTTCATCGATGCGGCTTTGAAGCTGAAGGCGGCGGGCATCATACCGTATTATGACAATATGCAGGATGTAACGACCATCCACTCGGGGCTGTTCGGCAACTTGACGCTTGCCGCAGATCCTGACTTCGATACGAAGTTGTTTGAGGGGAAAGCTTCCTTCTCCGAGGGCTGGACAGAAGTGTTCCGCATTTGGAAACGCGATCTCATCGATAACAAAATTTTGACTCCGGATATGATCGGTCTGACCGGAGACCAAATCGTGAATGAGTTCGCGATCGGGAAGGTTGCAATGTTCCCGGGCGGTCCATGGAATATTAATACGCTTAGGGAAACGAATCCGGATCTGGATTTTGGCATGATGGCCATACCTGGACCTAATGAAGCAGGCGGGAATTATTTTGCCGGAGCGCCGGGCGTAGGTTTCGCTATTAACAGCAAGACCAAATACAAGGAAGAGGCGCTGCTGTTCCTGCAATATTTGGCATCTCCGGAAGGCTTGAAGGCGTTTGAGACCGGTACGGGCGGAATGATTACAGCAAACGGCTATGAAAGCACGGTTGATCCGGTCATGGAAAGCGCCTATAAAGACGGTCTGATGAAGAGCAGAATTTATTTGCCGATGGTATCATGGGCAAGGCATCAGGAGGCGCTGCGCAGCCAGTTTGTCGTGTCGATTCAGGATTTAAGCTTTGGCAAAATAACGCCTGAGCAGGCAACGGAGGCGCTCGATAAGAAGCTGAAGGAAATGGAAAACAAGTAAAGAAAGCGGAGGGCATTAGGCAGTCCTAATGCCCTTTTCCGGAAAGGAGACAACATGGGAAAGCTGCTGCGGCAACTCAAGTTTCAATTATTTTTGCTCCCGATCCTATTGATTTACACCTTATTCTCCATTTACCCGCTGCTCAAATCGGTATTGCTGAGCTTTACGAATTTTGACGGCTATGTTAAGTCATACGACTTTGTCGGGTTTAGCAATTACACCAAAATCTTTATGGATGAAGCGCTCATATCCGGTATTTCCTTTACGCTGCTGTTTGCGTTCGCGAGCACGCTGCTCATTACCGTTATCGCGATACCGCTCGCCATCATTCTGGACCAGAACTTTTGGAGCAAAAATGTGCACCGCGCCATATTCTTTTTTCCTTCGATACCGAGCGGATTGCTGCTGGCGTACATTTGGGGCTTCATTCTGGCTCCAATCTCCTCCGGGGTGCTGAACAGCATATTGGAAAAATTGTTTGGGGTGGGCCCTCAGCCTTGGCTGTCGGATCCGATGCTTGCGAAAGCGTCGACGGTCGTTATCTCGGCGTGGGCCGCGGCCGGCTGGCATGCCGTATTGTATTTGGCTTTTTTGCAGTCGATTTCGAAGGATTATTACGAAGCTGCCGCGATTGACGGCGCTACCCGCCTGCAGCAAATTAGACAAATTACGCTTCCGCTGCTTGCGCCGGCCATGACGATCAGCATGATGCTGCTCCTCACCGGAGGCCTGAAAGTATTCGAAATTCCGTTTGCCCTAACGCGCGGCGGCCCCGGCTTTGAGACGCATACGATTACGCAGGTTATCGTGCTTCGGGGCATTTCCGAAACGCAGTACGGTCTCGCCTCGGCGATGTCCGTCGTCTTCTTCCTTATCGTACTCGCAATCGCGATATTCCAAGTGAAGCTGATGCAGAAGCGGGAGGAGAAAATCCAATGACGAGCGACAACAAAAAGAACTGGCTGCTGGATGTGCTCATGCTTCCCATTGGCGCCATCACCTTCTTCCCGTTCTATTTAATTATAATCAATACGTTCAAGAGCATGCAGGAAACCGCGACAAGCCCGCTCAGCCTGCCGAAGAAATGGATATTTTCCAACTACGTGACCGTATTCAAGGAAACCGAGCTGCTGCGCAGCTTTACCAACAGCTTGACCATCACGGCGGTATCGGTGCTGCTTATGGTGCTGATAGGGGCGATGGCGGCGTATCCGATCGTATTTAATCCGAACCGGACGAATAAGCTCATTACGATGTATTTGCTGGCAGGCTTTATGATTCCGTTTCAGACGACGCTCATCCCGTTGTTTCAATTAATGACCGATCTCGGATTTGTCGACCGTCTCTACGGACTTATTATTTTGTATATGGGCGGAGCGGTCTTTGTCTTCTTCCTGATGATGGGCTATATGAAGTCGATTCCGAAGGAGCTGCCGGAGGCGGCGATTATTGACGGCTGCGGGGTAGGCGGGATCTTTTGGCGCATTATTTTGCCGCTGCTAAAGCCGATAACCGTTACAAGCATCATTTATCAAACGATGTGGATTTGGAATGACTTTTTGGCGCCGATGCTGTTTTTGAACTCGAAGAGCAATGCGACGCTTGTGCTTGAGGTATATTCCGCCAAAGGAGAGTTTTCGGTTAACTGGCCATTGTTTATGACCTTGACCGTCATCTCGCTTATTCCGATTTTTATTTTCTTTATCGTCATGCAGAAGCAGATCGTGAAAGGCATTGTTGGCGGAGCAGTGAAAGGTTAAGGGCCCTTCAGGATGCCCCGCAAATAAGAAAGGGCTGTCTCAGAAGCCAAATAACTGCATAGCTGAAGGGGGGATTTTCAATATCAGGCCTAAGCATCGTTCATCATTGGGCAGTTTAATTCGATTTTATGAAACTATATGCAGATCGTAATCCGATAACGGTTGTCTAGTTTGATTTTGCCTAATTAAACAGCGTTTTGGGAGAGCAGCTTTAAAAAATGACCGATTACGTTTGCAAAATAGAGCTAATCCGCCTTGCTCGCATCCCGGGCGCGATTTAGTTTCGTGAAATCAAACTAAGTAAGGTTGTACAGGCAGCTTTCGCTTGCCCGTAATCTGCTGCAATCGACTGAAAGCAAGAAATGGCGGTACAGGACTGAACTGACACCCACCCTGCACCGCCATTTCCTATTCCGCGTTGATTTGAAACGTTAACGCTGCTAATCGTTCACCGCATTAACGGGCCTAAGGACGGCGATGGCCGCTTGCGCCTGCTTATTTTACTTTTGTCGGTTCTTCGAACGTCATACCGAGCGTGTCTACCGTTACTTTTTTCATCGAAATCGGAGTTTCCGGCCTATCGTTCGCACCGGTTGTCTGATTCACGATTTCGTCTACCGCATCCATGCCTTCCGTTACTTTGCCGAAGGAGGCGTATTTGTTATCGAGCGAAGGCGCGTCGGCAACCATGATGAAAAACTGCGAGCCTGCGGTATCCGGCTCACCGGTACGCGCCATCGAAAGCACGCCGCGCGTATGCTTCAGCTTGTTCTCGAAGCCGTTACTGCTGAACTCGCCGGCAATGCTATAGCCGGGACCGCCCATTCCCGTACCCTCAGGATCTCCGCCTTGAATCATAAACCCTGGAATAACGCGGTGGAAAATGACCCCGTCATAAAAACCTTTATTTATGAGAGAAATAAAGTTGTTCACCGTATTAGAAGCAACTTCCGGATAGAGCTCAAGCTTAATGATTTTGTCATTGCTTAGTTGGATGGTCACGACGGGGTGCTTGTCTGGACCCAGCAGTTCAGGACCATCCTCTACTGGCGCTTCAGTAGGGGGAGTCGTACTCACATTGCCATTGTTCGAGCTTGCGCCGGAGCTTTTGTCCCCAGCCGCGTTCTTGCTTGCGCCGCAGCCCGAAGCCACAACGAGCAGAATGAGCATAAGAAGCAGCATCATCCCAAGACGTTTGTTATTAAACAGCATTCCAATATCCTCCTCAAATTTTGCATTCCCTTCCTTTATTCCATTTGTATGATAACATATGGATCGATTTAAATGCGAGAGAGCCGCTTTATGTTCTAGATAAGACCGTAAACCCCAATAGCAATTAGCAGGAAATAAGCGGCGGTCTCGCGAATATACTTGAAGTTATAACCTGACATGACTTCGTTCATTGGTCGAGAACCATTTATGATTTTGATTAGGAAGGGCTTAGGCAATGGGAATGTTATTTGCAGTCATCGGTTTCCTTATTATCGATTTATATTTTAATCTCATTCCGCGTTTATTTCCGCTAGATACCGTCTCTTGGCTGTTGTATGCTTGCTTGTTTTTTGTATTAGCCCATCATGTTGCTAAGCTGACCGGCTTAAACGGAATAGGCGATTTGGGTGTAAAAGCTCATTTTGGCTGGAAAAGAAATCTCCGGATCGGGTTTTTATTTGGCGCAGGCATTTGGGCAGCGATGTACTTGCTTTTATGGGGTTTTGGAGACTTTGAGATTACCGGTGTGAAGAAAGCGCCGGAAGCCGTTATTTTTGTTATCGAGACGTTTGCAGGCATGTTTCTTGGCTCGCTTATGAATGATCTCATCGTACGGGGCTATATATTTGCTCATCTTAAGGGTAAAGTGCTGAACGTTTATTTATTGCTTATATCCGCGTTTATTTATGCGCTGGATGATGTATGGCTGGTTGGCTTCAGCATCTCGAACACTATATTTTCCGTTATACTCGGTTTATTGCTTGGTTATGTGCTTCTAAAAACGGGATCGATTTGGATGAATACGGGTATACATACGGGCTTAAACGTCATGTACTGCTTCGTATACGGCATTCCGGGGCGTGAGGCTGCCAAGGGCCTGCTTTTAACGACGCCAGGGGGGAGCCGTTCCTTTCTGCTGGACCATGCCCATATACTAGCGGCTATCGTATTGCTTCTGGTTATCCTTGCTGCATATGGCCGTTTGAGGCTTAATTCGGCTAATAAATACAGGTACTGATAACGGGCTGCAGGTGCAAAGTGCTGTTGGTTAAGGCAGTTAATCATATAAGCAGTTAAACATACGGCAGCTAAAAATACAGTTGCGAAACAAGCGTTGATTCGCTATAATCACTTTAATTCAGTCGAAGGGATTGGGTATCATGTACAAATTCCAATTGAATCAGCATCATTATTTCACCAAGCGTTAGCACACCTGAACAACATTCAGGGTGGGCTAGCGCTTCTCGCGTTGGCCTCCCTGCAGCATACGATGCGCGCAGGACCATGAGGTCCTGCGCGTTTTTTTTATTCCAATAATCCGGGAGAGGAATGATCGTGATGCAGAATGTGAAGGGTACTTATGATTATTTTGGCAAGGAGCAGGCGCTCAGGAGGCAGATACAAGCAACTCTCCGTAAAAAGTTTGAGCTCTATGATTTCGATGAAATGGTGACGACCGAGCTGACCGGGCTTGATTTCTTGACCTCCAAATACGCGGGCGGCGATGAAATTATGAAGGAAATGTACCAGCTGACGGATCAGCGAAGGCGACGATTAGGGTTGCGGTATGACCTGACGATCCCTTTCGCCAAGGTGATCGCATTAAATCCGGGGATCGAGATGCCCTTCAAGCGTTATGAGATCGGAAAGGTGTTTCGTGACGGTCCCGTTAAGCGCGGGAGGATGCGGGAGTTTTTGCAATGCGATGTCGATGTTGTCGGGGTAAAAGGGCCTGAAGCGGAGGTAGAATTGATGCAGCTGGCGGTCGACGTATTCCGTACGCTGTCGCTTAAGATTCAGCTGAAATGGAACAATAGACGGTTTCTAGGCGAGGTTCTGGCTGCTATCGGAGTTCCAGCCAAGGATTCGCTGTCGGTCATGCTGACGCTGGATAAGCTCGCAAAAATCGGAGCGGACGGCGTGAAGGAAGAGCTTGCCGGGAAAGGATTGGCGGACGGGTTGAGGGATGCCGTTACCTTGCTGATTACAATAGAAAATCCGTCGCTCGAGGAGCTTATGGACATATACGGTCTGCAAAATAGCGCGGGAGCGCTGGAGGTGCTGGCAGTACGGGATATGTTGGGCAAGATTGGACTGGCGGAGGACTGCGTGTTTGATCCATTTCTCTCGCGCGGGCTATCGTTCTATACGGGAACGGTCTATGAAATATTTGATGCAGCGGGCGGCTTCTCTTCGAGCTTGGGCGGCGGCGGGCGCTATGATGCGATTATTGGACAGCTGGCCGGCAGGGACGATATCGAATACAGCGCGGCCGGGTTATCGTTTGGCATGGAGTCGATTATGGCGCTGCTCGAAAATCGTGCGACGGAAGCGGCTGCCGCTGCGGTTGTCCTCATTCCCGCAGGCGTATCTGCTGCGGAAATGCTGCAAACAGCGGCTGAGCTGCGCGCGAGCGGCATTCGGGTGAAGCTCGATACGAGCGGGCGAAAGCTGAAAAATATTCTCGCCTCGGTAGCAAGCAGCGGAATCCGTTATGCGCTGCTGCTGGGGGAAACGGAATGGAAGGCTGGAAGGGTCCGTTTAAAGGACATGGAAGAGCGGACCGAGCGGGAAGTGAGCGTTGATGAAGCGATATACTTATTAGCCGACAAATGATGCCCGCTGTCGTGCAAAACAGACGGTTAACCACGCATATTGCGGCATTATAAGAACGGATAGCCGCAGGGATGCAATCGGCACCGGTTCTTCCCGGAGAGCCGGTGCCGATTGTTACAGCAGGGCAGACCGTCTATAGGTTCAGACGGGGATTAGCTGCCGGACAGTTCAATCTCCAGATACCATTCGCAGCTGCCGAGGCCGGTAACCTCGGTAATCATGCCGCGCTCCTTGGCGTAGGCCAGATCATCGAGAAATCCGGTGGCCGGTTCGATGGCTGCGTGATATTGGCCGAGGTAACCGCTGTAATTGGCCCATATGGACAAGTAGGGAACCTTTTCCTTGGGAAAATACATGGTCAGACGCTCGCCCGTTCCAGGGTCGTAAAGCGAAGCTTGCCCTTCCGGCAGCTCCCCCAAGAAATAAAACTTTTCCGCCGTTTGCGCTTCCGCCGCTTCGGTCACGTTCAGCCGAATGCCGGGTTCCTCCGGCAGCGGTCTTGGCCAGTCCCTCGTCGTGCCGCGCGGGCCAAGCCTGTCATTGTGTGAATAGGAGACGGCAATGCGCTCAAGCCCGGAAGGAACAATAATCTCCATGCCGGCATGGATCTGGAACAAGGGATGCGCCGCCCAGAGGAAAGGCATCGGATAAGGAATACGATTGCGTAATAAATAATCAATCCGCAATCGTCCCGCTGCTGTGAAGGAATACGTTTTCTCCAGACGATAAGGCAGACGGATGCCGTCTACAACGCAATGAAGCGTATTCCCGCGCAGCTCGGATTTCCAAGGTAGCGACCAAACCTCGCCATGGTCGGGAAGCTCCGTCCCGTCCCATGGAAATACGGGATACCGGCAGGCATTAACCGTCGGGAACATCTCGTCCCAGCCGCTCCCGTCGCCGTCTGCGAAGGAGCTGGCATATCCCTGATTGCCGAGCGGCAGGTTTGTACGGGAGAGCCACTCCCGACCGTTCTTCGGATTGATTAACGAGACGACCTTGCTGCCGAGCTTAGGAGAGAGCGCCAGCTCCACGAAGGGGCTGCGCCCGATCCATCCCTCATAGCCTTCTATATCTTTGCGTTCCCAGCTGATGCTGCTCATGCGTGACTGCTCCTTTTTTAACGTTCGTTGCTGCCGTATTGGCGAGGCGAACCGGAATAAAAAATCCCTTCCGAATACCGAAGTACACGGAAGGGGATAGCTTCTCCCATCCAATTGTTAGTGCTGTGCTCTAATATGGTACAACAGGCTGTCGAAATCGCCGCGCAGCGGCAGTGCGATGCCGATATTCATCAGCGCGCGGCCGCTCCAGCATCCTTCCAATTGGTCGATGGCATACGTTTTGTCCGGGTCCAGGCCCTGCAGGCATAGCCGCGGAAGCGAATCGCCCAGCTTCTGCGAATGCAGGAAGGCGAACAGGACGCTCGCGCTGCTGTCATCGCTGATATACTGCACGGCAGAGACGCCCTTATGCTTCAGCGCTTGGAGACGGTGCTGCCTGCCGTATTGGACTAGCGGCCGTATCGCCTTGTACTGCGCGACCAAGGCGGCCGATTGCTCGATCCACTCATCGCTCCATTCATTCAGGTTGGAGCCGATGCCGAGTGTGCCCGTCATGGCGCTGTGGAACCGGTATTGGAGCGATGTAACCCGCTTGTTCATTCCGCTTACCGCTTCCGTCACCCAGCAGGTCATCATCTTAGGCGCATAGGCGTAAGAGAAGCCTTCCTGAATGCTGAGCCGGTCGAAGGCGTCGGTGTTGTCGCTCGGCCAAGCCTGGTCGGCGTAGCGCAGCATGCCGAGATCGATCCGGGAGCCGCCGCCTGCGCATGTCTCGAATGCCACCTGAGGGAAGCGACGGCGGAGCTCCGCCCAGATATCGTACAGGCTGTGCACATGGCGAATCCACAATTCCTTCTGCCGGTTAAGCGGATGATCCTTCATGCCCGGCTCGGTTATGGTCCGGTTCATGTCCCACTTAATGAACGTAACGGGATGATTGTTTAAAAGGTCGGTCATGAAAGCAATAATATAGTCCTTGACCTCAGGCTTCGTAATATTAAGCACAAGCTGGTTGCGAAGCTCCGTCCGCGCACGCGTCGGGAAGTGATAGACCCAGTCCGGATGGCTGCGGTAGAGCTCGCTGTCCGGATTGACGGCTTCCGGCTCCACCCAGATGCCGAAGTCCATACCGAGCCCGCGAACCTTATCGATCAGCTCGTTCAGCCCGTTCGGGAATTTATCCGGATTGACCGTCCAATCGCCCAGACCGGCACGGTCATGGTTGCGCTGCCCGAACCAACCGTCGTCGACGACGAACAGCTCGACGCCGAGCTTGGCAGCCTTCTCCGCAAGCGCCATCTGATCCTTGGCTTTCACGTCGAAGTAAGTCGCTTCCCATGAATTGTACAGTACCTTACGCAAATCCCGGCTAGGCGTAATGTAATCGTATTGATACTGATGCAGCTGACGGCTCATTGAACCGAAGCCTCCCGCCGTGTAACCGCCGACGAAGGCCGGCGTCTCGAACCGCTCGCCGGGACCGAGCGTCCACTCGCTGTCAAAGTCGTTAATGCCGCCCGTTATCCGTACTTGGTTAAAGGCAGTCTTCTCAGCGACGATCTTCCAGTTGCCGCTCCAGCCGAGCGCGCCGAACCACACCTTGCCGGCATCCTCGGATGCTTGTCCGTTATCGACGGCGAACCAGGGGTTCGCATGGCCGTCGGTGAAGCCGCGTCTCGATTCAAGCACCTTTTTGCCCTCCGACAATACCGTCTCTCTAAGCTGGAATTCGCCGGACCACTTGCCTGTCACATGAGTCAAGCGGTAGTCGGCCAAGTCCGGAAGGGACCAAGCGGCCGATTGGGCGCTTTCCACGAGAATGTCCTGCGAGCCGGTGTTGATGATAACCGCTGACCGCTCGATCAGATCATGCTCGGGAATGACGGAGTAGGCGAGCTGCGCTTCCAGCGGATAGACCTCATCCTTCATCGTGATGGTCAGCGTCACTTTGCCGTCCAGCGTTTCAATCCGATGCCCTACGTATTTCGCGCATAGATCGCGTACGCCGTCATGCCACTGGACCTTCAGCGACGGCTCGGCATAAGTAAGCCCGCCCCAGAAGCTGTATTCCTCGGCTTCGCGCTCCAGCTCGGCGTCGAAGGAGCTGTGGAACCGTGAGCGGAGCAGCGGCGCGCAATCAGCGGCGGTTACCGGCTCGCCCCAATGCAGATGCTGCAGGCCGCCCTTGTCATTCAAGCCGAATACATAGGAGCTGTTGTTCGTGGATATGGAGAAAATGCGCCTTTCGGCGTCATAATGAATCGTCAATGCCATCACCTCTATTTGATTTTGAGTGCGCTTGGAAAGAAGGAAGTCAAAGACAGCGTCTTTGACTTCCTTGAATGAACGGGCTACCGGTCGTTATTTCCACAATTCCATGCGCTGCTTGTAGTTGTCATTGTAAACCTTCTCCAGTTTGGAGAGGCCTGCCGCTTCCGCTTCCTTCAGCATCTGATCGTAAAACTGCGATACTTGTCCTTCGGACGGAGCGAGTACCATTTTCAAGAAATATTTACTGATGATTTCGTTAACCTTCTGCTCCATGATCGCTTCCGTCGTGCCGCCGGCAGGACCCAGATTATCGTATTCGGCGGAGTCGAAGGAGGAATCGGCCAAGTTCTTGATTGCCAGCGCTGTAGTCGCATCCGTCTGGTAACGGTAGATCAGGTCGTAAGCGGTGCCGTCGCTGCCCGGACCGTTCTTAATCATCCACGTCCACTTGCGGATACCGTACTTCTTCGAAGCTTCCGCGAAGTTTTTATTAAACTCGTCGATAATTTCCGGACGCGGCGTGTGCTTGCCGTCCACCATGTCCCAATGCTCGCCTTCAATTCCCCACATCATCAGGTATTGGCCTTCTTCGCTTGCCAGGAAGTCGAGGAACTTGATCGTGCGTACCGGATCCTTATTCGTCTTGGAGATCGTTGCGCCATCCCAGCCGAGCGAGCTCTTAGGGCTGTATGTCGTCTTGGCCGGGTCAATGCCCGGAGCGATCACTTTATATTGGTAGAACTGGCGCTCATCGCGCTTCGCCTGATCCTTCGCGTCGGTTTTCAGCACTTCATTTGAAGGCACGACGTTCCAGGATGCCTCGGCTGTTGCGAATACGTTGCCGGCGCCGAGCTTCTCCTCGAACTGCTTCTTCTTCAGCGTCACCCATTCTTTATCGAGCAGGCCTTTGTTATAAAGGGAATTCATGTACGTGACCATCTCGAGATAGCGGGGATCGCGGACATCCTTCAGCAGCAGCCCGTCCTTTTCGTAGTAAGGCATCATGCCGAACATACCCTTGAATGTGCCGGTTACGGCGCCCATGTTCTCGCCGTTCAGCGTGAGCGGGATGGACGGCTTGCCGTCAATCGTCGGATATTTTTCCTTGAACTTAACGAGCAGATCCTCGAACTCTTGAGCGGTGAACGCTTCGCCGTTGCTTACTTTGTCGCCTACGCCCAGCTCCTTCATAATATCCATGCGCATGAGGAAGCCGAATACCGGATATTGCTCCAGGCCGTACCAGTTAGGCAGGTAATAGTTTTTGCCGTCCGGATTTCTGGTTTTCTTCAGCGTGTCGCCGTACATCTTCTTAATGTTCGGACCGTATTGATCGATAAGATCGTTAAGCGGTATGATCGCGCCCGTAGCGATATATTTGTTCATAATATCGCTGCCGCGGTCCAGCATAAGCACATCCGGCAGCGTGTTGCTCGCCAGCATAAGATTGAGCTTCTCTACCGGATTGCCTGTCGGCTGCTGGATTTCCAGCGAAATGCCCGTTTTTCCGGTAATCGCTTTCGCAACCGGATTGGTGAAGGCGTCTCCCGTATTTTTATCGAACCATGTCAGCTGCAGCGGTGACGAATCATTCGAAGCTGCCCCTTCATTAGCGATTGGCGCAGCTTTGTCTCCGCAGCCTGCCAGGAGCGTAAACGTTAACACCGCTGACAGCAGGATCGTCCATTTCTTCATCTTGGTACCCCTCTCTTTGGTCAATCATTGTGTGTAACCCGGCCGTATGTTCATTGTAGAAAGCTTTGGAACCAGAAGCCATATCGCATTGTTACTATTCATATTGGAAAATGACTTTCATGCAGTAAAAGCCCGAAGGCCTGTCTCCCGTCAGGGGGGAGGACAGGCCCGGAGGGCATGGCGAGCCGTTAGGCGTCATGCGGTACCCGCTTTGGAATACGCACCGTTACCGTAGTGCCGATACCCGGCTTGCTGAACAAGCTGACGCCATAGCTCTCGCCGTATGTGAGCTTTATTCGTTCATGGACGTTCCTTGCGCCGTATCCGGACGGACTGTCGGTTTTATGAAATACCTGCTCAAGCGCCGCTGCCGACATCCCGATTCCGTCATCGATCACCTTCATGACGATGTCGTCGCCGTCTGCATACACCTTCACGATAATATTGACGCCGGAATCCTGCCATAAGGCGTGATTAATGCAGTTCTCGACGAACGGCTGCAAAATAAGCTTGATCGTCGACAGCTTGAACAGCTTCTCGTCCAGGTCGTAATGCATATGCAGCTTGCCTCTGAACCGGACTTCCTGGATAGAGATATAATTTTTCACCAGATTGATTTCCTGCTCGAGAAGAATGATGCGCTTTCCTTTGTTGAGCGAGATCCGGTAATATTTCGCTAAGTGATTGACCATGCGGTAAACCTGCATGCCGCCCTCTTTAACGGCCAAGGCGGAGATGGAAGCCAGCGTATTATATAGAAAATGCGGATTGATCTGCGCCTGCAGCGTCGTAAGCTCGGCCTCCTTCATGGAAATCTCCTTCACGTAGACGTCATCGATCAGCTCCTGGATCTTGGAGGCCATTTTGTTAAAGGCGAAGGATAGCTGGCCGATCTCGTCATGCCCCATGAACTGTACGGCGACCTGGAAGTCGCCGCGCTCGACCTTGCGGATATGCTGCAGCAGCTGCTCGATCCGCTTCGTAATCAATTTTGACGTGACGTAGATCAGAGCGATCGCAGCCGCAATCGCGCCCAGCGAAATCCACACGATGCGGGCCGTCGACTTGTTCGTATTGGCGAGCAGCTCGCTGTACGGCACCGTAATGACCGTTCTCCAGCCGTTGCTTAGCTGCTTAAAGGTATAGAAGCGTTCCTCGCCGTTAACGGTCATGTCGAACCTGCCGGCTGCCGCGTTCAGCTTTTCCCCAATCGGATGGGTATCATAAAGCCTTCTCCCGATCATAGCTTCGTCTCCCGCCGTGATCACCACGCCATTATTGTCGATAATAAAGACGCTCTTATTGATATTTTCCTTCTCGATCATGGAATACATCTCATCATCGCTAAGAGTAATGGTCAGTATTCCGTAAGGGTGCGTGAGGCTGAAGTAGCTGAGCGAGCGTGCCAGCGTAATCGAATGCTCGCCGGAGGTCTCGTCCATCGTTTGCGTGAAAACAATATTTCCGGCTGCCTGCAGCGCCATCTCCCGTACCGGGGCAGGGAGTTCCTCTGTGTAGCGGATATATTCGCCGTCGGAATAGAGCGTCTTGTTGTCGGTATAGATGGTGATGCCCCGTACATTGGAATTCAGCGTAAGCAGGGTAGTCATGGTCCGGTTAATGTATTCGAACGCGTCCAAATAGTAGAAGGCTTGCTCATAATTGTTGGATAAATAATTTCGCAGCTGCGAATCCATGTAGAGCAGCGTAGACAGCTGTTTGTAATAATCCAGCCGGTTCTCGATATTCGTATTGATCTGGCTTAGCGTTCCGCCGAGACTGGCGTATGTCTGCTCCGTGATCTGATTCCGGGCCGAGGAATACGAGTAATAGAAGAGCAGGGAGAACGGAAGGATAGAAATGATCAGAAAGATAATAAAAAATTTGTTCCGCAAACGCATATTCAAGACGAGCCCGAGCCTGCCGTTCATGTTTTTCCGGAAGCCCAGCTTCTTATAAATTTTTGCGATATTCATTCGGAGTGACTCCTTGGTTTTTCAGAAATAACGAGATGAAGTAAGAGGTACTCTCGTAGCCGACCCGCTGGGCAATGTCCTGAACCTTTAAGGAGGCATCGCCGAGCATTTCTTTCGCCTTCTCGAGCCGAATTTTCGTTAAGTAATCATGAATCGTCATGCCGGTCTTCTCCTTGAAGATCGAGCGCATATAATTCGGCGACAGGTACACCTGGCTGGAAAGGCTTGTGATCGTGAGCTGCTCGTGATAGGTCCGGTCAATGATTTCCCTTACTTGATGGACAAGCTTGCTGTTCTTATCCGTCGATCGCTCCTGCAGCGCGTTCAAGGCGTGGCTGACTCCCTCCAGGACAATCGCTTCGATATCCTGTATCGTATTGCTCTCGTAGACGGCGTGATAATATTCGCTTCTTCCCGTGTGCGGGGCAAGCGTCTCGGGGCTTGTCCGGGTAATCTCCGAGAGACGGTCGCCGAGCATGACTGCCCAATCGCCAATTTGCCTCCGCCGGATCCGAAGCTGCGCTAGCTTGGCGATGTAATTGCGTACGATCGCTTCTGCTTGCTCGCGGTCAAGCTGATAGAGCGTATCGAGCAGTTCATTCTCCTCGAAAGGCGGAAGCTGGTCGCTGTCGAAGCTGCCGCGGCTGTACTCTGCATGAAGCACCTTCCCGCAGCCAGCGTAGAACCGCTCGCTGAGCAATTCCCTTGCATGCTCGTATAAGTCATTTACGTCCAGCAGATCGCCGCTCTTATCGCCCACGGCGATCGTAATCGTGCAGGGCAGCGCCGTACGCACCGCTTCCGCGAATGCCGTCCACAGCGGCCGGCTGTCCCCGTTAAGCTCAGCATCCCTTATAATGGCGAGTTCTCCCTCCCGCAGAGACACCGTTGTGCAAGCTTCCTTACGCTCTTCGCGGAAAAAATGATCGGCGATCAGCTGCAGGCGGGCGACGCATTCATCCATAGGAATAGGAATCCCGGTCTGCCGATAGCGCTCATCGACGCTGCAGAGGGTGAGCGTCACGTCAAGCGGAGCTTCTACATTGCGCCGCTCCAGGCGTTTGAAGCTGGCAACGAGGTTAAGCATACGTTCTTTATTTTTCTCGTACATCAGTTCCTTGACGATGTTGGATTTCGTGCCTTGAACCGATTTGTTCTGAAGGCGGGCCTCTTCGCATTTCTGCTTCACCTTCTCCATAAGCTCGGCAATCTCATCGAGATCGAGCGGCTTGAGCAGATAGCCGACTGCCCCGACATTTAACGCCGACCTGACGTAATCGAATTCATCGTGGCCGGTCAGGAATACGATCTTCATCCATTCGAATCGCTCGCTGACGAGCTTGGCCAGTTCAATTCCGTTCATCTTCGGCATTTTTACGTCGGTCAAAATAATATCCGGTTGAATCGCATTTATTTTCTCGATCGCGTCATGGCCGTTCAAGGCCGTGCCCGCTACGTAGATCCCCATCTCTTCCCACTTGACGAAATCCCGCATCATTTCCAGCTCAACCTCTTCATCATCTACCAGAAAGATACTGTACATGATTGTGAATCCCCCTTCATGACCTTTATGGAACCCCATTATATCGCTTTCAGTCCGGTTCCTAATATGCTGCGCAAAATGAAAGTTATTTTCAAGCATGAATCGGAACATTGTCATATCGACTTCGGTTTTTGGCTGGACCTATAATTTATTTATCAATTAAACAGCGAGGTGTCATGCATGCAAGCAAACACGAATGTACAAGAAAGAAGAGAGCTAAAGATTCCTCGGGGTAACGTATGGACGGTCTTCAAGCAGCAAAAATATTTGTTCCTCATGATGCTGCCGGCACTCGCGTGGGCGGTCTTGTTCGCTTATACGCCTATGGCGGGCTTGTATATGTCGTTCGTTAATTACCAGCCGGTGCTTGGCGGATTTTGGGAGACGCTGTTTGGCAGCGAGTTCGTAGGCTTCCACTGGTTCCACTACTTCTTCACGAACGGCGATTTCCTCATCATAATGAGAAATACGCTCGCTTCAACGCTCATTACGATTCTGTTCTCGTTTCCAATGCCGATCCTGATCGCCATCGCAATTAATGAGATTAAGAATGTCGCGTTCAAGAAGACGGTGCAGACGGCATCGTATTTACCCTACTTTATCTCTTGGGTTATCGCGGCCAACATTATCGTAACGATGCTATCCTCGGACGGGGCTGTTAACGCGATCTTGAAGTTTCTGAACCTGACGGATGAGAGCGTCTTGTTCCTGCAGAACGGCAAATATTTCTGGTGGATCGTCGCGCTCGGCAACACGTGGAAGGATATGGGCTACAGCTCCATTATGTATTTGGCGGCCATCTCGTCGATTAATCCGGAGCTGTATGAAGCGGCCAAGGTGGACGGTGCCAACCGGTTTGAGCAAATTCGCTACATTACGCTGCCGCATCTTAAGCCGACGATTGTCATTCTTTTGATTTTGGCGCTTGGCGGCGTTCTGAATGCAGGTTTTGACCAGCACTTCCTGCTGGGCAATGAGCTGACCAAGGATTATTCCGATGTATTGTCTACTTACTCGTTCCGGTTCGGGATTCAGAGCGGTATGTTCTCCTATGCTTCTGCAGTAGGAATGTTCAGCTCCGTCGTAGCGTTTATTATCGTCATTATCGTTAACTTCGCTGCCAAACGGGTCAACGGGCAGTCGCTGTTCTAAACTAAATCGATCGAGATTGGAGGGTAACGCATGATAAGCAAAAAAACGACTGCCGAGCATCTGTTCGATGCCGTGCTGTATATATTTCTGTGTCTCATTTTTATCGTAACGTTCTATCCGTTCTGGAATATTCTTATTATCTCTGTAAATGACGCGACGGATACGCTGCGCGGGGGATTGTTCCTGTGGCCGAGAGAGATCACATTCGAGAGCTATAATACGATCTTTCATAATCCGGAGATTTGGAGCGCGATTAAGGTAACGGCGCTGCGCACCGTGATCGGTACGGCAGTCTCTGTCTTTTGTATCTCGATGCTGGCGTACACGCTCAGTAAGCGCAATCTGCTAGGCTGGAGATTTTTCTCCTTCTTCTTCGTCTTTACGATGTATTTCGGCGGGGGCTTGATTCCGACCTACATGGTCATCAAGTCACTCGGATTGATCGACTCGTTCTGGGTGTTCATCTTCCCGGGCATGATCGGAGTATTTCTAATGATTCTCGTGCGAACCTTTATTGAGCAGCTGCCGGGCGAGATCGAGGAGTCGGCGAAAATCGACGGCGCAAACGACCTTCAAGTTTTTTTCCGGATTATTATGCCGCTGTGCGTTCCCGTGCTTGCGACGATCAGCCTGTTCCTGGCGATCGGACACTGGAATTCATGGTACGACTCGTATATCTACACTTACAAGCCTGATCTTAAGACGCTGCAGGCCGTATTGGTTAAAATCTTGAATCAGTTTCAGACCGGAGATATGATGTCCGATGCGGCACAGCTGGCGCAAGGTTCAAGCCGTGTGCCGGTATCAAGCGAAAGCATTCGGATGTCCGTCACGATGGTGGCGACACTGCCGATTATTATGGTCTACCCGTTCGTGCAGAAATACTTCGTCAAAGGCATGATGATGGGGGCGATCAAAAGTTAAATCCATGAAGCGCAAGGAGCCGGCCGCCCGGAATAAGCTGGAGATCAGCTTAGGCGGCTTGAAAGAGTAAGACGATAGGAAAAGAGGCTGTCTCAAAAGGGGGAAGCTCGACTGAGAGACAGCCCGCTTTGACTTTGATCAACAATGACGCGATAGGATGAAGAAATGGCGGTTCAGGGGGGGAGTCCTGTACCGCTATTTCTTTATTTTGATTTTTTGGGAGACAATATTTCGTTTATTCGTTCGATTTCATAAAACTAGATTTCGTTTACTTCGTTCGATTTCATAAAACTAAATCGCGCTCAGGATGCGAGTAGGGCGGATTAGCTCTATTTTGCAAACGTAATCGGTCATTTATAGAAGCTGTTCTCCCAATACGCTGTTTAATTAGGCAAAATCAAACTAAATCGCCGTTTTTGGAAAACGATCTGCAAATAGTTTCAGGAAATCGAATTAAACCGCCGGGCGGTAAATAATAATTAGGTCTGTAGTGAAAAGAGCCGCTGCCGCCAGTTGGTTTTCGTGACAGCCCCTTCGTATATCAAGTGTGGGTAGGTATCTTCAGCAGCTTCTGGATATAGCTTTCGATTTGCTCGGGCGTATCTTTAGACCCGAAGCGCTTCAGTACTTTACCGTTCTGATCAACGAGGAACTTCGTGAAGTTCCATTTGATGGATTTCGAGCCGAGAAACCCGCGCGCTTCATTCGTAAGATGTTTGAAGAGGGGATGCGCATGGCTGCCGTTCACATCGATTTTCGCATAGAGCGGGAACGACACTCCGAAGTTGATTTCGCACGCCTCTGCCACTTGGCTGTCATCGCTTAGCTCTTGATTGGCGAACTGTGAGGAAGGAAAGCCGAGCACGGAGAAGCCCTGCTTGCTGTACGTATCATGAAGCTTTTGGAGACCCTTGAACTGAGGCGCAAAGCCGCATTTGGTAGCTGTATTCACGATCAGCATAACCTTCCCTTTATAGGAGGCGAGCGTCTGCGATTCTCCCCGGATCGTCTTTACCTCAATATTGTATAAGGACATTAGGAACAACCTCCAATATCTGAATTTATATTTTATATAATTCAATTTTACTCAATTTAAATAAGGGAGTCAAATCTAAAACAAAAGTTTAAGCCGTAAAAGCGTGACATATCCCCCGAATGATGATCCGCTTTGAAGATATGCAATAAAAACAGCCTAAAAAGCGGAGAATAAGACAACATGAAAAACGCCATCTAATTGACTCCATTTTAGGTTCTCACTTTATTTATCAGGAATTTCTCCCTCTAATTAATCACATAAACCTTTAAAGCGGCGAATTTCTTCAGATTACATGGAGGATTTCCAGCTAATTGAAGCTGCAGGGCTTATACGGGGAAAATAACAGGAGCTTTTCCTGTTAACTAACCCGCGCGCATGTTTCATTTTCGATGTAACTCGTTGTAACAAAGGCAAAAGAAAAGGGAGCCCCGGAGGACTTCTCAGACCTCTTGGGACATCCCGGCTTGTTGAAGAAACACAGCGGAGGTTAGTTAGTTTCACGACACGATAACCAATTAACCTCGTTAATTTCATTGATCTTATCAACTTCATCGATCTCATCGATCTCATCGATCTCATCGATCTCATCGATCTCATCGATCTCATCGATCTCATCGATCTCATCGATCTCATCGATCTCATTGATCTTATCGACCTCATCGACCTCATCGACCACCGAACTTTAGCTGAATGAGCATCGCTTTTACCGTGTGCCCGGCACGACGGATTTTTGCCGCGTCCGGGATGACGAATACCGTCTCGCCGTAGGCATGAATGAGCCGGTCTTGCGTAATAAATGCCGGGCGGCTGCCATTTCGCAGTTATTCTTTGGCTGCGCCTTGCTGGATTCGGCGGAGAAACTGCTGCATTTGCGCAAGCAGAACAGCTCCTTCTTCAGGCTTGCCGTCAAGCTTGCAGGCAAGCTGATAAGGAATGTCGAGTGCAAGCTCCTTCAAGGCTCTCCCTTGCTCGGTCAGCCCGACCAGAACACTCCGTTCATCGTTGCGGTCGCGCGTACGGGTAATATGCCCGGCTGCTTCCAGCTTCTTGAGCAGCGGGGTCAAGGTGCCGGAATCGAGATACAGCTTGTTGCCAAGCGCGGTTACCGTTACATGATCCTGCTCCCACAGGGCGAGCATCGTGACATATTGGGTATAGGTCAGATCAAGCTTTTCCAGCATGGGGCGGTACAGCTTCGTAATCTCCCGGGAACAGGCATAAAAGGCGAAGCAGATTTGATTGTCCAATTTTAGTATTTCATTGCTATCCATATCGTTGTCCTCCGCGGGAAGGTGAATTTGTTAGTTTAGGCAAGTTGAGCATCATTGCTAAATTTAATAAAATTAAATTGTGATAAATATAATATAATGGAGATGGCAAAGGACTGTCAATGTGAGGGAAAACGGAGTACCATTGAAGATAGAAGTCCAAGTATGCTATAGTTACTGCGTTTATTAAGGTGAAGGAGTGAGAGCGATGTCCCATAACGCCGTTGAGGTTGCAGAATGGATGCTGAGCGAGTTGAAGGAAAAAGGGATTTTGCATCAAAGCGCCGCCGTGGATCATATAAAAAGCCATTTTGGCGAGTCGTTTATATATGTGAATGAGCACGGCAATCAATCGATCGATAAAGAAGTGAAGAAGGTGTTCCGCAAACTGCATAAAGGGAGAGCGGCATGGGAGCGGGACGGCTTCTTTTGGGGCTGGAGTTAATTTCGCAGCTCAGCGGCGGGCGTTACGGCAATCGGATGGCTCCAGAGCTGGCGGATTGCAGCGAATAACGCCCTTTTTTACCGGTGAACCACGACTAGTCTACTGCATGCATCCAATAATTAGACCGGCAATCGCGTACGAGATCAGGTGGTAGCCTATCGTGATGAAGTAAAGGCCAAGTTTATGTCCTTCGAAGAGGTAGTTCATGCCGATTTTGAGGGCAATACTAATACCGATCAGCAGCCCGACGACTAATCCTGCTCTCATCGTTGATTCATCCGAAAGAGTAAGCAATAACGCCAAAATAAATGAGCCGCCGAGCGCAGTCAAGGCTGTCAGCACATAAGTCATCGCCCCGCCGCCGGACATCTCATTCTTTGACAAGCCCCGGTACTTCATCCACGCATTGCCGAGCAGCAGAGGGGAATACCATAAGAAGCCAAGCACCATCGTTGTTACCGTCGCAATCAATACGGCAAAATAGTTTACTTCAGCCAAATGCACCATTCGCATATTCCTCCTTTAATTAGCCAAGCCATATCATTTTATCAGAAAAAGAATACGGCTCGTTAGCATATTGTCCAATTTTTCTGAAGAACTTGACAAAGTTAACTGTAACTATTAAACTTACAGTATGGAAGTCAGCAATAAGGCGGCACTTGATATCGAACGAGTCTCGTCTACTTTTTTACAGTAAATGTACTGAAAAAAGTTACAGTTAAACAGGTATCTAACTAATAGGGACAGGTGGTGTTGGAAGATGAAATTCAACATAAGCGACTGGGTGCAAGGTAAAACGAAAGATGGCGAGCTTATTCACGGATTTGTCGAGACGGTCGATATTTTGCAAGGCTTCGTAACCGTCAATGTTGTAAAGTCAGATAACGAGGAAGTCATAGGGAAAATCGTTGCGGTTCGGTCATCTTGGCTCAAAAACGTATCCGACATTTCATTGGACGATGCCCAGGTTTTTCAAAATACAATCGACTTGGCGTTAGATACATGGGATGAGGCTTGGTTTATGGAGCTGACGAATGCTCAGAAAGCAAGCGGGAACGAAGCGGCCCAAGCGGGCGACCGTTCAAACCTATATTCATTCCCTTCAAACCGGCTGGGCCAATCTGCTTGATGACAAGCGGATCCAATCATAGAGCATAACAGCAACAAGCAAAAGGATGATGCCATGCGAGCAGCTGGCGTCATCCTTTTTTGCATTCGAAGGAGTATAAAAACAGTTGTTTCCATTCAAAATGAGTATAGGCAGCCACTCCGGAGATGCGGTATTGCAGTCACAAGGCTCCGGCAGGGAGCATTACTTGACCTGCAGTCCGATCCCGAGCGCTTTCGCACGCTCTACGAAATAATCCGCCACCGCCATATCGAACGCCGCCATGCCCATCGGGCAAAATAATACGGGCTCCGTGCTGGCGAAGTTTGCTAACGCGCCGCGGCATACGACATCGCTTAAGGAGCGGGTCTGGGCTTTGGTTAAGCCGCGTTCAAGGTGCAGCAGCTCGATATCGGTATTTTCACGGCAAACTTCCTCCCAATCGTCCACGATAATCGCATTAATGCCGCTAATGGCAGCCGGGGTATAATCCCGTAAGGACACATCAAGCAGTAGGCTGCCTGAGGCAGGGGGGATATCAATATATCGCTGACTGCTCACCGTGCATGTAATTACGAGGTCGCACTCCATATACAGCTGCTGCCAGCTGCCCGCGAGCCGGGTGCGGCTGCGCAGGGCGTTGTCCGTATCGGTGAGATCAAGCTCGCATCCCCGTAAATCATACACATAAACATGATCCAAGCGTTCCCCGAACAGCTGGCAGCACATGTCGTAATGAAGCCGGCCCACGGGGCCGAAGCCGATGATCCCAAGCTTTAAACGTCTTTCCGCGCCTTGCGCCGCAAGATAATGACGGATGAGCAAGCCGCTGACCGCAGCCGTTCGGGCGGCGCTTGGCAGCGGCGTGTTGAGCATCGCGTAAGGGATGCCTGTTTCGGCGTTGTTTAGCAGCGTAATGCTGTGTGCACGCGGCAAGCCGGCATCGATATTGCCCGGAAAGCTGGCTATCCATTTAATGCCGGCCGTCTGCACGGCGCCGCCGACATAAGCGGGCATGGCGATGATTCGATTAGCCGGATTATGGTAGCGCAAGTAAGGCTTTATCGGCTGCGCATAATCACCTGAATCGATGATCCGCACCGCGGCCTCTATGCTGTCAACAAGCTCTCCCCAGTGCAGACCGATGGCGCGAATATGCTGATCGCCGAGATATAGCACAGACATTGTCCTCTCTGGTATAGATTTTCGTTGATTTAGACGGCCCTAAATCAAAATCAGTATTCGGCATCCGCTCCATCTGATTTATAGCGGTACCCGCCGAATTGCTGCTCTACCCATTCATCGCAAAACACTGTATCCATATAACGTTCGCCCCGATCATGCAAAATAACGGCGCATACCGAGTCATCCGGCAGCTCATGCATGATCGACTTCAAGGCGTGGATAACCGCGCCGGAGGAAGGGCCTGCCAGAAGCGATTCATGCTTCACAAGCTGCCTGCAGCCGTCAACCATGTCCCGGTCGGCCACCTTAATGGCAAGGTCCATAAACTTTGTTTGGCCAAATGGGGGGATAATCCCTGTTCCGAGGCCGGGAAATCGCCGGTTGCCGTTCGTTCCGCCAAAAATAACGCTGCCCTCCGCATCAACGGCGACCACCTTTGTGGAAAGTTTGTGATCCCGGGCATACTTCGCGCATCCGAGCATCGTGCCGCAGGTGCTGACTCCGCCGACTACGTAATCGACATGGCCCAGCTCTTCTATAATTTCGCGCATCGTTCCGTCATAATGGGACAAGTAGTTGTTTTTATTCGCATATTGATTCGGCCAGAAGCTGTTTGGGGTGCTTGCTAACAGCTGCTGGACCCGGTTCAGCCTTGCCGGCAAAAACTCCCCGGTTTCCGGATCTACTTCCTCGACGAGATCGATTTCGGCGCCATAGGCGCGCATAATCCGAATGTTCTGCTTCGTCGCTTTCGGATCGATGACGCTGATGAAGCGCATGCCCAGATAGGAACAGATGGCTGCCAGGCTGATCGCCATATTGCCGGAGCTGGACTCGATGATAACCGAGCCGGGGCCGATTATGCCTTCTTCCCACGCTCCGTTAATAATGCGCGCGGCTGACCGGTCTTTTGCGCTGCCTCCTGGGTTAAGCAGTTCGAGCTTGGCGTACACCTTGATGCCGTGATCGTTTGCGAACAGTTTCGACAGCTGAACGAGCGGCGTGTTACCGATGATAGACAACAAATTTCTCTCCATAGGCTTAATTCCCCTTAGAAATAAATTTTTTTGGATTTCACCGCCCCACGCTCTAGTTGTTCATTTTCTGCTGCGCGTGTAACTGTAACGCCCTCGAGCATGCGGTTTTGAATCATTTGTCCGATCTCACCAATTTTATGCTCAATAGCGTGCTGAATATGAACAAGCATCTCATTTCTTAACGATTTACTTCGAATATGGACGGACAGTTTGTTATGGCGCAGTCTCACGCGAAGCTCGGCATCGGCCACGAATTGGTTCACAACGCTTTCGATGTCATACAAGCTGATTTTCTCGCCATGCTTCAGATCCGTACCGATTCGCTTGGATATGCAGCGGAAGCATTGCCTTTCCCGGCCGTCCAGCTGGATTGTCTGGAAATCCCGAACCACGTCATACGTAACATATCGGATGGCCGGGAACATCGAGCGCACATAAGAGGTCAGCACGAGTACAGCTTCGTTAGCCTGAAGAGGCTCGAACCGGTCATCAATTTGCTCCGATGGCAGGGCTTCGGCTTGAATGCCGTCCGCGATAATATATAGACCGAGCTCGTGAGAGTAGGAGGCGATAGCGCCGATCTCAATCGAGCCGTATGTGTCCAAAATATGCCGAGGCTCGATCCCGAACCGGGCCGCGATGTTTGACTGCCAATCCAGCGTGGCGATTTCGCCGACAAGTATTATTTTTCTGATGCCAAATTGCTCCGGCTCCCTAGAAGCGGAAACGATAGCGTCCAAAATCGACGGCATCGTATAGAGAAGCTCGGGCCGGAAGGCATCCAGCCTCGCAATATGCTCCTCGATCGGCAGCGCGTAGGACAGGGAGTCCGCCTGCAAACCAAGCCGGCTGAAGATCGTCATTGCCGTGCTGGCCGCATGTCCGGTGCCCATATCGGCAAGCGCTTTGCGGATCGGAGCCGGATGCTGCTGTGACGAGCCGGAAGCCGTCAGCCATTCCCGGAAGCAAGCCGTCTTCGCAGCGATATAGCTCTCATCGTCCTCCCCGGAGTAATAGATCGCCTTGCGGATGCCGGACGAAGTGCCGGAGGTTTTGTATACGGATAATCCGGCCTCGGTTCTGCTCTCCTGGGTGAAGTAATGCTTCTCCAGAATATCCGATGTAATGAGCGGCAGTTCGGCAAGTTCGCATGCTTGCGGATTTATTTCGCTCTTTGCAAGAAGAGCGCCGTACCAAGGGTGAAGCTGGCAAATACGATCGATTTGCCGCTGAAGCAGAGTTAATGGCGACATTCGCACTGAGCCTCCTATTGGACAAACATCATGGATGAACGCGTTACTTAAGCATATGTCGCTTGCGACTGCAGGTTCGGTTATGCCGGCAGCTGCCTAAATCCATTTTGCAAAAGGTTCGTATGCTAATAGGAGCGGGAAAGTGAAAGGGAGGGATTTGATGAGTAAGATGCAGGCCAAGGAGTCGTCTGTATATAAACCCAGCCAAAGCCGAAGCCAAATCCAAAGCCAAAACCGAAGTCGAAGCCAAAAAATGCCCGATAAGTGGACGAAGACGGAAATATTGCGGAGCGATCCGGAGCTTAATAAGCATTTGCCATCGACACAAATATTGACGGAGAGAAGTTTGCGGGAGATGCTGCACCAATGTGGAATGGTATACGTAAAACCGACACGGGGGTCTCAAGGACGCGGTGTGATGAAGGTGGAGATGAACGAGGCGAAGGCGGGTGGCCGTCCGGTACGGATCTACGCCTACCAGCTTGGTGAGAAGAAGTTAACCTTCCCCTCCTATAAAGCGGTTTACCGGTCAATTTTGAAGGATGTGAAGGGGAAGGTCTGTATAGTTCAGAAGGGCATTCATCTGCTTAAACACAAAGGACGCCCCTTTGACATTCGTCTTGTCGTACAGCGGGCGCCTCGCGGCGGCTGGGAATCGACCGCAACGGTGGGCAGAGTGGCTCATCCCCGCAAGATCGTAACGAATGGCAGCCAAGGCGGAACCATTTACCCGACGGCGCATCTACTGAGGAGCTACGCGAATGCGGCCGGGCGGCTGCAGCTGCTGAAGCAGATGGATCAGATCGCTGTTCGCACGGCGAAGCGGCTCAGTCGTGTTTATCCCGGCATCATGGAGCTTGGTCTCGACATCGCCCTCGACCACAAACTGAAGCCTTGGATACTCGAGGTAAACAGCAGGCCCGATCATTGTCCGTTTACGCTGCTCGAAGATCAATCGATGCTCCGCAGAATCATACGCTACGGCAAAGCAAACGGGAAGGTTTACAGGCTGCGCTGCAAAAAAGCGAAGCGGGGGCTGTAACCGGAGCATGTCGCTGTAAGCACGAATATGTGCTCACAAAGTAGGCTCGGCGTGTGCGGGAATTTGAAGGTCTAGTGTAAGCACGCATGTGCATTTACAGCGATACAGTTGTCTTGAGAAAATAAAGTGTTAGACTGGAGTGCTTGGTATTACAGGCTTTATGAAATGAACGTCAGCCCTCAAAAATTAAGTATTAGACTCGCTCTAAAAATGAAACAGCGGCGCACTAGGACTCGAAAAAGTCTTAGACTGCCGCTGTTTTATTTGAACTAGCTATGATGAACGTAAAACAGCCCCGTATTTGCTTCGAATCGTAGGTTAAAAATGGATAGTGTAAACAAAAATGGCTGTCGAGGTTTCTCGACAGCCTGAATGGAACATGATTCTCTCATGTTCCAGTTTTTGTAGGAGGCTAAGCTTTTTTCAACAACCCATTTAAGTAATAATGATGTCAAGAACAGCTGAAGAGTCGGCTGTAATGAATTCGTCCTTTCCGAGTACAAGCATTTAAAGCGTTCGCCAAAGCTTGATCCACGTTGGCTCCTGATTTCCTTAAAGCTCACAACCCTCAATCTGTAAGTTGTCAATAAAAGCGGCACTATCAAACGCACAGTCAACAACGTCCGAAACTTGAAAAGTGACAGTGATCATCTGTCCGGCGAAGGGAGCGAGATCAAAGGTAGCTGTCTGAATAGTTGGGGTGATAAGACTATAACAAACATCATTGGGATTGGGAGGGGCTAAATCAGCGTCATTAACAGTAACTGGAAAATTAGGGATTGGAATACCGTTTACAAGAACATTGAAAATGTCATTAAAAGAAGTTGATGGGGATTCCTCTGTGCCAAATTTCCAGTTGAACGTTAAATTACCTGGGTTCGCTGGAAGCTGAAAAGTCAAGTTTAAAGTGACGGTATCAAATCCTACAGGACCAGGGCTATCACTGAAACAAGTGCTGCACAACCCCCCTGAATTACCTGGTGCGTCAGCAGCAACACCACTGCTGAGTATAGCAAATGAGTTTCCGTTTGTCGGAAAACCCTGAAGTGGAGTAATAAACACTTCACTCTGCCTAGGATCATTCGCGCTTAATTCAGCACCAGTTAAACATGAAAGTGTTCCCGGTAATACGATTGCTTGTGCTAGTTCAATAGCAGGAGTAGTTTGTATTGTGGTGGTTTCCGTATCTGTATTGTTGGCTGGATCGGGATCGAACTCATTACCGGAAACGCTAGCCGTGTTGGTGATGGTTTCGGCTGCAGCCCCTGTCGGGGTGACAACAATCTCAACTACAGCATTAGTCCCGTTGGCTAAAGTGCCGAGGCTGCATGTTACGATACCGCCTGTTTCCGTACAGCTTCCCTGGCCGGGAGTAGCTGAAACGAAGGTTACCCCGGCTGGCAGTGTATCGATCAAAGTGACTCCAGTGGCTGGAAACGGACCGTTATTGGTTACAAGTATCGTATAATTAAGGCTATTGCCGACAAACACGGGATCTGGCGAATCCTGTTTCGTGACTGCGAGATCAGCAGGTCTGAATCGTACCCCCATAAACAGCTCACCTCTTTCTTCATTAGTCATTTCTTCGGTAATATAAGTGTTTAGCGCTTAAAGGCAAGTGCTGAATCCTATACTCCTATATATTTTCTTTTGTAAAACCGGCCCATGATTTTGCAAATTCAAAAGGCCGGGTGAGTACTCTGCTGTACATTTGCAAATCGTCCTTCAGATAGGACGGCAACGTATGTTGGTGACGGCTGTTGATTTCAAGAAGCCAGACTTTTAGATTCGGGTCTACCGTGATGTCGATCCCCACATCGCCGAAAGGTCCATATTTATGGTCAATCAGTTGACAGGCTGTCGTGCAGATCGAGATGATTTCCTCTTCTTTTTGGACCGCCTCTTCATCATTGAATTGAAAGACCGTTCGCAGAGCATCCCTGCCCAAACTGATCGAGCTTACATCGTTCGTATAGAATCTTCCTTCTTCGCCGTATCGCGCGATCACCCCCGAGCAGCCCCACTGTTGGTTGCCGTCTTTTTGCATGATGACCCTGAAATCAACGTTTTTATTTTGATACGTCAAAGCAACGGACTGTTGGATCAAATACTCTCTGCCCTTTCGCATGCGTCTGAGAAATGCCCATGCTTTGATTTCGTTATTTATGAATGTCATCTTATTGTACCGGTCGATAAAAAGATAGCCGCCCAGCGTCTTTTCCAGTTTCATGATCCCTTGTCCCATTGAACCGTCGTTCGGCTTCAGATAGACCGATCCGTACAAGGCCAGCATTTTCTTCAAGGATTGTAGGTTATCCAATAATTTGGTGTGCGGCAAATGGTCGCTTATGAGAGGATTGAAACACATCAATTCCCATAATTCCCACTTGTTCAAAAAGTAAGGATTGAAAACTTTTCTATCCGTATGCTCGATCAAATCGTCATAGAGCCTGCTTTTGTTGATCCATATTCTCTTGTAGATTACACCGGGGTAGGGGAAAACTCCATTGGTCCATGGAGCTTTGTCCCCAACTGACTGCGGGGTGTAATAATATCCTTCAACGGTTTTATTCCTGGGATTGATCCCGTTTACGGAACATAGATAAATAAGCCCCTTAATCTCTTCATAATTCGCAAAGTACCTCTGATATTCGTTCAATATTTCGGGGGTGAGCTCCTTTATGGAAACCAAAAGCGCGATTACAGGTCCGAGATGAAGATCTTTTCCAACGGTATACATTTCATAGGGCAGCGTGTCGGGGATCGTAACCTCAGTTTTCAAATGAACGGACAATCCGATGGAATCCTGCGGTTGATGATCGCTAATTCCTACGTACACCTTTTTTTTCCATGCACCGAAATGAAGCACTGCCGAAGGAGGGATGACAACCTGCCGGGGAAGCAGGATTTGATTGGCCTTCAGCCCGGGAATCCATTTGATATACAACGATTCACCCTCTTTGTGGATGATAATTTAATAACATGAACAATATATAGGGATGCTTGCCCAAGGCGAATTCGGACTGATAAATTGGATGAAGTTATCGATCGTAACTTAAAATACTCAACGGGAAACAGCGCGTTAAATCAAGTGAATAAACTTTAGGTTTCGTCTGTGAACAACGTTTTTGTCTTTGTACCTGAACAAGAGTTTGATTTCCTCAAACGATACGCCTCCTTTATTAGCACAATAGCATAGTATTTGTCTACTGTTGTTGTTGCTTGTACTCTTGACGGGGATCAAATGCCTGAATATATGATATGCTCATGATTCATTTGTAAAATAGCAATAAGTTCTATGAAAAAACCGGACCCTTTTTTAAAAAGGGAATCCGGTTTTCTTAATCGCAGCAAGATTGAAATTCAACTAAATAGCGAAAAAAACTTACTCTATCAGCGGGAGATGCGCTCAGCAATCCCAAAAATGCAATCATGTTTTATCGGACAGGAACAGCGACTCCATAGAAAACGCGGTGCGGAAACGAAGGCTCTCGACGGGATCGCGAAGATCGCGGCCGGTGAGCCGTTCGCATTTTTCGAGGCGATAGGTGACGGTGTTCCGGTGAACGAACAGCTGCTTGGCGGTCTCCGCCAGCTGGCAATGCGTCTCGTAGAAGGTGCTGAGCGTCTTGAGCAGCTCGCTGCGTTCTTTTCCGTCGATGCTTAACAAATCCTTGAACGTTTCCTCGTAATATTCCTTAAGCTCCTCCTTTGGAATCATCCGCAGCAGGTTGTTGAAGTTTTTGGCGCGATACGGCTGAACGAACTGCTTCTTGCGCGCGTCGTAGCCGCTTTGCAGCGCTTCGATCGCTTCTTTGTAGGATAGCGGAATATCGGAAAGCTGTGATACCGGATTGCCAATCCCGACCGAGACAGGAATGCCGTACATCTTGCCCAGATTGCTAACCATTTGCTTTAGCTGCTCGAGAAACTTGTTTTCCTTGCCTTCCGTCACGTTCTGGCCTGCCTGCAACGCGATGAGGAAGCAGAAATATTCGTTTTTCGTAAACAGGACAAAGCGCAGATCAAGCTTCGAGAACTCGCTCTTCAGCAGGTTGTAATGACGGTCGCGCTCGGAAATGAAGCGGCCGTCCGACTCCAGCGTGCTGGAGGGACGAAGTAAATCGAAGGAGGTATCGCGCTTGGCGACTACGCTGATGTAGACAGGATGGTTCAGCAGATCATAGTTTTTACTGCGGTGCAGAAGCTCCTGCTCGGAAGTGATCAAGCCGTCGACGAAGTCGGAGAAAAACTCGTTTTTGTAACGCCGCGACCGCTCCTTAACCGCTTGCTTCTTCATGAGCTCCAGTCCGATGACGTTAGCTGCTTGTTCCATCGCATGCTTCGTGAGGTTGCTGAACTGCTTGCTTATGTCGCTTGTTAAGGCGATCAAATAGCCCTCCAGCTGAAAGGTGACGATCGGATGCAGCTCGGCTGCCGAATAGAGCGTGCCTTCGGACAACTGCGGCGGAAGCTGGAATGTAGAAGAGCCGTGCAGCGAGGGGGAAGCAAGCTCCGCTTGAAGCTCGCCCGGCAGCTTGAGGCACAGCTCCTCTGTCACTCTGCTGGAGCGGAAAAGCAGTCCGGCATGCTGATTGATAAGCATGACCGGCGAATCGATCAGGTGAGCCAGCGCTTCGATCACATCCTCGGTGCTCTTGCCCTGCATGATCATTTGAGAAAATTGCTTATGCGTCGTTAACGCATAGTTCAGCTCATCGGTGCGCTTCTCCAGAATATGACTGAGCGAGTAGTTGGATATATCGCCGAGCGATTGCTCCAGAGAGAGCTCGATTATCGGAAATTGAAGCTTCTCCGCGCACTGCAGCACATCCTTTGGCACCTCCTGCAAAAATCGCTTCGTCTTAATGGCTAGACCGGCACAACCGACTTTAGCCATGTTTGTTACGAGGGACAGCAGCGCTTCCGGTTGATCCTTCATCGCGTAGCCGGTCGTGAGGAGCAGCTCCTGCGGCTTTAAATAATTAATAATATCAGGTGCGTCCATGATGTTGACCGATTGGACGCTATTTGTCATGCCGTCATGTCCGGCAACCACTTTTGCATTCGCGTAAACAGGAAGAGATATGAGCTCTTTAAGCAGCATGACAGCACCACCAATAATTAATGTTAGATTTAATAACATAAATATATCATCCATGCCGCGAGGTGTAAATGTATGATTGTATAGATTATTCAATGAAATCAGGTCATTTTTAGCTAATGTGCACAATGACAAAGGAATGGATTCAGATTATGATGTAGCTATACATTACCAATGCGTGTGATATAAGCTGACAAAGAAAATGGATTGGGGTTGGAAAAATGAAATTGGTCGTAAACCAGGTTGGGAAGAGCTTTGGAAGCAGAACGATTTTGAAAAATGTAGACCTCACAGTTAACTCACACGAGTTTATTTGCATACTTGGCCATAGCGGATGCGGCAAATCGACGCTGTTAAACATGATTGCGGGTTACCTATTGCCCGATGTCGGTTCCATTACGGTAGATGGAGAAGAGATTAAGGGCCCTTCGAAGACGCGGGGAATGGTGTTCCAGGACCATGCATTATTTCCTTGGATGACAATAAGGGACAACATCGCCTTCGGTCCTGAGGTACAGAAAATGCCAAAGGCGCAGGCGAAGGAAACGGCGATGGAGTTTCTGAAGCTGGTTGGACTTGAGCAGTATGCGTCGCATTATCCGGGAGAGCTGTCGGGCGGCATGAAACAGCGCGTCGGCATAGCGAGGGCGCTTGCGAGCAAGCCGGATATTTTGCTTATGGATGAGCCCTTTGGAGCGCTTGATGTACTGACGCGGGAGACGATGCGAGTCGAACTGCAAAAGATTTGCAGCCAGTTGAAGCCCACGATCTTGTTCGTCACGCACAGCATTAGTGAAGCGGTATACCTGGCAGACCGCGTAGTGGTCATGAAGCATGGTGAGATTGCAGATATTTTCGAGGTTGGCATTAAGCATCCGCGGTCTTCTCATTCCGCCGGCTTTGGCGAAATGATGAGCCGTATTGAACGGGTTCTAATGGATGAGGAGCATCTGGAGATAGCTTCTGCAAAGGCGGGGTCATAATGAACGGAGCGAAATTATCTGCTGTGAAGGATACAGGGGCGGGATCGACCGCATTAGCTAAGGTGACGGCAATAGGGAAGCGCCCCTCTGCGCTTAGCCGGTTTTTTCAGAAATATAATATTCTCCCGTCCATCTTGTTCTTTGTGTTCTGGGAGCTGTTTTCCAGATTGAACGAAACCGCCAAGTTTTTTAATCCTAATTTCCTTCCGGCCCCGACCGTGGTGCTGTCGGAGGGTTGGGAGCTGGCGAAGACAGGGATTATTGCGGACAGCCTTATTTCAAGCACGACTCGGATTGCATTAGGGTTTGTGATCGGAAGCGCGGCAGCGGTGGGGCTTGGCGTCATTATGAGCAAGTTCAAAACGGTGGAGCGGTGGTTTTCTCCGATTCTTAACTTGGTCGGACCGATTCCGACACTGGCTCTCCTGCCCTTGTTCATTATCTGGTTCGGTATCGGCGAGTTCCCAAAGGTGCTGCTTATTGCATGGACCACGTTTATCCCGGTGCTCGTGTACACGCTCGACGGCTTCAAGTCGGTGCCTTCGACCCTGATTCGCTCGGCGCTCAGCTTAGGTGCGACGGAGCGGCAAATTTTTACGAGGGTTATGCTTCCGTCTGCTATTCCAAATTTTCTTGTTGGCGCGCAGGTAAGTCTCGGCCTCTCCTTCTCGGCTCTCATCGTCTCCGAAATGATGGGCGCAAAGTCGGGGCTTGGCTATATCATCGTGGACGCAAGAAATTATTTCAAAATAACGAATATGTTCATTGCCATCATTTTGATCGGCTTGGAATATAGCTTGTTCTCCTACCTGCTGAAGCTGGTTGAGAGGAGGGTTATGGTCTGGCGCAAAGGCGGACTTCGAGATGCCATTGAGAAGTGACGCTGCATACTGAAGGAAAGAGCAAGGCGGAAACAACTATAAAGAGAAAAGTGGAGGAATATCGATGAAAAAAACGGGAAATTGGTTCAAATCTGCAATTGTACTCACAACATTAGCATTCGTGCTTGCTGCCTGCGGCGGCAACAATGCTGCTCCGGCGGATAAGAACGAAGGCGCGGCATCGAATGCGCCAGCCTCCACGCAGCTGGAGACGGTGGATTTGACACTGGTTGGCGTTCGTGACGCTCAAATCTCCTCGCAGCAAATTATTGCCGATAAGCTTGGTTATTTCAAAGAAGAAGGACTTAACGTAACGAGTCAACTGATCGAGAGCGGCCCGGATATCGGACCGATGGTTGCCGGCGGCAGCGCCCCTGTAAGTATTCAAACGAACTTTATGGATATTATTCTTAAATCAACCGATATTCCGGTCAAAATCATTGCTCCGCTCGCACAAATTGCCGGCACGCAAGCAGTGGTAGGATCCAGCAAGCTTGAACTGAAGAGCGCGAAGGATCTCGAGGGCAAAACGATCGGAATTCCGAGCGGCGCTGACGTCACGATAGCCATCAACAACATGGCCAAAGAGCTGGGCGTAGACGCAAGCAAAATTAAATACGTTAACCTGGCGCCGAGCGATGCGGTCGTTGCTTTGGAGAAGGGCGACATTGATGCGATGGCTGCTTGGGAGCCGTTCATTACGAAGGCGATCCAAGGCGGCGGCAAATTCCTCTTCAGCGGAACGAAGAGCGAGCTGCCTGACAAGCAAGGCGACGTGAACTGGATGAGTGTGCATACGACGATCCAAGTATCCGATGATTTCCTTGCGAAAAATCCGAACACGCTGAAGGCTGTGCTGCGGGCTTTGAAGAAAGCGACGGATTACATCAATGACAACCGTGAGGAAGCGATCAAAACGCTGGCTCCTGAGCTGCACCTTACCGAGGACGAGCTTACGCAAATTATGAGCCGTAACGTGTATTCGATGGAGGTTGGAGACACCTACGTGAACGGCAGCAACGGCCCTGCTGTCGGCGAGTATCTGAAGTCGGTCGGCAACATCAAGACGATTCCGGCGTCAGCATCCTACCATGATCTAAGCCTGCTGAAGGCAGTAGATCCTAGCTTGATCGTGACGGAGCTGAAGGAATAGAAGGATGAAATTGGAGCAAGTTGGCCGGGTTTCGGGCAGCATGCGATACAGGGAAATCGGGCCGCTGACCTCGTTGTCCGCGGTCTTGATTGTTTAGAAGGATGTCGGGGGGTATTTGGCGAAAGGAGTGGGGGAAGCTCATGATCCATGAGGATAGCATCGTGGCGGTGAAGTTGAACTCACTAAGCTGGCGGATCGTTGTTCGAGGGAGAAAATTTAGTGTAGTGAGCTTTTTGGCTGGATTGACTCATAAACTTGATCATAGTGTATATGCGTATAGACGGCTTTGTTAACCATACATCGAGAAAGGCAGGGGTGTTAGATGGGCGGACAAGATAAGCTGGATTTAATTATCAAGAACGGCACTGTCGTATTAAGGGATGAGGTGCGGGTACTCGATATTGGCATAAAAGCGGGAAAGATCGTTCAGCTTGGCGAAGAGCTGGATGTTGAGCATGCGGCTGTGCTTCAGGATGCGGCTGGACTAACCGTCATGGCCGGCATGATCGATGTTCACGTGCATCTGAATGAGCCTGGCTTAGGCGAATGGGAGGGCTTTGAGACTGGTTCCGCGGCGCTCGCGGCCGGCGGCTGCACGACCTATGTCGATATGCCGCTGAACGGTATTCCGCCTACGGTTACCGTGAATGCCTTGGAGCAAAAGCTTGCCGCCGCGAAAGATAGATCGTATGTGGACTACGCCATTTGGGGCGGATTAGTGCCGGGGAAGCTGCATGAGTTAATTCCGCTGCATGAGGCGGGAGTCGTCGGCTTCAAAGCGTTTATGTCATCGCCGGGCGACCCGAGCGAAGATGCGTTCCGCGAGGTAGATGATTATACGCTGTTCGAGGGGATGAAAATAATCGCAAGCTTGAATAAGGTGCTTGCGCTGCATGCCGAGAGTGAGCCGATTGTTGCCAGACTGGGCCAAGCTATGCGGGCGGATGGGCGTCTGGCTCCGGCCGATTACGTGGCTTCAAGGCCAATTATTGCCGAGCTGGAGGCGATTAACCGGGCGCTGTTCTATGCCGGGCAGACGGGCTGCGCGCTTCATTTTGTCCATATTAGCAGCGAGGCTGGCGTTAACTTGATTACGCAGGCGCGCGGGCGCGGGTTGAATGTAACGGTGGAAACCTGTCCGCACTATTTGACCTTATCGTCGGCGGATTTGGAACGTAAGGGCGCGGTCGCCAAGTGCTCGCCGCCGCTGCGGGACGCATCGGAGCGGGAGAAGCTCTGGCGGGTCATAGCGGAAGGCCGTGTCGATATGATTTCATCGGATCATTCGCCTTGTCCGGCTTCTATGAAGGAAGCGGACAATTTCTTCGATGCCTGGGGCGGCATTGCCGGCGCGCAAAGCTCGATGGAGCTCGTTATCGGAGAAGGGCATGTCAAGCGCGGCTTGCCGCTTACGCTGCTAAGCGAGCTGCTTGCAGCCGGCCCGGCCCGCCGGTTTGGATTACAGGCCGCGAAGGGTGAAATACGAATTGGCGCAGACGCCGACCTTGTTCTAATCGATTTGAACAAGTCTTATATTTTGGAAGAGGGGCAATTGTATCAACGGCACAAGCATAGTCCCTATATTGGAGAAGAGCTTCATTGCAAAGTAACGGCTACTTATTTGCGCGGTCAGAAGGTATACGGCGAAGATGCGGGACTCGGCGAAAGCAAGCCGGGCCGGTGGGTGAGATAGATTTTGCTAACAGAATAGGAGGAACAGCTATGGAGCGAAGTGTATGTCTCTCTCCGCAAGAGAAGGAGCAGCTGTTATCGTATTTTGAGACGCAGGTTATGCAAGTGTTGAATTGGCTGGCTGCATTTAGCCCGGATGAAGAAGGCGGCATTACGCGGCTGCTTTACACGGACGGCTGGCTGGAGACGCAGTTGGCGCTAGCGGAGAAAATGGCAGGCTGCGGCCTTAAGACGGAATTTGATAATGTCGGCAACTTATTCGGAAAATTACAGGGCGAGGATCTGGATGCGCCTTCTATTATAACAGGGTCCCACATCGATACGGTTGTTCAAGGCGGCATGTATGACGGGGCTTATGGCATTGCGGCCGGTCTGCTTGCGCTGGACTATTTGCAGCGGCAATTCGGAAAGCCGAAGCGGACGCTTGAGATCGTCTCCCTCTGCGAGGAGGAAGGCAGCCGGTTTCCGATGGCCTATTGGGGCTCGGGCAGCATTGCCGGGAAACGGAACTTCGAGCAAATCGTCCATTTGCAGGATTCGTATGAAGTATTTTTTGCGGATGCGATGCAGCGTTGCGGCTTTGGCGAGGGAACGGGCAGGGAAAGCCGGCGTTCCGATATTGGAGCCTTTATTGAAGTGCATATTGAGCAGGGGGCCGTGCTGGAGAAGGAAGGCATAGCTATCGGCGTGGTAGACACGATTGCGGGCCAGCGGAGGCTGAAGTTTGAGGTGATCGGCGAAGCCAATCATGCGGGAACGACGCCGATGCATATGCGAAGGGATGCGCTTGAGGGTGTGAGTGTGATGATTCAGGCGCTCCGCCAAGAGGCGGTCCGGGTCGGAGCGCCGCTTGTGGCGACTGTTGGCAGGCTGCAGGTGCAGCCGAATGTGCCGAATGTCGTGCCGGGCAAGGTGATTTTTACGGTAGATGCGCGCCATGATGATGAGCAGGCGCTCGATAGCTTTTGCCAATGGGTGATGAAGGAGTTTAACTCTTTAGCGGCCCAGCGGCAGCTTGTCATTCAAGGAACGGAATGGTTCAGGGAAGAGCCGGTTCCTATGAACGACAAGCTCAAAAAGCAAATGGACGACGTTTGCGGAAAGCTGGCCATTTCCTCGAAACGGATGGTAAGCGGAGCGGGACATGATGCCCAAATGTTTGAGCATATTTGTCCGACCGCCATGCTGTTCGTTCCGAGCAGACGCGGCATTTCGCATTCGCCTGAGGAATATACGGAGCCCTGTGAGCTTGCGGTTGGCGTACTCGTACTAACAGAGCTGCTTTATCGACTAGGCTATGAGGGGGAAGAGTTATGAAGGTTTATAAGGATTTATCGCCATCGCCGCGGACGATTATGACACCGGGTCCGGTGGAGGTCGATCCGCGGGTGCTGCGGGCGATGTCTTTTCCGATATTGGGACAATTTGATCCTGAATTTACGTCGTTAATGAATGAAACGATGGGGATGCTGCGGGAACTGTTCAAGACGGATAACGAGTGGGCATTCCCGGTGGACGGGACGTCCCGTTCCGGAATTGAAGCGGTGCTCGTTGGTTTAATAGAGCCTGGCGATAAGGTGCTTGTGCCGATTTACGGGCGGTTCGGCCATTTGCTGACGGAGATTGCGGCGCGGTGCGGCGCGGAGATCGTGACGTTGGAGAAGGAATGGGGCAGCGTATTTGAAACCGCGGAAATCATTAGCGCCATTAAGGAGCATCAGCCTAAGCTTGTGGCGCTTGTCCACGGCGAGACGTCGACGGGAAGGCTGCAGCCGTTAGAAGGCATAGGACAAGTGTGCAGGGAAGTTGACGCGCTATTTGTTGTAGATGCGGTTGCTACGATTGGAGGTATCGAAGTAGCGACGGATCGGCTGCTCATCGATGCGGTAATCGGCGGCACGCAGAAATGCTTATCCGTACCGGCGGGCATGGCTCCGGTCACGTACAATAAACGGGCGGAAGCGAAACTGCAGAGCCGCAAAAAAATTGAAAGAGGGCTGCTGCCCCAAGATGGCGGAGAGGATTCGGTACTGCGCCCGATTCAGAGCAATTATTTGGATTTGAGCCAGCTTCAGGACTATTGGAGTCCGGCGCGGCTCAATCATCATACGGAAGCGACCTCGATGCTTTATGCGCTGCGCGAAGGGCTGCGTCTCGTGCTGGAAGAAGGGCTTGAGGCGCGTTTTGCCCGGCATCGCGAGCACGAAGGTGCGCTGATTGCCGGCTTGGAGGCGATGGGCCTGCGCTTGTATGGCGACCCGTCCTGCAAAATGACCGTCGTAACGTGTATTGAAATACCCGCCGGGGTAGACGGCGAATCCGTCAGATCGATGCTGCTTGACCATTTCGGTATCGAAATCGCCAGCTCCTTCGGTCCCCTGAAGGGTAAAATATGGCGCATCGGCACAATGGGGTACAGCTGCAGCAAGCGAAACGTGCTTTTCACGCTTAGCGCGCTGGAAGCAGTGCTGCTGCGCCACGGCCATCAGCTGGAAGCGGGCCGATCGCTGCAAGCGGCGATGGATGCTTATGGGATGTAAGTACATTTTATAAAGACTTTACTTTAACTTTACGTTGCTGCGGCCTTACTTTTACCTGGTACCTATACAATGACTTCATAGTGAATTTATCGTTATGGGGGGATTGGGATGGTGAGGTACAAGTGGACGCTGATGATAACGCTGCTTATGATTGCTTTGACGGCGGCATTCCTGCTGCAGGGGGCGAACCGGTCCAATGCGTCGGGAGATTTATCGGACCCGTTTCTTGATCCATACGCATTGTCGCTGGCGCATCGGCATTCGGGTCCGGGAATGGAATCGGCGGCGGAGAAGGGTGTGCGGATGCAGCTTGATTGGCCGCAGGGTGCGCCGGTCGCGGGCGCGCCGTCGCTGCTTTCCTTAACCGTTATGAATGGTAAAGGCGAGGTAGTCAATGATTTTGAGGTTACCAACGAGAAGCTCCTTCATCTCATTGTCGTAAGCGAGGATTTGCAGCAGTTCCAGCATATTCATCCTGAATATGAGGGTGAAGGGACGTTTGAGGTGCCGATTTCGTTTCCTGCGGGAGGCGGATATAAGCTTTATGCGGATTTTTTGCCGAAGGGAATGAATGAACTGACACGCATGGGCGAGGTGAATGTACGGGGTGAGCCGTCTGAACCGTCGATCTTGAGGCCGAGTGAACATTTGGTTGCCAGTGCTGCCGGTATGCGAGTGGAGCTTGAATTTGCTGAAGAACCCGCGCCGCAGACGCAGTTGAGCATGACTTATACGTTTACCGACGAGCGGACGGGGGAACCGATAGAGGATTTAGAGCTTTACCTCGGCGCGGTCGGGCATGTCGTCGCGGTCGATCAATCCGCGCGGCAATTCATTCATATTCATCCGCTCAATTGGGCTTCATCGGGGCCGCAAGCGGTGTTCGGCGTCAGCTTTCCTACGGGTGGGTTGTATAAATTGTGGGGCCAATTTCAACGTAATGGTCAGACGTTTATTGTACCGTTCGTTATTCAAGTGTAGTCTTTGCGGCATTGGTGAAAAGCCTATCTATTCAAGCAGTCTTCGGCTTCCGTACGGAAGCGGAGGGCGCTGCTTTTGTAGATAGGTTTTTTTTGCAGTTGCAAAGTTTTACCGAAAACGGGTGAACATATTAAGTTTGCTTTACCTTTACGTCCGTATTTTATTACCTTCAGATGTTAGAGTATGTAACATCGACAAACGGAAAAGGGGGATGCGGTGGAGGCGTGAATAGGAGCGTGGAGCAGGTCCTGGAATAAACGGAAAGAGAGAAATCATAATTGGAGGGAAACTATGAGAAAGAAAAAACTAATCGTATCCATTATCGCGGCGTCCGTTGTTATTGCTTCTATTAATATTTTTCCGGGTGCGCTTGGTTTAGGGCGGTTAAGCGCTGCGGAGATCGACAAGATCGTCTACCATCCGCTTAATCCGCTAAGTCCGCAAGAGATCGAAGAGGCGGCAGGCATTATTAGAAAATCGCAATACGGCAGCAAGGATATGTATTTTTCTGAAATTAAGCTGGAGGAGCCGGAGAAGCTGAAGGTATGGGCTTGGGATGATGCCGGCGGCGCCAAGCTTCCAAGGGAAGCGACATTCACTCTTATAAAGGGGAATAAGCCGTATGAAGGCACGGTAAATCTGGATACGGATAAGGTCGTGTATTGGAAGGAAGTCAAACAGGGCTGGCCGTTATACACGGAATGGGGTCAATCTGAAGCGATCGTCGAAAAAGATAAGGATGCGGTAGCCGCTCTCGCAAGGCATGGCATAACGGACCTGAACAAAGTAACCTTCGCGGACGGTCCGCTAGGCGACTATGGTCCGGAGCTTACGCCGCCTGGCTCGCGTCTGGCCATGTCGGTTCCGCGTCCGAAGATCGAGGGAGCGGTTAATAACTTCGCTCACCCGATGGACGGTCTCGCTTTCCTCGTGGATTTGAACGCGAAAAAAGTGCTTAAAATATACGAATCGGGCAATCCTCCGGTTCCGACCGATCCTAACGATTACACGAAGGTGATCAAGTCGAAGCGGACGAACGAAATTAAGCCGCTCATTATCAGCCAGCCGCAAGGCGCAAGCTTCTCGGTCAAAGGAACGATGGTGGATTGGCAGAACTGGAAGTTCCACTTCCGTCTGGATCCGCGTGTAGGACCAATGGTTTCTACCGTGTCCTACACCGAGAATGGAAACAAACGCAAGATCATGTATGAAGGCGGTCTCGGCGGCATGATGGTTCCTTATGGCGATCCTGATGCAGCGTGGCTGTACAAAATATTTATGGATGCCGGCGAATACGGCGTAGGCATGTCGACTCGTACGCTCAACATCGGGTCCGATGTGCCGAAGAACGCGACTTTGTTCGATGCAGCAATCAATGACACGGCAGGCAAAGCGAAAGTTATTAAAAACTCGTTTGCCTTGTTCGAACGCTATGCGGACCCGGAATGGTCGCATAACGGCGAAGCGAGAGAGCGCCGCGAGCTCGTGCTGCGCGCCATCGCTACGATTGGCAACTATGATTACGTCCTTGACTGGGTATTTCTGCAAAATGGTTCCATCAAGCTAATGGCTGGCGCGACGGGCCTTGCTCAGGTCAAAGCGGTAGAGACGAAGTCGATGGACGACAAGACTGCGGTGAACGATACGCGTAATGGCAAGCTCGTCGATGAGAATATTGTCGCGCCTACGCATCAGCATATTTTTAGCTACAGACTTGATTTGGACGTGGACGGCGCATCCAACTCCGTCGGGGAGATTTTGCCGAAAGCGGTATCGGTTAAAAACCCGGAATTTGCGCGCAGCGAGATGATTACGGTCGAGAAGACGTACAAGGTTGAGCAGGACGCTATTCAGAAGTTTGATCCGGACAAAATCGTCCTGGTGACGAACACAACCAAAGAAAACAAGCTTGGCTATGCAACGGGCTATCAGGTTATGCCTTATGCGGGAGGCACTCATCCATTCATGGAGGAGCCGCTCTTCACGAGAACAGACTATGTATTGAAGCGTGCGGAATTCATTAATAATCATATTTGGGTAACGCCTTACAAGAAAGAGGAGCAATATTCCGAGGGTAAATATACGACGCATAATAAAGACACTGGACTTGGGCTATGGACGCAGCAAAACCGCAGCATTGAGAATAAGGATACGGTTGTATGGCTGACGACAGGAACGACGCATGTCATGCGGGCAGAGGAATTCCCGATCATGCCTACGGAATGGGTAACCGCAATGATAAAGCCGTTCAACTTCTTTAACGAGACGCCTACACTGGATTTGAAGAAGGTAGAGTAAATTTTATAGCTAAAAAACAGTCCGTACATTTGCTCCTAAGGCAGATATACGGACTGTTTTGTTTGTATGTAGGCACAGGTTTTCTGAATTAAGCAATCAGCAGCGGAAGCGTGAGGGAGAAAATGCATCCGCGGCCGTTCTCCTCATTCGGCTTGACGGTTAGCTGGCCGCCATGGATGTCTGTAATCTCTTTGGCAATCGATAGACCGAGACCGCTTCCGGGTATGCCGCTGTTTCTTGATTTATCCACCCGGTAGAAGGAGTCGAACACATAAGGCAGAGCATCCTCCGGTATGCCTGTTCCGGTATCGATGACGCGGAAAGTTGCGGCTTGACCCGTGAGCTCGAATGTAAAGGCAATCGGGCTGCCGGCTTCTGAATATTTCATTGCATTATCGATCAGATTGTCGACTACCCGAATGACGAGATGGGGATCTCCGCGAAAGCGGCCGCCGGTTGCAAGCTGCCTAGCATGAAAGGGGCGTCGTTCCAGCTTCATATAGGCTTCCCATTTCCTAATCATGTCGTTAAATAAGGAGTCCGCTTCGATAACGGTGAACTTGGCCTCCAGCTGCCGGGTTTCCAATAAGCTCAGCTCGTTTAAATTGCGGACGAATTGATTGATCGTTTGAATGTCCTCGTAAATTCTGCGCAAAAAAATGCCTGTATCTGCTCCGCTAATCGTACCGTCATTTATCGCCTCGATGTAACCGCGGATAAGGGTAATCGGCGTTTTCAAATCATGCGAGATATTCATGAACAGCTCCTTGCGCCAATGCTCTAATCGCAAGAGCTCATCTACGCGCGCTTCCAACTCGTTATTCATGTCCCGCAGCTCTTCCGTACGAAGCTCTACCTTATGCTCGAGCTGTTGGTTAAGCTCCGTCTGCTGCTCCATGAGCTCGCGGATTTTGTGCGACATGCGGTTGAAGGAGTGCAGCAGCTGATTGAATTCGAGCGTCCGCGTATCATTGAGCGCAGATGTGAACTGGCCCTCGCCCATTTCGGCGAACGCGCCGGCAAGCAAATTGACGGGCCTCGAAACCTTGGAGCGCAAATAAAAAGAGAGCATGACGGATAGGCAGACGGCCACTAAGCCGAGCAGGGTCAGCTGGGCGAAGAGCTGATCGCCCGTTTGGATAGAGAGCTTCTCGGTGGCGGAGTGGATCGGATCAAGGAGCTTATGCTCCGGAATGATATAGCCGAGTATCCAATTTGTCGACGGGATGGACCGGCTGAATACAACTTTCTGCTGACCGTGAAGCTGCATGCTGCGGAAGCTGTTTAACGTATCCTTGTTGAACAGGGCGGCTAAATCCAGCTGTTCAATTTCATTCGCGCCGTGCTGCTGGGCGGCGATGAGCTCGTGATCGGTATCGAGCAGCAGCGCGATGCCGTCCTCGTCGGCGAACCTGGTATCCAGCACGTTGTTTACGAAACGCTCAATCGTCACGTCAGCCGCAACGACCCCTTTGAGGACGCGGTGCTCATCGTAGACGGGCGTCGTTGCAGTGAACATCCAGCCCCTTGGCGTAATATCGAGGTAAGGCTTCGTCCACGCGACTTGATTTGTTTTGGGTCTGACGTTTAGGGCGTCGGAATAAAAGTTGTACGACGTCAGCGCATTGATCGGTTTGGATAGCTCCCCTGTTTCTTGGCCGGTATACTCCGGATAGTAGAAGGAGCCGGATTTCGGATGGATATAATACATCGATACGATGTTCTTCTTCCTTGAAGATTCTGATTTGAATAACGGAAACAGAGCTTTGCTTAGCGCCAAATCGTAAGCCTGTTCCGGCGATGGATACTGGCCCGGGTTATCCGTTCGGATCGATATGACGCCCATGCCTTCGGAATGCTGTTCGGTAAACCGTTTTTTCTCTGAATCATAGATGAAGGCGATAGGCTGCACGTCCGAATGATTTTCGGTAGAGAAAATAGATTCGGCGAGCGCTTTGGATAGCAGGACCGCATCTTCAACAAGGCGCAGCTCGGTATCGATGGCGCGAACCTGCTCTTCGATGTTTGCTTCATACATGCTTATGTAATTTTTTTCAATCAGTGCGGTATTGAGCTCATTGAAATGACTGAGCTGCGAGGTGACGGTTTGGCCGGCGAATACGGATAATAGCAAGAGCGGGATAAGGGAAACAGTCAGCATAGCCGCGAGCATCTGGAAGGCGAAGGTGCGCGGCCGAAGGAGAATCTTAATGCCCTTAAACCGATTCATCGAATTTATATCCAATGCCGCGTATCGTTATAATGCGCGAGGGTAAAGACGGGTTGCTCTCGATTTTTTTGCGCAAATGTCCGATGTGCACTTGAAGGGTTTTGGTGTCGAGGCTGCTCTCGTATCCCCAGATATGACTGAGCAAACGCTCGGTTGTAAGCACCTGGCGCGCGTTCTGCATGAGGTAAGCGAGCAGTTGAAACTCCTTGGCGGACAGCTCGATTCGCTTGCCGTCTACGTAAACCTCATGCGCATCGACGTGCAGCTGAACATGCGCGGAGGAGATAATAGTGGAAGGTGCTTCTTCGGCTTGCCGATTGTGAACGATCCGATTGCGGCGCAGTTGTGCTTTAATGCGTGCGACCAGCTCGACCGGGCTGAAAGGCTTGCTGACATAGTCGTCCGCGCCTACGCTTAGCCCAACGACTTTATCGATTTCGGTGTCCTTGCAGGTGAGAAAAACGATCGGGACATCTGTCTTTTGCCGCAGCCTGGTGCATAGCTCATAGCCTTCCATATCGGGAAGCAGGACGTCGAGCACAATAAGCGAAGGCTGCTCGTTTTCGGTAAGCTCGATCGCTTGCTTTCCGCTTGTTGCGCTCAAATGGCGAAAGCCGTCTTTGGTTAAATACATGCCTACGAGCTCGCCAATTCTAACTTCATCATCTACGGTTAATATAAGTTCTCCCGGCAAGTCGATTCACCTCTTCGGATGTGATATAAGCGTTACTCTTTCTTTTAAATATATACGTGAAAGTAAGATTTGCGCAATGTTTATGTGAGGTTATATAACATTAAAACGCTGCCATCCGCACGCAAAAAAGCAGATCAGCTGAAATCAGCCGATCTGCTAAGTGAGGCCGCGTAAATGGCGGCGAATTAGTTATTGATATAACGCTCGAAAATCGCGCCGAAATCCTTCACGCGATACTGCTTATGCGTGTTAACAAGCCAGTTGAAGGCGGATTTGTTCAGTCCGTCGAACTGCTCGACGACATTGAAGTCGCCTTTGTGGAATTGCTGCAGCGTAGTGGATGCGAGATCCAGGCTGCGCCTTGCATATTCAAGCGAAATTTCATTCTCGCGTGTAATTTCGGAAATTTTGATCAAAGCTTTGTACAGATCCTTAAGCTCTTCGATATGCTTCTTGTTTACGTCGATAGTGAAAGGGACGGAGCCGATATTGAACTTGATTTCGACGTCAAGATCGACCGTGCCTGCCGTCTCCAGCATCACCTGTGAAATCTGGTTGGAGCTGTAGGAGTAGCGCTTCAGCATACGCTTCTTGCTTATTGCGCTTGTGCCGTCCAGATGAATAAGTGCGAGATTTGTGAAGCAGTATTCGTCGGTTTTCGATTTAATGAGAAAATAGATTTTCTCGTTATCTTCATGCATGACATAATCGTCAGAATCGGCTTTGCTGAAATCTGCCGGCTTGATAATCGCCCCAATGTCACTCAATCCAAGCGCGTCTGCAGCTAATTTTCCAAACATTCGTACCATTCCTTTCGTGATCGCATCGTATAATTACTTACCCATTATATAATAGGAATTGGGATTTATGATCATTTTTTTTGCTGAATGGATTTATCCATTTATGCCGACGGGTGCTTGGCGGGCATGTCTTAATGGATGGGGTGGTTAACATCCCGTTGGGAAATATGAAATAAGTAAACCATGCCAAATATTTACGTGGTTTACTTTACTAGAGTTTATATCTACATGCACGCAAGCTCAATTATTATTGCGGTTAATAACTGCGGCAATCCATTCAGGCGCAAAAGACGACGTACATCCACAGGTTTATTATTTTATCTTCCTATCTTCTCGCCAATAGTAATGCAAGTGTCTATGTAATGGCATTATATACAAAATCATCGATTATCGTGGAATACGTATTCGGTTTGATCCGTGCAGCAGGCAGCTGACTCGCAGAGCAAATGATCGGGATCGTACGTATTATAAGGAAAACTATTACTGAAGTAATCAATATATTATTTTATTTATTATTTCCAAAAATTACTCTATTTAAGAGTATAGTTTGCTATAATAAATGAGTCTTTATTCTTCTAGTATTTCAAAATAGTAGGGGAAAAGGGCTATTGATTAGTAGGGGGCGGAGCAGTTGTCTTTGTTTACACGAATGAGGAAAGCTTTAAGCAGTGCCGTCATTTCGGCGATGGCATTATCAGCAGTGCCTGTTGCGTCTGCAATGGAAGTTTCGATTGACGATACGAAAGGGCATTGGGCACAGGACGATTTGCGTAAATGGGTGGCCAGCGGATTATTGCAGGGTTATGAGGATGGCGCTATTCAGCCTGACCGTCCTGTTACGCGTGCTGAATTGATGACGCTAATCAATCGATCATTTAATCTGAATGAGAAGGAAACGGTATCCTTTACCGATTTGTCCAGTTCGAATTGGGCTTCTGAACAAATCGCGATTGCCGTTAAAGCAGGTTATGTGAAAGGCTATGAGGACGGTACGATTCGCTGGAATCAACAAGTAACAAGGGAAGAAGCGGCGAGCATGGTTGCCGAATTGCTTCAAGTTGACGATACCAAGGAGGCTAACGTATCTTCATTCAAAGATGCCTCCTCTATTGGGGACTGGAGCGAAGCGTCCATTGCCGCTCTCGTAGATGCCGGAATCATGAACGGTTACCCGAATGGCAATTTCGTTCCGAAAGGAAAGTTTACACGTGCGGAAAGTGTAACGGTTTTGGAGAAAGCGCTTGATCATTTAAAGCCTGCAGTTGAATACAGCGCGGCGGGTGTGTACGGTCCGGAGACCGGTACGGAAACGATCAAAGGAAACGTTGTCGTAACAGCACCGGGCGTTACGCTTCAGAATTTGATTATAGAAGGAAGCTTGACGCTGACGGCGGCTGTTGGCGAAGGCGATGTTCATTTGAACAAAGTAACCGTGAACGGGACGACTGCGATCTCGGGAGGAGGCAAAAACTCCGTTCATCTTAAGGACTCCGTTCTTGTACATATTACGGTGAATAAGAAGGGCGGCACGGTTCGTATTGTGGCCGAGGGGACAACTGCGGTTCAATCGGTTACTGTGCAATCTGCGACGATTGTGGAAGAAAGCGGATTGACGGGGACTGGCTTCACTGCAGTGCAGCTGGCCAAAGAGCTTCCGGCCAATACGGAGGTCAAGCTTGTAGGCTCTTTCTCTGACGTGAACGTTTACTCGGCTGCGATTCGTCTCAATGTGGAGGCCGGAACGATTGGCAGTCTTGTAGCCCATGAATCAGCCGAAGGAGTGGTTATACATGTCGATGCAGCCGCAAAAGTCGCCCAGCTTGTGCTGGATGCCGTTGCGAAGTTGACTGGCCAGGGCGCGATCGAGAAAGCCGTTGTCAACAAAGGCGGAGAAAATACGAGCTTCGAGAAGCAGCCGGCTAAAGTTGAAGGCGAAGGTGCGGCAGCAGAAGTGCCTGGCGCAATCGGCGGCGATGGTGGAGGAGGGAGCGCTGTGGTGCCAAATTCGGTACCAACGGAAAATGTGTATGAGATAACGTCGGATATTAAACCGCTGCATATTGCCGACGTTGATATACTAGCTGTCGATGCGAATAACAAGTTAGTTGATTCGAACGGCAACCTTGTCATTGATCCGATGTATTTCATTGCGACCATGTCTTCCGAAGTAGGCATCAGAGTGAAGCAGAATGTAGGCAAGCATTATGCTGGAAATGTTCGTTTAATCATCAGCGGCATTTCGGCATCGAATGGCGGACAAGTGGACGGCTTGCAGCTGTTTGCTTATGACCAAACAAGCAGCGCCTACACAGACATCGTCAAAGCAGGCTTCGGAGCTGCGGACGGTCAAACGATTGAATCGTTAATGTCCGATTTCGCGCACCATACCTCATGGAATATTATTGCAAAGCCGGGTGTCTACTCTTTTAAAATACAGATCGTAGATGTCTCTACCCACGCAATTGTGGCTGAGAGCGCGGTGCAGCAGGTGCAATCGTACAACGTGCATTTAAAGTCATTGGGCGTGGATGGTTATACTTTGAAGAAGAGGACTGCCTATCCTGAACAAATAGTGGGTGAAGGTTTCGATCCCAATCATATCTATTACGAGATTCTGGTTCCCAATACGGTCGATGAAGTCGTTCTTAGACCGGAAACGGCCGTTGCGGGCGCAAGCGTGACAGTAGTACTGGAGCGTATGATAGGATTTGATCCTGTAACTTCGCAGAACGACGGAGAGGGTAATGAATATTTTTCCGTTCCGCTCAATGCCGGTCAGCATGAATATGTGACGATCGAAAATACGCTGCCTTCAGGATTGCACCAAATGTATGTTGTCCTGATCAGGCGCCTCCCGAGAGAGGATACAAGTGTAATCGATCCTAATAATCCTGGTGTTGCGATTCCGGTATATGGAAATGACATGTCGGGAGCATCCCTTCGATTAGTAACCGCTGAAGAGATCGCCGCATATAACGAGGAATCTATCTTCGCTGCCCAATCAGGGGTCGCTTTAACACTGGATAAACAAAATTTGCCGGAGGCGATCCGGAACTTCGCTTATTTAAAGTTTGAACCTACGGGCAGTATAAGCGATACGGTGAATAATGTGTCTGTCATGCCGTATCATGGCATCGTATACGATTCGGCAGGCGGTTCATGGACATTGGTAACCTTTAAGAAATTTTCCGAGAGTAATCTCTCGTCCTACTATCGAGTCGTGTTCTATGACCGTAATGATAATCCTTTGGGCGTGCTCTACATTACAAGCAGTCCGTTAGGAAATTAACTTTTTATACTGCCGTACTAGCTGCTTGTCTATAAAAAACGCCCAACCTTTCGCTTATATGCGAAGGGCTGGGCGTTTGCAGCTTAATTGAGCGGTTGCCGCCAGGTATTAGTCGAGCACGGCTGTGATATGGGCTTTCGTAATCGACCAATGGGAAGCCGTCCACACTTTTTCTTTTTTATCGATAAAAATAATTTGCGGCGACTCGTGCTTCACGGATGTGTCTTCGGCGATTTGGTTGGAAACGGGACGCGACTCGATAACCTTAACGAGCACGTATTCAACATCTTCCCGCGGTTTGCCTTCAAGATATTGGTTAAACTCTTGATGAGCGTTCGCGCTAACCGGGCAAGTCGTGCTGTGCTTGAACACGATGAGCGGATGGGCGGCAGAGCCTTCGTAAACGTCGTTCCATTCTTCGATGGACGTAATTTCTTTGTATGACATAAGGGAAACACTCCTTTATTCTGCGATGCAGATAATAGTTGTAACAGTATGAGTATTATAGCTCTTTTTGCCGGGGAAAGTCATCTTTGGGCGAATAGGATTTCTCGGACTTATACCAATCGCAGTGATGATGCTTGCAATCAGAATTAGAGCATGCTATGATTACTTCAGTCAAATTGACCATTTTAGTTTTTTGGTCAGTTTTTGAGAGGGCGAGAAGTTATAAGGTCGGAGGTGCCGGCATGGCAGTGGATCGGCGGCAGCAGATTGTGGAAGCGGCGGCGAAGTCGTTTGCTTTGTTTGGCTACAAGGCGACGACGATGGATCAGGTCGCGAAGATTGCGAATGTGGGCAAGGGTACGATCTATACGTTTTTTGCGAATAAAGAAGAGCTGTTCCATGAAATCATGAAGAAGCTCATCATTGAAATGAAGCAGGTGGCGGAGAAGGTGCTTGATCCGAACCGGCGCTTTTTCGAAAATTTGAACGCTGTCCTGGAGCAGCTGCTTGAATTCCGCGAGGAGCACGAGCTGGCGCTGAAGCTGTCGCATGAGGTGCGCGAGATTGGCACGCCGATGGCGGTAGAGGGCATGCGGCAAATCGAGAAGGCAGTCGTCGGCTACATTCAGCAGCAGGTGCAATCGGCCATCGATAAGGGCGAGATCAAGCCGTGTAATCCGGAAATGACGGCATTCGTTATGCTGCGGCTGTATATGGCGCTCACCGTGGAATGGAAAAAAACGCATGAACCGCTCGATAAGAAGCAAGTTGCAGAACAATTGCGATTTTATATGCAAGTAGGATTGGCTCCGGAATAGCCTGGATGCCTTTTTTTACGGCTTAAAATGACCAAGTGACAAAAGTGGTCAATCAGTAAAAAGGAGAGTGGACGTTTTGAAGTTCAGAGGGTTAAAGCAGTTTAGCGAGGAATTATCCGGCATCGCACGCAACAAAATGCTGCTGATATCTGTTATCGGCGTACTGATGATTCCAGTTATGTATTCCTCGATGTTTCTAGGGGCATTTTGGGACCCGTACGGACACTTGGATAAAATGCCGGTAGCCATCGTCAATGCGGATAAAGGCTATGTCTATAATGATGAAATGATGCATATCGGCGATGATTTTGAGGAACAGTTAAAGGAAAATGAAAAGTTCGAGTGGCATTTCGTCAGCAAGGTAGAGGCGGAGGCGGGAATTGAGGATCACCGCTATTACATGGCGATTGAAATTCCGGCGGATTTCTCGGAGAAAACGACATCGCTTACCTCGGATGAGCCGACACCGGCACAGCTGACGTATTTGGCTAACGAAAGCTACAACTTTCTTGCCTCGCAGATCGGCAGCAAAGCTGTCGACACGATGAAGACTGAGCTGGGTAAAGAGGTGACGTCGGCTTATACGCGCACCGTATTTGAGCAAATGGAAGAGCTTGCGGACGGGATTAGCAAAGCGAGCGACGGCGCCGGCGAAATCGCCGACGGCACGACGAAGGCGAAGGATGGAGCGGTGCTTATCGAGCAAAATCTTGCGAAGCTCGTCAGCGGATCGGTGACGCTGCAGGAGGGGGTCGCGAAGCTGAACGATGGCGGCGCGGCGCTTAGCAAGGGAAGTGCCGAGCTGAGCGCGGGCACTGCCGGCTTGGCCAGCGGCCTGGCGCAGCTTCAGGCTGCGCAGCAGCAGCTTGGCGCGGGAGCCGCATCGCTTGGCGATGGCGCGGGTTCGCTTGGGGCCGGAGCGGTGAAGCTGAGCGACGGCTTGGCGCAGTTGGCCGGAGCGGGCGGACAGCTGGCGGAGGGCGCGGCTGACGCGCAGCAGGCTGCGGGGCAGCTGGCGGACGGCCTTAAGGAATCGGCTGCGGGCGAGGAGCAGCTGAATGCGGCAGCGGCGCAGCTGGCTGATGGGCTGGCGCAGCTTGGGCAGGCGAATCCGCAGCTGGTGGAGAGCGAAAGCTTCGCCTCTTTATTGAAAGCGAGCCGGGAGCTGGCGGCGGGCCTTGAGAAGTCTTCGGCAGGCCAAGCGCAGCTGAGCGGCGGAGCGGCAAAGCTGAGCGGCGGACTTGTGAAGGTGTCGGACGGTCTGGGAACCCTCGATAAGAAGGCAACGGAAGCGGCGGCTGGCGGCAAACAGCTGGGAGCTGCCGGCGAGCAGTTAGCTGCTGGAGCGGAGAAGTTCACAAGCGGCATGACGCAGTTTGGTACGAAGCTTGCTGAAGCAAACGCCGGCAGTGCAAAATTGGCGGCGGGCGCCAAGCAGCTTAATAGCGGCGCAGCTGCGCTGGCATCTGGACTAACGCAGCTTTCCTCAAACGTAACGCCATTCGTGGATGGCTCCGCTAAGCTTGAGGACGGTGCGCAGCAAGTGGCTTCCGGGTTATTGAAGCTGGAGGACGGGACGCAGGAGCTGTCCGGCAAGCTGAATGAGGCATCCGGTAAAACTTCCGGCATGAAGCTGACGGATGCGATGGTGGATATGTTCTCCGATCCGGTGAAGCTTGATGTAGAGAAGGTGACCGAGGTTGATAATTATGGTACGGGGCTTGCGCCTTACTTCCTATCGCTTGGTTTATATGTCGGAGCGATGCTGCTCACTATCGTATATTCGGTTCGCGAGCCGGCGGTTCGTCCGGTGAACGGCTGGAGCTGGTTCTGGAGCAAGGCGCTCACCTTGGCGCTTATCGGTACGATTCAGGCGCTTATCGCAGACGCGGCGCTGATATATGTGTTGAAGCTTGAGGTTCAGAGCATGGGCATGTTCTTGCTTTACTCGATTCTAACGAGCATTACTTTTATGATGATCATTCAGTTTCTGGTTGCTTCAATGGGCAATCCAGGCCGCTTTATCGCCGTTATTCTGCTGATTTTTCAACTTACCAGCTCTGCCGGCACGTTCCCGATCGAGCTTGTTCCAGGCTGGCTGCAAAAGGTATCGCCATTCCTGCCGATGACCTACTCGGTAGCGGGCTTTAGAGATATCATCTCAAGCGGCGATTACGGAAAGGTGGGCGGATATATGGCGATTATGGCGGGTATTGCCATCCTATTCGCCGTGCTGTCTTACATTTACTTTACTTTGTCCCACCGCAAATCAAAAAGTGATAGCGCGGACCCGGCGGAAGTGACGGCAGCCGTTTAGCATCGCGGAATATCGGGAATAGGTGCAGAGTCTGACTTACTAGACTAAAGCACAAAAGGACAGCGAATGATCGCTGTCTTTTTGTGCTATTTTCGTATTCGCTCTGCTGCATTTTACGGGAAAAGCTCCTGCTATATTAATTGCCGATGAGTACGAGACTGATTTATCAGGATTTCCTCCAGTTAATCCGGCACAGACACCCTAGAAGGGGCGGTTTCCGCAAAAAGAAAGGGAGAAATTCCAGCTAAATGAAGCTGAATAGCGTATTCGAAGAAATTAGCGGGATCGTTTCCCGTCAAAGTGTGCGCCATCCTGCCTACTATTCGTGTATATCCGTCAAAAGCTTCCCCAGCGCGTTTAGCGCCTGCAATTCCTGCTCGCCGTCAATCTCCAGCGTAACTTCCTCATTCGCCGCAATGCCAAGCGTAAGCATGCTCAATGAGCTTTTGCCGTTTACTTTCTTCCCTTTATTGATGACGTTCACCTTGCAGGGGAAGGTGCTGGCGGTTTGTACGAAGGATTTGGTCGGGCGTACGTGAAAGCCTGTAGGATTAACAATGATGAAAGTTTGGCTAAGCATATTGAGTCACTCCGTTTCTTTTATGTTCAACAAATTGTGTAATTTCCTGCGTGCTCCGCATAGTCAGCGCCTGATTCGCGAAGTCCGACCATTCGGACTTGTCGAGCTGACCGATCAGTTCTCTCGCTTGCAGAATCGAGCCGGCGCTCATACTGAATTCATGCAGGCCAAGACCCAACAGCAGTGGAATCGCCGTCAAATCTCCTGCCATCTCGCCGCACATGCCGACCCATTTGCCTTCCTTCTCCGCCGCTTGGATTACGAGGCGGATGAGGCGCAGTAAGGAGGGGTGCCAAGGCTGATACAGGTAGGACACCGTTTCATTCATACGGTCTGCCGCCATTGTATATTGAATCAAGTCGTTCGTTCCGATGCTGAAGAAATCGACCTCCGGCGCGAATAGATCTGCGGCGACAGCCGCTGCCGGAACTTCGACCATCATCCCGATCTCGATATGTCCCGCGAGCTGAACGCCCTCGGCAACGAGCTTCTGTCTTTCTTCCTCAAGCAGCTTCTTCGCTTCAAGCAGCTCCTCCAATACAGCAATCATCGGAAACATGATTTTCAAATTGCCGTAGCGGCTTGCGCGAAGCAGCGCCCGCAGCTGCGTACGGAACAGGTCCTGTTTATCCAGGCAAAGACGAAGCGCCCGTTGGCCAAGAAAAGGGTTGGTTTCCGCCTGAAGCTCCATGTAAGGAAGCTCCTTATCGCCGCCAATATCAAGCGTCCTTATGACGACCGGCTTCGGGTTCATTTTCTCAAGCGCATATTTGTAACTGGTGAACTGCTCCTCCTCGGTAGGGAGGGAGCTGCGTCCCATGTACAGAAACTCGGTGCGAAATAGACCGATTCCTTCGGCGCCGTTGTCGATGGCCCGCTGAATATCTTCCAGCTTGCCGATGTTGGCTGCCAGCTCAACCTGCTTGCCATCCTTGGATAGGGTAGGCTGATCCTTCAGTTTGCTTAATTCGGCTCTGCGCAGATCGTCATTCTGCTTCTTGTCTTGATAAGCCGCCAGCTCTTCTGCCGTTGGCTTCACAAGGACAACGCCTTGATTCGCATCTATCACGACGACGGCATGCTCTGGCAGGTCATGAATCGACGGCCCGATGCCGACGATTGCTGGTATTTCCAATGATCGCGCCATAATGGCGGAATGGGAAGTTCGGCTGCCTACCTCAGTAATGAAGCCGCGAACGACGTCCAGATTGAGCTGGGCTGTATCCGATGGCGTCAGATCTCTCGCCACAATAATACATTCCTCCGTCAGGTTGGCCAGGTCGAGGTGCGGAACGCCGCGCAAATGACTCATGATGCGGCCGGAGACATCCTCGATATCGATTGCCCGCCCGCGCAGCAGTTCATCGGTCATCGATTGCAGCAGCTCGATGAAGGATTGTGATACCTCATGCAGCGCGAATTCGGCATTGATGGCTTCATCGGCAATTTTCTGTTCGACCGCTTCGATGAGATCGGGGTCCTCAAGTATCATGAGATGTCCTTCGAAAATTTCGGCTTTGTCTGCGCCAAGCCGCTCTTCCGCCGAAGCGCGAATCGCCTCGACCTCAACGCGGGCGACTGCGACTGCCTCGCGGAACCGGCCGACCTCCTGCGGGCTGTCTTGGATAGACAGCTTATTGGGGATATAGCGCTCGGATGCAAGATGGAACGCGCGCGCGATGGCGATTCCCGGCGATGCCGCTATCCCTTTCAATGATTGTGTCATCATATCCTCATTCCTTTCCATGCCGGACGACTGATGGTGATTGTCCCAGCATGCTGTATTGCTCTGCCGCTTGAATATGAAGCGGGTGCTGCTCGTCTAAGCCTGTGAATCTAGTAATCGCTGCATGGATGCCGTGCTCCCTGATCGAGGCTTGCAGCTGATCGGACTCGGGGTCGCCGGCGCAATCGAAGTGCAGAGCCGCTGCCATAGCAGTCGTCAAATGAGCTGCGGGTATGCCGTGTTGATAAGCTAACGTTGCCGGTCTCACAAGCCGGTCATTAGGAGAAAGCTTGCGAACCGGCGAGCGGCCAATCCGTACGATCTCGTCTACCAAGTAAGGATTAACGAAACGTTCTAGTATTTGTTCAATATACTCGGAGTGCGCTTTCTCGTCAAAATGATAGGTTTGAACAAGCGCGGCTCCCGTCTCCAGCAACGCGCCTCTTACCTCGGCCACTATCGCGGGATCTTTCATTGCTTCCTGAATCGTTGCATAGCCTTTCAAGAAACCGTGATACGCCGCGACGCAGTGTCCCGTATTGACGGTAAACAGCTTGCGTTCGATATATGGCTCCAGTTGATCAACATAATGCACCCCTGCGATTTCTTCCAGCGAATCTAGCAAAGGAGAACGCTCCACAGTCCATTCATAGAAAGGCTCGACGGTAACCTGCAGCGGGTCCTCGTGCTGCTGCAGCGGAACGATCCGGTCTACGGCAGCGTCGGGAAAAACGATATGCTGATCGGCCTGCGCCTGTGCTTCCGCAGACAAGTGCTCATAGACGAATTGCTTCAAAATCGTGCTGCCGCCGAGTGCGTTCTCGCAAGCGATAATAGGGAGAGCAGCCTTGCCGTCCGCAAGTCGCAGTTCTATGCCTTTGGCGATCGCAGCGGCAATATGCTTTAGAACCGATACGCCGACAGCGGTCGTTACGATATCGGCATCCGCGATCGTTTCTGCGACTAAAGCGATATTTTTGCCGTCAATGGCTGTAACATGATCGACAAGATACGTATCTCCTTGCTCATTGGCCAGTTTGACCGCATACTGCCCCTTTTTCTGAAGCTCAGTGACGAGAGTGTCGTTAACATCGACGAAGCATAGCTCATAACCTGCGTTGTGGAGAAGCAGCCCGATAAAGCCTCTTCCGATGTTGCCTGCTCCGAAATGAACGGCCTTCATTATTCCATCCCCGCTTCGAAAATAGAAATCAGCTCTTCTTCCGAAGCGGCATTCAAAATGCGCTGCATGTCTTCTTCCTCGGATACTAGCATGGCAACGTTTGTCAAAATATCCAGGTGATCGTCGCCGACCGCCGCTAATCCGATAATTAATTGAGCGGGCTCCTCGCCGCCGAAGTCTACGCCGGCCGGTACGATGATAACCGCCATGCCCGTCGAGCGAATTAACGCCTTCGCTTCATTGGTTCCGTGCGGCATGGCAAGGCCTCCGCCGATGTAGGTGGATAGAGCCTCTTCGCGTTCAATCATTTTTTCGATGTACTCCTGTGGCGCGTGTCCCGCATCTACGAGCATTTGTCCGACCATGTGGATGGCTTCATATTTGTCTTGTACAACGGCGTTTAGTTTTATTTTTTCTTTCGATAGAATGGTCATGATTATTCTCTCCAATCCAATTTGGTTTTGATATAAAGCTCAAGTTTCTTTGAGATGAACAATTTGATGCTTGCCGCTTGTTCATGCGCAAGTAACGCGAGCAGATCAGGCAGCAGCAGCATCGCGCTAATTTCACTAAGCAGCTCTAAAGTATACGAGTCCAGCTTCAGGGGGCCGAGCATCATTAACACCTGCATAGCCTGAGATTCGCCATCCTCACTGAGCTGCAAAGGCTTGTCGCAGCGGTATAAGGCGAGTAAAGGCTCTTCGATCCACTCGCTTCGGGTATGAATCAAAGCGAGAAGGGTATCCGGGATGATGAGGCTTCCTTGCTGCTCTCTCGTAAGCAGCTGCTCTGCAATTTTCCCGCTATTCGTATCGATATATGGTGAACCGATCAAGGAAAGCATGCCGGGAAGCTGATTCTCTAATCGCTCTTGGCCTTCCAATAGGACAAGATCGTGAACGCAAAAGCCGTCAAGCAGCCGCAGGACGATACCGGAGTAAAGCTGCAGCAGCAGTAAGCGATCCATCGGAGATTGTCCTGACGATTCTGCTTCTGCAGTTATGGCCGTTTTCTTTAAGGTTGTGCCCTCGATGTAGGCGCGCAGCCTATTTGTTTCTTCATGCGAGAGCATAGGGCTTAGCTTAATGTAACGATCCGGTTCCAGAGGCAGATCAACGGTGGAAATGATTAAATCATACCGGTCCGGCGCAAGCCTGGTCGCTTCGAACCAGGAATAGTGGCCGATCAACTCGATTTGCGGCAGCTCCTTGGCAATCTTCACAGCCAGCAGTTTGGATGAACCAATGCCGCTCGTGCAGACGAGGACGGCTCTTATTTTCCTCGGGAAGGGCTTTAACCGTTCTAAGGAAGCGCCGAAATGCATGACGATATAGCCGATTTCCTCGTCCGGCACATTTAGCTGACGGAATAGTTCTTGTACACCCTGCCGCACAATAGCGAATAAAGGACCGTATTCTTTCTTGATAGGCGCAAGCATGGGATTGCGTATGGACATGCCGTCTCTAATCCGCCCGAAGGCCGGCCTGATGTGCCGGATAAGCCCTTCCTCCAATGAACGGTCCTCCGTAAGCGACATTTGCAGCTGAGCCTCCACATAACGGATTAGCTGCTTAACGCCTTCGATGGTCGGCATATCGTCATGATGGATCAGCAGGCTGCTTTCCGGATAAGCTTCGCTGCTAAGCAGCCTAGAAAGATACCGTTTTTCTTCTATTGGAAGCTGTATGTCCAAAATATCCAGCAGACTTCCCAGCAAGGTGATCTCATCGCCATAGTTATAATCGCTTGCTGTAATCAAGCAGTTTTGCTCAATACGGGTTAACGCGACCGACAGCTTAATGAGCAGTCTCGTGTAATCGGATTCGGTTAGCGTGTTCGACCAGTCGTCATTCAGCTCCCATAATGCCTGCTCAAGCCGCTTGAAATTTTCTTTGCCGATCATGTCGAGAAGCTGTGCTGTTATAGGATGAGATACAGTCTGGTCTTTGAATTGCCCGAATAAATCGGAATCGTCGAGATGATTAAGCGCAAGCGAGCTAATCGACTGACGTTTCGCTTCTTCAGGGCCGGTAATTTCAACGCCGTAGCCTCTTTTTCGGACTAGAGTCAAGCCTTGCTGTATGATCGCTTCTTCCATTTCATCGAGGTCGTGGCTTATCGTCGGCATCGTCACGCGCAGCTCGTGAGCGAGCGAGAACAGCTTAATGGGCTCGTCATGCTCAAGCAGTCTGCAGAAAATGAGAATCTTGCGTTCCGCTGCCGAATATTCGAATGAATCGGACCTGTCGAATGATTGTTTGAAGCGGTTCAGCGTGTCGTGATCCGCTTCGATGCGAATGCCGTGTCCGGCTATTTTGTGAAGCAGAATGCCGCTCTCCGCCAGCAGCGGTTCAATATCGCTAAGCTCGCGATGGATCGTCCTGGTGCTTGTTCCGACGATAGCTGCCATATCGGACGCAGTAATTTCATGCTTTTGTTCGAGCAGCAGCTCAATAATTCGGCGTTGCCTAGTTGAGGCTTTGATGGTTTATCCTCCTTCGCGGAAGAATGGACTTAACGCCGACAGGTATCTGTCAGCGTTAAGTATGGTGTCATTAACTTAATCTTTGTACGAGCAAGTCATACTCTGGACTTTTGAGGAAATTTTCGATTGAAATATGCTCGGCATTCGGCGCTTTTTGCCGGGCGCGGTCGGTAAGGGTCTTATGGGTGATGACAATGTCAGCGTCCCCGGGAATATCGCTGATCGCCGTGTTAATGACGGTAATAGGCAGCTCGGCCGCATTGACCTTTTTGCGCAGGATGGAAGCGCCCATTGCGCTTGAGCCCATGCCGGCATCGCAGGAAAATACGATTTTGCTAACTTTCGTCTTCACTTGCTCCGCTGCTGCAGCTGGTACGACCGTTCCTTTGGATGTCGCCTTCATTTGCTGAACCTTCTTCGCCGCTTGCTCAAGCTCGTCATCGGCATTCTCATTCTGCTTGCCGGTCTTTAACAGGATCGATGCAACCAGGAATGAAACGATCGTGGCCACTGCTACACCGCTAAGCATAGCCAGAAATCCGCCTTTAGGCGTCATGGTGAAGTAAGCGATAATACTGCCCGGCGATGGAGCGGCGACTAGACCTGCTCCGAAGATGGAGAAGGTGAAAGTACCGGACACGCCGCCTGCGATGGTTGCAAGAATTAAACGCGGGTTCATAAGAATATAAGGGAAATAAATTTCGTGAATACCGCCGAAGAAATGGATGATGGCAGCGCCTGGGGCGGAATTCTTAACCATCCCTTTGCCGAACAGCCAATAGGCCAGCAGGATGCCAAGACCCGGACCCGGATTGGATTCCAGCATGTAAATAATCGATTTTCCGGCATGCGTTGCTTGATCCAGAGCGAGCGGACCCAGTATGCCGTGGTTGATGGCGTTGTTAAGAAACAATATTTTGGCCGGCTCGATCAATACGTTTGCGAGCGGCAGCAGGCCCGAGTTGATGAGAATTTCAACCCCGGAAGCAAGCAGCTTGCTAAGGGTTTCTACTACGGGTCCGATGCCTTTGAATGCGATTATTGCAAGTCCGCCGCCGATAATGCCGGAAGAGAAGTTGTTGATGAGCATTTCAAAGCCGGAAGGAATCTTTCCTCCAATAGATTGATCGAATTTTTTCAATACCCATGAAGCGAACGGCCCGACGATCATAGCTCCAAGAAACATCGGAATATTGGCCCCTGCAATAACGCCGAGCGTAACGATTGCGCCAACTACGCCTCCCCGTACGCCGTGAACCATTTGACCGCCGGTATAACCGATAAGAATAGGGAGCAGATAGGTGATCATCGGTCCTACAAGCGTTGCCAGACTTTCGTTCGGAATCCAACCTGTCGGTATGAATAAAGCCGTTATGAGTCCCCATGCAATAAAGGCGCCAATATTGGGCATAACCATGCCGCTTAGGAAACGACCGAATCGTTGAACGGAAACTTTAACACCGCCGGATACCGGTTTTTCTGTTGCCAAATTACTCATGCTTCAACCTCCATTTTGTAATTTCCTGGTGTTTATAATGTTAGCTACCAGAAGCTGATTTAATCGTAATGGATAGCGCTTTCATATTCAACGAATTGAAAAGCAGGTTGCGTCATGATCGCTGTTGCCATCATTTTTTTCATTACGTTCAAATAGCATAAGAAATGAGCTAAATGCAGGAATATTTACGCGCCCGCTCATGCTATGATGGATGAGGAATTTGTAGAAACAAGACATAGGTGAATAGACGGGGCGGTTAGAATGAATAATAAGTGGATGAATTACGGCGGACTTGTGCTGGTAGCTGTCGTATGGGGAGCGAACTTTGGCATATCGCGACTGGCGATGGAGTCGTTTAACCCGGTTGTGTTTTCGTTTTTGAGATTTGGACTGGCTATTCCGTTCTTCTTCCTTATATTGAAGCTGACCGAGGGCAACGTAGGGATTCCTTGGCGTTTGGTTCCGAAGCTGGCGGTAATCGGACTGTTTGGCGTTACGTTGCTTGAAATTATGGTCATGTACTCCATCAAATATACGACGCTCGCGAATGCGTCGCTCCTGAACGTAGCGCCATGGCCGATCTTCGCTGCCTTGTTTGCGCCGCTGTTCATACGGGAATCGATTACGCTGCGGCTCATCGTCGGCGGCGCGATATCGATTGTCGGTGTATGCTTCGTCATCCTTGGCGGAGGAGAGGGCTTCAGCCTTTCTTCTGAAAATATGCTGGGCAACGCGATGGCGTTTGGCGTCAGTATAATCGGCGCATTATATAATCTCAGCTCCATGACTTTAATGAAGCAATATTCAGTCCTTCGGATAAGTACGTGGATTATCGCATTCGGATCGCTGTTCATGCTGCCGCTGACCTTTGGTAAGTGGGGGCAGACGGATTGGTCCGCTCTAAATACAGGTCATTATTTATCCATCGGATACAATGTGATTATTTGCACGGTGCTGGCTTTTGTCGTTTGGAATGCCTGCATGATCAAGGTCGGTGCGGCGCGCTCGAACTTCTTCCGTTACGCCGTTCCGGCGGCAGCTGTTATTGCCGGCTACTTTATGTTCGACGAGCGGATTACATCGCTGCAAATGTGCGGCGCTGCATGTATGGCGGCCGGACTTGTCTGGATCAGCATTGAACGCAAACGGCCGGTGGAGAAACCGCAACTTCTAAGTAAGTCACCGGAAGGTCAAGTCGTATAGTTTCCATTTGCAATCTGACAAAGTGATAAGGAAGGGCTGTCTCGAAAGGTCTAAGTCGTTAAATTACTTTCTTGTGCTAAAGGGAACAAAGAAGAGGAGCTTGCGTCGTAGCAGAGCTCCTTTTTGCTTATTTAGACAGATTTGCGTACTGTAATTCCCGGCTTCTATCATGACTGGAGCAGGAACTATCAACGAACCCCGTTAAGGTGAACATTTTCCAATCCGGCATGTGCCGTCTTCATGATGTTGACCATTTCCGCATAGGGCTGATCCTGCTGATTGACCAGGCCGACGTTGTAGCTCTCGCCGTCCGGACGCCCGGTAACCGGCTGATCGTAGTACGCATACCAGCCTGAGCCGACAAACAACGGATGCGCGGCCTGGCTTTCCGCAAAAGCTTGGTAAGCGATTCCTCTTTCCCTTGTGCTTGTTGTCATCGTAGCCGCACTGAAATAGGAAAGTCCGCGTTCGGACGAGCCGAATGAATGTTCCAGATTGAGCAGGGGCTTTCCGTAATTTTCGTATCTGGAAATCCAACTCGCATCTCTAGTATAACTGTCCACAGAAAAAGCATCTACAAACCCCATAGCCGCTTGATCCCAATCCAAGCTGGTTCGCCAAGTAGGAACGATAGCCGTGCCCAGAAACAAATGGTTCGGATCGTATTTTTTAATAATGTCCCTGATCATGGAATGGTAAGTTCTGGATGCCAGCCTGATATATTCCGATAAATCGACCGTGGAAACTTTGGCGATATCGATCGGAGTATCTTTCAAAGCGTCAAACGATATCGCGTTCGTACCCAGAACCTGATTGACCGTGGCGAGGTTGCCATTATATCTTTGCGCAAGAAGATCCACGAATGCGCTTTTCGCCGGCGAGGACGAAGAGTAGGTTAGCACCTCTTTTACGATATTGACATTCCAACCCGCCTCATTATCGTAGGTATAGCCGATCAACCACTTGCTGTATCTCGCATTATAAAGCTGTGTCTTCAGCGCGTTCTCGATGATAGGCCCGCTCTGCGGGTCAAAAACGTCGTACGTCCATTGTATCCTTCTCAAATTCGAGGGGTCTTGGAGCGATTGAATGAACGGAAACGTTATGTTTTTCGGTTTGGTCCACTTGCTGAAGGTGTTAAAGCCCCACTGGATCAAACGCTTTTTCGTGATATCCTCCCATTTCGACTCAAATCCGCTTCCGTATTTTTTCATGACGTTGGCAACGACGAGGCTGACGTATTCACCGCCCGCATCACTGGTGTAGGCGGGAGCGTAGGCGGTACGATCGGGCAATTCCTCAAAAATCTGCTTGTAGGTGCCGTCCTCTTTCAGGATCGGTGACTTATATCCGGACTCCCACAAACTTGCTGCATCCACTCCTTTAACAATAAAGGGATATCCATCCGGCGTAATAAACCACCATTTGCCGTTAATTGTTTGAAGCCTGAAGTACCCGGTGCTTGCTTGCTTTCCTAAGCTTTTCATGCCTCCATATTGATCATATTTTGTGGGATCCAGCGAAACATTCGCCAAGGCAACGGCCTCATTCGCATATTCCAGCTGCAGCTGCGTGTCGGATGTAACCTTTCCGGACCAGGTTTCATTCATCCATTGACCGAACTTGTCCGCCAGCAGGGCCTCCTTCTTCAATTCAGCTTTCAATCCTTCCGCGGTAAGAGTGGGTCCCGGATTTTGCCCCTCGAGGCCCGTACCTCTATAAATCTCGACTTCTGTCAGCGGAATATGTTGATAGGCTTGGGTACGCCTAATGTTCAGCACGATAAACCTGACCGTCTTGTTTGACATCGGAATGGTTACCGAATAGTTTAAATCGGTTCCCGTTCTTACGTGTCTGTCTGCAATGTAATACCCCGTCGCCGACTCGGGACGGTACTTTACGGTAATGTCCTTAAATCCCCAATATTTGTTTGGTGAATTCAACACCATACGGATCTGATTCAAAGGGTAGTCCTTCAACAGATCAATAACCACATTTACAGTTGAGTGAGAGTTTGCGCTGCCCATCCAGCCTGCGTAAGCGGGACTTCCGTCGAACAAGACGCCGTCCGCCGAGGATATAACCCCGGACCCTTTCCAGTCGGGAGAGTTCCCTCCGTCCGGAGCAGGGCTGTGAATATAGTTTCCTGTCTTTAGCATAGTGTCTTCACCTCTAACTTTACCGATTGGGACAAAAACAGTTACGACGATAAATGCCAACAAGAATATCAAAATACTGCTGCTATTAAACTTGGATCTTTTCTTCATATTATGCCAAGCCTCCAATTAGTGATACTCTGTTTATCGGCAACTCGAACGGTTAATACTAGTGCCAAAAGACATAAGACATAAGTGAGAGCAAGGTGTATTCATTTTAAGGGTAGATGCGATTACCTTTGCTCCCAATTCCATCGATTGAATGTGTTAGTAGTATAGTTATATGAAAGCGTGCTGGTCTGAGAGGCCCAACCCGACGCTTCAAGCGCAAAATTAGGTTTAGAGTACCACCAGCTGTTCCATGGAATGGTTGCGAAGGATTAAATCGGGTATATATAGTAGATTTATTAATTAGCCTTAAGAGGAGGAAGTCCGATGAAATGTCCTGTTTGCAATGAAGTAACGGCCGTATCCTCAATCGCACGGGAATCACGGAAGCGATAACGACCATCATTATCCGAAGCACAAAAAGAAGAAGCACTCCGTGTTCGATGTTTTCGAAGATCTATTTTAAACGTTGTTAGAACCGACGGATGAAAGAACAGTCCATGGAGTATGCTCCGTGGACTGTTTAATGTCCCGGCATGACAGAGACAAACAACTGTTAACATAAAAGTACGGCAGCTTCACTTCCTTTATTTGATGAGGAGGGACGAGTCATTGCGAAATGTAAGCGTTTGATAGAAAATGTTCTGAAATTTTTTTTCATAGCTTTTCAAAGCGCTTGCAAAAATAGTGAAAACCCAGCAACGGCAAGGGTTTGCGGGGCTTCCAGGGAAAATTGGGAAAAGCGTGAAAAGGGGGATTTGGGCGCTGCCTTGCCTTGACGTAAACTTTTAAAACATGTTACGGTTTTGTTATCAAATCTAACATTTTCTCTCTTGAAAGGAGACGGATGGATGATTAAAGCGATTATCTTTGATTTTGATGGCACTATTATTGACACGGAAACGGCGTGGTACAACGCGTTTCACGAGGCGTACAGGGAACATGGCGTAGAGCTCACATTGGAGCAGTACTCCGGTTGTATAGGCACGAGTCTGCATACTTTTAACCCCTATGAATATTTAATGACGGATTTGAAGCTGCCAATCGATAAGCAGGCTTTCCGTGAATCGGTGCATCTCCAGCATTCCGAGCTTATGCAGCGGGAAGAGGTCCGATCCGGTATTTTAGATTATTTGAATTTCGCCCAGGCCTCTGGCTTGAAGATCGGCCTTGCCTCCAGCTCGGATCGCGCTTGGATCGATAAACATTTGGATCAGCTCGACATTGCGCATTACTTCGAGTGCATCCGGACGGCGGATGATGTGGCGAAAGTGAAGCCGGACCCCGAGTTATACAAGCAAGCCCTGGCAGGTCTGGGTGTGGAAGCGAGCGAAGCGATAGCAATCGAGGATTCGCCTAATGGAGCGCGTGCCGCGTCGGCTGCAGGCATGTCCTGCATTATTGTTCCGAATACGATAACGAAGAGCTTGGCTTTCGATAAGTCCGACCGCTATTATCACGCGGAATCGTTAGCTCATATTGATTTTCATGAAATGGTGTCCGGTGCGCTGTAGCATATATTAATTAGTCAGAATATTCAGATAAAAACTCAAGGACGACACCATCCATTAAAGGAGGTTCGGACGATGAAGGCTGTACATTTTGGCGCAGGAAATATTGGAAGAGGCTTTATTGGTCTTCTTTTATCTAATGCGGGCTATGAGGTTATATTCGTGGCTCGCAATGAGAGGAAGGTTCAGCTGCTTCAGCAGCAGAAGCAGTATTCGGTCACGCTTGCGAACGAGGCGAGCGATACGGAAATCGTGAACAATGTCACCGCGATCAGCGGCAAGAACAAGGCTGCGGTGGCGGCAGCCGTTGCGTCGGCCGATATGGTCACGACAGCGGTAGGCGTAACCGCATTGAAGCATATTGCTGAGTCCATCGCGGCAGGCGTTGAGCTGCGTCTTAAGAACCGGAACTACAACCCGCTGCATATTATCGCTTGCGAGAATGCGATTTCCGGCAGCTCGCTCCTCAGGCAGCGCGTTTATGAGCATTTGCCGTTGGAGTGGCATGAGAAAGCGGATTTCTGCATCGCCTTTCCGGATACGGCTGTTGATCGCATCGTTCCTGTACAGGAGCATGATGATCCGCTTAAAGTAACCGTAGAGCCTTATTTTGAGTGGATAATAGACCGTTCGGCAATGATTGAGGGCTTCCCTGAGATTGAGGGGGTGAAGTATGTAGATGCCCTGGAACCTTACATCGAGCGCAAGTTGTTTACCGTCAATACGGGTCATTGCACGGCGGCTTATCACGGTTACCTCGAAGGCTATGATACGATTCAGGAAGCGATGGGCGATGCTAAGATTAAGGCGGAAATCTCTCATGTTCTGGGAGAAACGGGGAGTCTCCTTACCTCCAAGTACCACTGGGATAAGAAGAAGCATGACAAATATATTCAAAAAATGATGGTAAGGTTTACGAATCCCAGATTGTCGGATAACGTCATACGCGTCGGCCGTTCTCCGATTCGTAAGCTGTCTTTGAACGATAGGCTCGTCAGACCCGCTTTGCAGGCGCATAAGCTGGGTATTCCTATCCCGCATTTAACAACAGCGATAGCGGCTGCGCTTCTTTTCGACTACGAGAAGGATGAGGAAGCTGTCCAGCTGCAAGCGGCAATTCGGCGTTCCGGCATTCATGATGTGATCACCTCGCATATGGGGATTCCGCATAAGCATTCGATTCATCAGGAAATCGTGGACAGCTACGGCGCTCTCAAAGAGACCTATACAGCCATAAGGTGAAATATAGTACGCATGTTCAGGTAACGTTCGATTTCGGGACCTAAGCCTTTGTGCATAAATGAAGCGATAGAAGCAGGACTTCTGTCGCTTCTTTTTTTGGCCTGTATGCCGTGTGAGCGAATGAATGGTAGCGAGCTATTGCGGCTGCGGCGGGTGGTGAAACCAGCAAAAATACCTGCGCCTAGAAGATGTGTTAAATCAGCGTTTGATTTATGTTACAATTGTGTTAGAACTAAAATTTTCCTGAACAAATTGCAACTTTTACATTTTTTTACTTACACTTCTGGTAATAGTAGGATAAACTTAGGGAGAAATGTAGTAAAAACTGTCGAAATCTAGAAGGAAGTGCTGAAAGTTCTATCTTCATATGATAGAATAGTTACAAACCGGCCTATCGGGAACTTTTGATCAAATTCTAGTAGGAAGTGAGATCGGCATGATAGACATACATACGCATATTTTACCCGGATTGGATGATGGCGCAGCGGGCTTCGAAGATACTTTGAACATGGCACGGGCAGCCGTATTAGAGGGAATTACAACGATCATCGCAACTCCGCACCATGCTAATGGTGCCTATACCAATATAGCAGACAACGTAGCCAAGCACACTCATTCCGTCAACGAACAGTTGATGGCAGCGGGTGTGCCTGTTACGGTAATGTCCGGGCAAGAAGTCCGCGTTCATGATGATTTATTGGATGCTTGGCAAAGAGGTGAAATTTTCCCGTTAGCCGGCTCCAGCTACCTATTGGTTGAGATGCCATCCTCTCGTATACCGAAGGCGATGTTCGAGCTCATTCATGAGCTTAGCCTCCTAAAACTCAAGCCCATAATCGCTCATCCTGAGAGAAATGCAGAAGTAGTCAAGCATCCTGAGCGATTAGCCGAACTCATTGAAGCAGGCGCATTCGCGCAAGTTACGACCCATTCTCTGCTGGGCGGATTCGGTAAACGTATCGAACAATCCGCTTGGTCCTTACTGAAGGATGGCCTAATACATATTGTGTCTTCCGATGCCCATCATGTCGAGCGACGAGGCTTTCGGCTGCGCGAGGCTTACGATTCTATTGAGAAGCGGATGGGAGAACAGTGGGTGAGCTATTTGCAAAGCAATGCCCAATCCATAATCGAAGACAAGCCTTTCCATATTCAGCCTGCCGCAGCCTCCTCTTCTAAGGGAGCTATACGCCGTTTCCTTTCCTATTTCTACAAGAATTAGGCAGCGCTAGAGTGAATAACATAAGCAGCAAGTACATATTGAAAGTTATGTTTATCGGCGTTATTAGTCATTCGTCAATTAGATGAGTGCAACTATTTTAATATACTAGGAGTGAGAGAGCGTGACATTAAGAAAAAAACTAGCAGTTTCTACGATTGCGGCGAGCGTAGCCCTTACGGCTTTCGCCGGCATTCCGCTTAGCAGCCAAGGATTAGCGGAGAAGCTCGGCGTGAGCGGAATCGCTTATGCAGCCTCATCGCTAGCTGATTCTACGCTAGTGACTCGAGTGAAAGAGATCCATGATGCGATTGTTGCAACAGGAGGAGAAGACGATGTTAAGGCGCTTCAAGATGCTTTCAATGCATTGAGTGAAGCTGCACAAGGCAGAATCGCTGCACCAGTCGTTGATAAATTCGTAGATGCTGGACCTGAGAAAGAGCAATTGAAAGTACTGTTCCGTGAAGCGGTTAGCTTGTCCTATAACCCATCTGTCGCGGGGCTTGAGGATCTGCGTGCGGATCATGGCGCGTTGATTCAATCATTTGCAACAAAGGCTAAAGTTGCTGATTTGACGGTAGATGACATTGCTGAATATTTCTTTGATATCCAGACTGAGTTTATTAAACAAGTCGGTGAGAAGAGTTTTGCAGAGTTGTCGGATTTGATGATGAATCCAAGCAGTGTTAATAATCTGTTAGAAACAGTACTGGGTGCATTGCCTAAGAGTGAATATGCAGTTGAGAAAGTGTTCCTTCATTATGGAATAACTACTGAGGATGTATTAGCCGTATTGTCGCAAGCTAGAACTGAAGTTAAGGCCGACGGGAAGTTTATCGCGGCTGCAGGAGCTTTGTTCAATGCTTATGAATCTCTGAAAGGCGGAGATGGCGGCGACATTGGCGGCGGTCTGACTGAATCACCTCCTGCAACTATCGAGATTCCGAAGGAAGCTGCAGATTTGGTGAAGAAGCTGGGCGCTCTCAAGGACTCTATCGCTAATGCTACCGGCGAAGAGAAAGCGAAGCTGATTGAAGCTGCCGTTAAAGAAGCTACAGCTCTAGCTTCAAAGCTGTCAGTGATTGAGAATACAATAACAATCGTTAATGGTAAGGCAGTTCTTAAGCTTGATGAGAACAAAACCCTCTCCGCGATCGCTGGTATTGGAGCTATAATGGATGGCTTGAAAGCAGCGGCTCCAGGAATTGCGCTTCCTAAAATTAAAGTAACAATCGATCTTGGCAATGTTTCGCAAGACGGGGTTGTTATCGGCTTGTCGAACGCCATTATGGCACAAGCGATTAAAGCGAATATAGCAGCTATTACCATTAAAGTAGGCGGCCTATTGGTTGATCTTCCAGTGGGAGGCACATTCTCGTCCGCAATCGACTTCCAAATCAATAAATCTGATGCAACCAAAGAAATGACTGGTGATCTGAAATCAGCTTCCAAAGTGTACGATTTCAACCTTACCATTGGCGGAGTCGCTACTACGAAGTTTGATCAGCCGATCGTTATAAGCATTCCGCTTGGCGATACAACGGGCTTGGATGAAGAATTACTGTCAGTTGCGAAAATCGTAGACGGCAAGCTTCAGTTCCAAGGCGGAAGCATCAAGGACGGCCACATCGTTGAGCCGCGCGATACGTTCTCTTCCTATGTTGTTGTTGAGAATAAAGTAACGTTTAATGATACAGCATCCGTAGATGCTTGGGCAGGCCGTTCGATTCAAGTCGTTGCTGCCAAGGGCGCAATCGTAGGCAAATCGGAAGGCAAGTTTGCACCGAAGGACAAAGTAACACGCGCCGAGTTTGCAAAAATGCTTATCCGTGCTCTTGATCTTGATAATGGCACCGCCAAAGAAAGCTTTGCTGATGTGAATGCATCTGATTGGCATGCGCCATACGTAGCTGCAGCAGCAGGTCTGAAAATCATTAACGGCCGTTCGGCATCGAAATTTGATCCTAACGCTACGATCACGCGCGCCGAGATGGCAACGATGATCGCCCGCGCTTTAAAAGTAACGAAAGGTGCAGCTGATGTTGCTGATGTTAATGAAGTACTAAAGGGCTTTGCTGATGCTGGTAAAATCAGCGCTGCGCTGAAAGACGGCGTTGCATTTGCGGCAAATCACAAAATCGTAATCGGAAATGCAGGCAAGTTCTTGCCGAATAACAATGCGACACGCGCAGAAGCAGCTGTCATTATTTACCGCGCGCTAAATTTCGACAATTAAGTTATAATAGAGTCAAAATCTTCCTCTCACGTAGATGGGAGGGAGATTTTTTCGTAAATTTATAATTTACTGTAAAATTATGTATTAATAAATAATGAGATGTAGTTCTTAGGAATCAATAATTCATTTCGATGCGACTATATCTGATGGAGGAGTATGAAGTGTCTAACGAACTGGATTTGCGACAGTATATGGCGATCATAAAGAAGAGATTAACGCTTATTCTATTGTTTGTCTTCATATGTACAGCTGCGGCGGCTGTTATTAGCTTGTTTTTTAAAGACCCTGTCTATGAAGCTTCTACGAAAATTATCGTAAATCAGACATCCACACAGATGTCTAACGCTCAACTTGATATTAATCAAATCAACTCAAATATTAAAATGATTGACACGTACAAAGAAATTATTAAAACACCGGCAATTTTGGATAAAGTAGCTCAGCAGTATCCTCAGCTTGGATTAACCCCAACTGAACTTTCACGTAAAATCCAAGTTAGCTCCGTAAATAACACGCAAGTAATGACGTTAGACGTACAAGACGTGGACTATAAGCAAGCGGCTCAAATCGTGAACGCCGTGTCTCAAGTATTTCAGGAAGAGATCCAACATATCTTCAAGGTCGAGAATGTATCGATTCTGAATAAAGCGATTGTAGACGCAACTCCAAGTCCTGTTGCACCTAATGTACCGCTTAATATAGTGATTGCGTTTGTTGTTTCCTTAATGCTCGCAATCGGTGCTGCATTCCTGCTTGAGTATTTGGATGATACGATCAAGACCGAGGAGGATGTGCTGCAATACTTAGGCCAGCCAACGCTTGCCATGATCTCGAGAATGAATCCGGAGGAATCGAATTCTAACCAAACGAGCAAAGCCAATCAAACCTACAAGGCAGGTGAATTAGAGCGTGTCTCAATTGAAAAATAAGCGCCAGCTGATTACCGTTACAAACCCCCGGTCTCCTATATCCGAGTCCTATCGCGCTCTACGGACAAATATTGAGTTTTCTTCCATAGACGAGAAGCTTCAAGTAATCATGGTATCCTCGACAGGCCCCGGCGAGGGGAAGTCGACAACGATTACGAACCTAGGTGTCACATTCGCTCAATCGGAGAAGAAGGTTATTCTGATCGATGCCGATCTTCGTAAGCCTACCGCCCATCACACCTTTGCTTTATCCAATCGCTGGGGGCTGTCATCTGTCATTTCACAGCAATCAACGCTTGAGGAAGTGATTCAGGCATCGGATATTCCTAACTTGGATATTATTACATCGGGAGCTATTCCTCCGAACCCGGCAGAGATGATGGGTTCGAAGAAGATGACGACACTCCTTGAACAGTTAAGACAAATGTATGATATGATCTTAATCGATACGCCGCCGCTGCTCGCCGTAACCGATGCGCAAATCGTATCTACGAAGAGCGATGGCGTTATTCTGGTAGTCGATCAAGGCAAAGTGAAACGAGATATTGCAAGCAAGGCTGTAAAGAGTCTAGAGAGTGTAAATGCACGTATTCTAGGCGTTGTGCTGAACAATGTGAAGCGTAAAGCAAATGAAGAGGCTTACTACTATTATTATGGCGTTCAAGAGAAATAAAAGATAATTCCGTAGTTGATAGCTGTGGCGTAGGATTAAGAGTAGAAGAGAAGTTATGGACGCTCAGTATTATAAAATTCGACATCAGCAAATATGGTTGTTGCTGATGCACTGTAAAGCAAAAATGTGTGAAGCAGAAATAGCCGATCTTGCGTTATGGACCAAAGGCGACAGTCGCTTCCCCGATCCGCCTATCGTTTAGAAGAAAAAAATAGTTCTTTATTCCCTATTTTTTAAGTAAAATGCAATACTAAAGAATGATGCTATTTTTAAGAAAATTGATAATATATTCCTATATACGAAAATTACATAAATCGTTCGATAATAGCAAAACTGATGAAAATCAGTGACGCAAAGCTAAAGGGACTAAATTGGAACATTCAATATGTCAGCCAGCTGCCGAAAACGGGCCTCCGTCCGATTGTATGTGGAACACATTTCAAGGAGGTAGAAAGTATATGAGTTGGTTAATTACTTTGTCTATTTTTTGGATTATTGGTGGTATCTTTTATTTTAGTTTATTCGTAGTTTCAAAACGAGCCGATAAAATGGCTGAAGCAATCTTTGTTAGGGAATTTAGGGAATCAAAAGCTGCAAGTTCTATTATAATCAATGAGATTCATAACTCAAATGAAGAAACTATAGGGAAGTTATGTCTCTCTTCTTAAGTCATTTTACCCAGCATATTTAAATAAGAGGTATCTAAAGACTTAAGTCTTTAGATACCTCTTATTTATGAAACTGTTGTTATGCTTCATGGAGCACAGATGCGTGTCCCTCTCGGCCTTAAGGATTTCCTGCAGATTTCTCTGCAAATAGCTCACTATATGCATTCTGCGCCGTAACCACTAGTTCTCTTAGATGAATGCTCTAAGCTGTTCCTTTGACAATAATGCCATATGTTCTCCCCGACCCCTCAATTAAGTACATTTTACTGGGTATGAGCATTAACGAAATCTATTTTACAGATAAATGACGCATATTCGCTTGTCTCCCTGATTTTCCAGTTTTCAATGCTTTGATGGGAACTACGCGTACATCCACATTTCCGAGTTGCCGTAACAGTCTCGCATAGATAACCGCTTGTTCAACGGTCATTTCAGCGCTGATGAACCCTTCATTAGCTGTAATATATGCTTTCACGGGTAAATCTCACTTTCTCTTTAATTTACGGAGCTTACGTTGATCTTATGGGTAGTAATCTTCATTGTCAATTAAGGTTTACCTTGTGGGCTTACCTAAAGACAGGATGAGGAAGCGGTGGTTATACTGATGGTCTTTTGCGAAGTAGTGCATATACTTTTTTTAAGAGAAGGCATCACATTCACTATCAGTGACGAATAGCGTTATGGGAATTCTTGCCCCCTTTGAGAGCCTTGCGAAAGTCCATTAATCTATCCTTTTTTAACAAAAACCATTCGCTTAAAAAAGCTAAGGCCTCCCTGTTATTTACAGAGAGGCCTTTTAGGCTGTTGAGCGGTATTTATGATGCGGAATATGGTTACATTGCAAAGCCACAACGTTGAAATCATGTATTCAGTTGTTGCTCTCCCACCCATTTTTCACGTAAGTCTTGCCTTTATTACTCATTTCAAGACTCCTTCTGAAGATGCTCTTTGATTTTATTGTGAATACGGGTTCGTTCACCATCTTCGACAATATAATACCAAATTCGATTGATAATCTGGCCTTTTCCTTGCACCTCAACCATATCGATCTTATGAATCTGAGGTCGGTAATCCGTCACAAATTGCTTCATTTCATTAAAGGTAACATTCGTCTTCACACTATCTTTAAGCTCGCCTAGAAATGACTGTAGTTTGGTTACATTGGAGATGCTCATTGAGCGATTCATGACTTCCTGCAGAATATCACGCTGCCGCATGTTGCGTCCGAAGTCACCCCTTGGGTCATCATAGCGCATACGGGAATACTTCAGCGCTAATGTTCCGTTCAACAACAGATGACCTTGATCGAACCTATGACCTTCATAATCAAAAGAAAACGGATTATCCACCTCAACACCGCCTATCAAATCAATAAGCCGCGCGAAACCTTCCATATTCACTTTGGCATAGTAATCAATAGGATAATCCAGGAAATTCTCCACTGTCTGTATGGACATTTCAACGCCGCCGAAGGCGTATGCATGGTTGATTTTGTCTACGGTGCCGTGACCAATGATTTCGGTTCGAGTATCACGAGGAATATTAAATATCAATATGGAATGCTTTACTGGATTAACGGTCAGTACAATCATTGTATCAGAACGACCCCGATCATTTTTCCGCTCATCCACGCCTAAGACAAGAACTGTGAAGGGGGCCAAATTTTTCATGGGCTCGGTTGCCTTGTTCACGTCTGTGTCTTTGCTGACATAGGCCGGATTTACGGGGTCTAAGTCCTCATATATCTTTGAAGCAGTTTGCTGGGCTGAATTGTATACGTACCAAACTAAGCCTCCTACCAGCAGCAGTATTGTAGCGACTACAGCCCCTGTCCATATGAGGATGAGTTTCAATCGACGATTCATGTTTGCAGGACTCCTTATTTTACTTTTGAGCACCGTAATCCATTTGGTGCTAATTGCTCATCAACTTATTTCAATTATTAAACATGTTCTAGAACAAATGAAGTGGTAATTAGTAGAAGCATCTTAGAAAATAAGCTCCTCCCACAATCATTCCACAGCATTCTCATTGCCGGTCTTCCTATGGAGCAGTAAATAATATTCGCAGCATTAAGCTGCTCTTTCTTGATACAATTTACGATCCTCAATAAGGTGTTGAAGTATTCTATGAAATAAAACCTATACTGAGAAGATTATGAATGATAGGAGTACTCTCATATGGAACAAAACTGCAACTTTATTAAAGGACTCATGTTTGCGATCATGGTCATTATACCAGTATGGGTGTCTGTGGCGGGGTGAATTTATATGATTCAAGACCTATTGAACGGATGATGATGTTACCCTGTGGGTGTTGTACTCGTCCATGACGGAAGATCGTATGTAATGATTTTCGTAAACCTTCCAAAGAAAAGCGCACTGAGCAAAAAGGTCATAAACTGGTTCTCTTCGATTATTCTCCTAGTGAGCGAGTCCCGGGTTATTTCAAGGTGGTCTGCTAATTCTTCCTGCGTCAATCCCCTTTTATTACGTAAAAAGACGATTCTATTACACATGGGCATCTCCTTTCCTTAATGTTCTTTATAAAAAAGTGATCGAATGGTCTCAGGCTTCCATACGTTCCATTGAGTTTGATCACGAAACGTATTGACAATATCATATAATCTGAAAAAAAGAAAGAGTGCTAGTGCTAGTGCTAGTGCTTCCCGACCGGACAATGGTAAATATGGTTTGGTGAATTTGAAGGCACTACCATGACCAAGAGTTATGAAGGATTCTGCTCTTGGGCATTCGATGATACTGTAAATCAACGCGTTAGCCCGAGCACCGCATAGGGTGTTGGCTAACATCCAATTCTTGCAGCTTCGAGTTCGGCAACGCCCTCAGCACTTCATCGAACTGGCATGCGCCCAGCAGACCACGTTGAACAACTGCTGGAACGATTGGATGGCCATATGGCGGGCCTTTTATCTCATTGTCACACTTTGGTGTTGATCGCAATCACAGAGTTTGGAAAATATGACAACATAATTAAATAACATTAGGAATTTTTCATAATTATAGATACAAAGTAGCTACTTTTTGATATAATGCAATTCGTTAGGCAAAAGTGGTCGTATTTGCCTATGCTAATGCAAACTGAAATTACGAAAGTGATATTACAAAAGATAGTAGATACAGTTTTCAAGAAATGAGTTTTGATGCGTACATAGGACTTAAGCAGGTTTTGTAGCCATGCAGGCGCCATACCATTAACTTATAGACCAAGAGATAAAAACCTTGATGACCACCGCGGTACCAAGTGAAGGCAAGTGGCATGTCTACAACGGTTACGTCATTTATGCGCAGTCAGGCAAACGGTTGAGCTCATTCATTGAAGGAGCGCTCTGCCAATTGACTGTTTGTTCGATAACCAGACTATTTGGAAAGAAGATTCAAAAGCACTTGATTTATGTTGGAACCGTATAATCCATTTCATTGCTACCGATGCTCATAAATGTTACCGCAGAGCATTAGAATTGAACAAAAGCGTATCATATCCTCGGCAGGACACTTGGCGTTGAATATATCGATTTGTATGGTAATAATATGGTTCGAGTCATTTAGAATAAAGAAATTGACTGAGGCGGATAAATCGAAATGAATAATACTGTTTTGGTAAAATAACACAAAATGTGGTATCGAATTTTCGAAAGTTGATGAGAAGATACAAACGATAATGCTTACCTCCACCAAGATGGGCGCCACCCTGAAAGCCAAAGTGAGCTTAGAGCTAGTTAAAGCGAGAATGATAGGCGTCGTTATAAATAACATTAACCACTACAGCACAGAGGGTTATTATTATGGCGAGCGGAAAGAGAAACAAAAAGGGTGATGCAGAAATAGCACGTAGAGTACTGTATGGACGAATTTAAAGGTAATGTCTCCTGTACCTATATCACTGGAGGCACTCGGTCATGCTGTGGGTCGATAGACCTTAGACGTAAATCATCAAGAGTGTGATGTGAGGATAGGTTTGATGCCTGAACTTGGACAGCAAAAGTCCAAGCTATGCTTTCTTACGAAGACCTAGCTTGCATTTTTGGCAACTAGATAAATAGGGAACAAGAGAATTTAGAAAACAAAGGATAGGTGATTGAGATGAAAAAAGTGAAAAAAGCTATCATTCCTGCCGCTGGACTTGGAACACGATTTCTTCCAGCAACGAAAGCTATGCCAAAAGAAATGTTGCCCATCGTTGATAAACCTACCATCCAGTACATAGTAGAGGAAGCCATTCAATCCGGTATTGAAGACATCATTATTGTAACAGGAAAAGGAAAGCGGGCTATTGAAGATCACTTCGATATTGCTTTTGAGTTGGAGCATAATCTCTATGAGAAGGGCAAACACGAAATCCTCAAAGAAGTCCAAAAATCCTCAAGCATTAATATACATTATATTCGTCAAAAAGAAGCAAAAGGGCTGGGGCATGCGGTATGGTGTGCTAGGAATTTCATCGGCGATGAACCGTTTGCCGTCCTCCTTGGTGACGATATCGTACAGGCGAAAATTCCTTGCATCAAACAGCTGATAAACCAATATGAGCAGGTGGGAAGATCGGTTATCGGTGTTCAAGCCGTTGCCATTGATCAAACTGAAAGATACGGCATTGTGGATCCAGTGGAGCCGGCAGATACGAAGCTCGTTCAAGTCCGTAATTTTGTTGAGAAACCACCGCTAGGTTCAGCACCTTCCAATCTCGCTATCATGGGAAGATATGTTTTAACTCCAGCAATATTTGGTTTCTTGGAAAAACAAGAGACTGGAGCCGGCGGTGAGATTCAACTGACGGATGCAATTCAGAAATTGAACGAATCAGAAGGCGTTTACGCTTATGATTTCGACGGAATTCGTTATGATGTTGGAGAGAAGCTGGGCTATATTAAAACCAGCTTGGATTTTGCACTTCAGAGGAAAGAACTTCGTTTGCCATTACTTACGGCTTTAGAAGAGATACTGGAGCGTGAAAAGGCCAAAAAAGTCAATTATTGATCGGTAAGAGGGGGAATTGGTGTGGCTCCACAAAGAAATGATGCAGAGATCGCTCTGGAAACTAATGCATATAATGCTTCGGTAGCGATAGAACATAAAAGAAATTTAAGAGTTTATCTATTGACTAAGAGAGCGATGGATATTATAGCCGCTTTTATTGGAATGGTATTTCTTATTCCTTTATTTATTGTCGTTGCCATCTTAATCAAGATCGAGGACCCTCGTGGTCCTGTTTTCTTTCATCAGGTTCGAATTGGTAAGAACGAAACGCCGTTTCGCATGTTTAAATTTCGTTCAATGGTCTCCAATGCGGAAGAACTACTAGATGGGTTGCTGAGCCAAAACGAAATTGACGGCGCGATGTTCAAGATGAAGGAAGATCCACGGATTACCAATGTGGGTAAGTTCATACGAAAAACGAGCATCGATGAGCTGCCGCAGCTATGGAACGTGATTAGAGGCGACATGTCAATTGTTGGACCTAGACCACCGCTTTCACGCGAAGTGGCAGAATATACGAGTTATGACAAACTGAGGCTCAAGGTGACGCCAGGCTGTACCGGCTTTTGGCAGGTAAGCGGAAGAAACGAATTGAGCTTCGCCGAAATGGTTGAACTAGATCTGGCATACATAAAACGCAGAAGTTTGCTATTTGATTTAAAGATTATTTTTAAGACAGTAAAAGTATTACTTGGATCGAAAGATGCTTTTTGAATTGAGGAGGAATTAAAAAATGAATATTTCTGTTGTAGGAACAGGATATGTAGGACTAGTAACCGGGGTAGCATTATCTCATGTTGGGCACCATGTAACTTGTATCGATGTTGACAAGGTAAAGGTTGATAAGATGAGCCAAGGCCTTTCACCGATTTATGAACCTGATTTGGATGAATTAATGATAAGGAATATTGAAGAGGGAAGGTTGTCTTTTACAACGAGCCACCGGAAAGGATTTCGAGACGTAGATGTCATTTATATTGCTGTTGGAACCCCTGAGAAAGCAGATGGCTCGGCGAATTTAATATTTATTGAACAAGTGGTAAAGGATATAGCGGAAAATATTACAACTGATGTGATTGTGGTTACTAAAAGCACTGTGCCGGTAGGGACTAATCACTATATCAAAAAATTATTAAAATTTTCTGTACCTAATCATATTCATGTAGACGTTGTTTCTAATCCTGAGTTTTTAAGAGAAGGTTCTTCTATTCATGATACTTTTAACGGTGAGCGAATTGTGATTGGTGCAGACAATGATAAAGCGGCCAAAATTATCGAAGAAATCAATAGACCCTTTGGCATCCCGATCCTTAAAACGGATATTAAAAGTGCGGAAATGATCAAATATGCATCAAACGCATTTTTAGCTACAAAAATTAGCTTTATTAATGAAATTTCCAATATATGCGAAAGACTTGGTGCTGATGTAGAAAGTGTAGCTAAAGGTATGGGGATGGATAAGCGAATTGGATCAATGTTTTTAAATGCTGGGATTGGATATGGTGGCTCTTGCTTTCCGAAAGATACAAAGGCTCTTACTCAAATTGCAGCAAATATTGATCACAATTTTGAGTTATTAAAAGCTGTTATTAAGGTCAATAATGATCAACGGGGGATTCTAATTGAAAAAGTAATGGATAGATTTAGAAGCATATCAAGAAAAAGAGTAGCTGTTTTAGGTTTGTCATTTAAACCAAATACTGATGATATGAGAGAAGCAGCATCCATTGTTATCTGTAATCAATTAATAGCAGAGGGTGCTGAGGTTATTGCCTTTGATCCCGTGGCAATTGATAATGCAAAAAAGGTTCTTCCTAAAAAAGTGGACTATGCGGCTACATTGGAGGAGGCCATCACAGATGCAGATATGGTTTTAATTTTAACAGAATGGTCTGAAATCAAAGAAGTGAATTTGAATTTATTCGCAGAGAAAATGAATCAGCCAGTCATTTTTGATGGACGGAACTGTTATCAATTAAATGATGTGGAGAAATACAATATTGAATATCATTCTATTGGAAGACGAGTTGTTAATAAATATAAACTTCAAGAAATTTAAAAGGATTTTGATTTGAATTGAAATTAGTATAAATTTTGTTGATTTGGAATAAATCTCGCTCCAGAATATACATTAAAAATATCATGGGGAGTACAATATGTTGAAAAGAGTATTAGTAGTAGGTTCATCTTTACAAGATAGAGGTGGAATTGTAACTGTTATGCAGAATATTAATCAATCAATTATTTCGGAGAAATTTGAGATTGATATGGTACCTACCTATATTACGGGGAGCGTAAAAGAGAGGTTCTCGATTTTTCTGAAAGGTTTAATCCTATTTTTATATAAAGTAATAGTTAAAAATCCAAATATAATCCACATTCATATGTCATACAAAGGAAGTTTCTATAGAAAGTCTATTATAATTCTATTATCGAAGGTGTTTAGAAAACCAGTAATTACTCATATCCACGGATCTAGTTTTAAAGACTTTTATTCTAATCTAAATCATTGGCAAAAAACATACTGCAATTTTATTTTAAATAAGTCTAACAAAGTAATAGTATTATCTCAAGAATGGAGTGATTTCTTTTTACAGTTTATAAATAGGGAAAAAATTGCGATTCTTTATAATGCTGTTCCTGTATCAAATTATATTATAAATAAGGAAAATGAGATTCCAATTTGTTTATTTATGGGACGACTAGGAAAAAGAAAAGGCGTTTTTGATTTGTTGGATGCCATTAGAATATTAAAGGATTCCGGCATTAATGCTAAATTTATTTTAGCAGGTGATGGAGAAATAGAAAATGTGAAAAAAATTGTAGAGACAAACGGAATTAAAGAGTATGTGGATGTTGTAGGATGGGTAGATAAACTAAAGAAGAAAGAATTATTAGAGACATCGGATATTCTTGTTCTTCCATCATATAATGAAGGCTTGCCTATGTCTATTCTAGAGGGAATGAACTATGGGATGCCTATTATCAGTACTTCAGTTGGGGGAATACCAGAAGTAATTGAAGATGGTAAGAATGGTTATCTGGTTAATCCCGGTGATGTTAAACAATTAGCGAAAAAATTACAGAAGGTAATTGTTGATAATCAACTTCGTTTAAACATGGCCAAAAATAACCAGGATGTAATAGAGAAAAAATTTAATCTTGATAATATAATGGGTGATCTTTGTGACTTATATGAAGATATACTTGCAAAGTAGAAATTATTCATTGCAGTAGTATTAAATAATATTGTTTGAGTTACCGACTGTCGAGCTAAGTAGGACAAAGGCTTCCATAAACAATTCGGGATCAGATCGCCAACAGAGGCATTTACGTGGGCGATTGTTAAAGAGACGGAGAGCATGGGGAAGTTACTGGTAGGTGACGGTAGCGAAAGCCTTACCCTTAGGGAAGAATAGAAGACCGTTGCATTTTCGTTTTGGAGCCCCTATGCCAAGAAGAATAGGTATCGGTGAAATAAACATACTCATAGTTAAACCTAAGAGCATCGTAGCTGGTAAGCTCTTTCCCTTGATCTGCCGTTACCATTCGGAATGCAGCTTGCTTTACAAGCTTCTCTGCCAACCCAGGCGTTCTGCACTGTCTTAGTTGCGAAAGCCGTCTGCTCTGCACCACTCTTCCTCCCTCTAGCACTAATAGAGTAGTAGGTTGTGGCCTAGTGCTCTAGAGATCGCGGGATTTTTAGCTGACTGTGTTCAGCTATGCGAAGATGAGTGTAACCCATGGTGTGTTATTATTCTGTTGGTTGTTTTTTAATGCAATACTAAACTCTTATGTTAATTAATTGATTGATTGAAGGGTATGCCCAATATGAGAACTCTAAATAGATATTTCAATAATAATTTAATTAAAAATCTGAGTATTGTGTTTTCAGAAAGTATTGTCACTAAAGCATTGAATTTTGCGATTATCCTAATCTTATCCAAAAATCTCGGTCCGGGTGATTATGGTAAGTATTCATTTCTTTTTGTAATCATTACCTCTTGTAGTGCTTTTTTTGACTTTGGTATGGAAAATACAGCGGTTCGCTTTTCCTCCAGGGAAAAAGAAAAAAAGTTTAGTATTTTCGGTTTATACTTATTCGCGAAAATAGTCATTATATCAATAGTTATTATAGTGCTTTTTTTATTTGGCGAAAAGATCTTTCAGTCCATGGATAAATCAGAAATAATTCAATATATCCCTTTTATAATTATAGGCTTTTTAGGAGAGTCACTATTATTTATTAATGACACCTATTTACAGGCGGTTCAACAATTTAAGCTTAGAGCTATAGTTAATATTTCAAGATATTTAATTTCTATGGTAATAGTTATAATTCTTTTATTAAACCATATGTTGTTTTTAAAATATGTAATTTTCTTATACTTTCTACCGATTATTATGTCATTATTATTTACAACTAAATATCTTAAATTTAGTATAAGCTTTACAAAATTTCGTTTACCAATTGGTTTAATAAAAGAGATTATTGAATATGAAAAGTGGATGTTATTAGTTTCGATTCCTAATAATTTACTTGGTAGGATTGATTTCTTTATGATATCGCTTTGGGTAACTTATGAACAAATAGGAATTTATAATGTTGCCTTTCAATTATCTTCAATCGTGTCGTTTCTTCCCTTTGCATTTGGGAAAGTTATGTTACCTAAACTGTCGGAATTAAATGACAAGAAAATACTTGAGAATACAAAAAAAATCGCTTTACCTACTTTCATTATTTCTGCCTTTATGTTATGTATGGTGCCCTTAGTACATTCGATTGTTCCATTGTTATTAGGTGATAAATATTTAAATGCAGTAATGATACTACAAGTAATGCTTATATCTGCAATACTCGCATTTGCGATTGTTCCTATAGAACAAGCAGTATATTCTTTAGGAAAACCGATATTTATAACATTTGGTAAATTTATTCAATTACTGTTAATACCGATTCTAATATATGTTACTGTCCCATATTTGGGGATGATTTGGGCTGCGATAAGCGTCACAATTGCCAGGTTGTTTTATGGGGTTGTTTTAATTAGCTTATACCAAAAATATAAAAATAAAATATTTCTTGGTGAAAGCTTTAATGTATAAAGAAATGACTGTTATATTGCTAAAGAAAAGAGAGGTTAATAATGGAGAACGTTCGTGTTCCTATACGTATTCTACATTTAATTTCATCATTTCAAGTTGGAGGAGCGGAAAAGCTTTTACTAGATTTAGTTACAGAGAGCTTGAATTCAAATGATGTAAATTTCGTTATAGTGGTAATAAACGATTTAGTGAATGAAGAACTAAAAAATGAGCTAATTTCGACTGGATGTGACGTATATTTTCTGAATAAACGACCTAAACATAGACATCCCAAATACCTTTTGAACATGTTGAAAATTATTCGAAATCATAAAATAAAGATCATACATTCTCATAATTATGGAAGTAAAATGTGGGCAATTCTATGTAAAATGTTCTATCCATATTTAAAGCTTGCTTTCACAATTCACGATACAAAAATTATTAATAATTTGAATAAATTTCAAATTTTTTTGCATAAAAGAGCTATTAATCAAAATGTTGCTATTTCAAATGCGGTTTTAGAAGAATGTAGATCTAGATGGGTATTTAACACAATTAAAATTTATAATGGAATTAAATTTGATAAATTTTATGTTAGAAATGCAACTTTTAGCAAAAAGGATAATATTAAAATTGTAAATGTAGCTAGAATAACCCATAATAAAAAAGGACAAGATCTTCTAATTCGTGCTGTTAAAGAATGTAAGGATAGGGGATTAATTGTTTCATGTGATTTTATTGGCGGAGTCTATGATTATGATAGAGAATCGTTTGAGTATTTAAAAAACCTTACCCGAGAGTTGGGTTTGCAAAATGATATACGCTTTCTTGGAAATAGGAATGATGTACATCTAGTTTTATCAAAATACGATGTTTTTGTCTTACCTTCTAGAAATGAGGGATTAGGACTTGTAGTCCTTGAAGCAATGGCAGCTGGTCTACCAGTTATTGCATCTAATATCGATGGACCAGCAGAACTAATCAAGCATGGGGAAAATGGTTATTTATTTGAAAATGAAAATGTTATCGACCTGGCAAATAATATTATCGATGTATCTCAAAATCTATCTAAATATAAAAATGTTGAAAATGTTGTGAGGAATGCATCAGAATTTGCTCGGGATTTTGATATTTCAAAAATGCTTTCTAAGTATACTGCATTGTATAGCCATTTGATAAAATAGGCTCATAGTTAACCTGTTTTTTTAGGAGATTCTTAAAGATATGGTAGATGATATGGTAGATATGGAATATGGAGTGGGGACTTATGAAGAATAAACACAAAATTAAAGTTGCTCTAGTTTGTTCTGTGGGTGGGCATTTAACTCAAATGAGACAGTTGGATAAGTTATATAAAAATTATGATTATTTTTTTATCACTGAGGACACTCTGCTTACAAGGGGATTAATTGAAAAGGAGAAGATCTATTTTTTAAAATTAATAAATCGAAAGATGTTTAACTTTCCTTTTCTGCTTATTAATAATTTCTTTAGATCTATTTACTATTTATATAAAGAAAATCCAGATGTGATAATTTCCACTGGTGCATTAAGTTCTATCCCATTTTGCTTAATAGGTAAAATGGTTGGAAAAAGGTTAGTGTTTATTGAAAGTTTTGCTAAAATGAATTCCCCGACTCTGACAGGTAGGTTAATGTATAAGTTTGCAGATTTGTTTATTGTTCAATGGGAAAAGATGAAGCTTTTTTATCCAAATGCAGTATATGGAGGGAGTATATATTGATACTAGTATCATTAGGAACTCAAGAATTCTCTTTTGACAGACTTTTGGAGGAAATAGATTGCTTAATTGAGAAGAAAGTTATTAAAAATGATGTTTTTGCGCAAGTTGGTTATTCTAAGTATGTGCCTAAGCACTTTCGTTATAAAAAAATCATTGATTTTAAACAGTTTGATGATCTACTGGATGAGTGTGAGTTATTAATTACACATGGTGGAACTGGAACTATTATTGGTGCATTGAGAAAAAGTAAAAAGGTTATAGCGGTTCCTAGGTTGAAAAAGTACAACGAACACGTTGATGATCATCAGACAGAAATTATCGATTTATTATCTGAAAAACAATTAATTATTGGCTTACAGGATGTGCAAGAGCTTGAATTGGCTCTACATAAAATAGAAACATTTAAAGTCAATAAGTTTGTAAGTGGAAATGAAAAAATTATTAGCCTAATTGATGATTTTATACGAAATAAGGAGGAGTGAATTATTTAGTCCTGAAAGATAGACGCACCCTTACTCGTAACATGAGAGGCATATTGACTACCGCGGTCGGAATGATGCAGGATTTCGCCACTCGGCCTTTAGTGGCTGCAGGCTCGATCCAGGGCCATAATAACCAATGATTTAGTCATCTGTTCATCCATATGGAAAGAGTCTGTAAAATAGATTGTGTAAACTCCAAAACCTATTAAAATGATAATATAAGAAAGGTTTTGGATTACATATGGGATTATAGACGAAACAACAGCTCCGATAATTCATTAAAGAGAACAAGTTGGTGTCCGCGCAGGACGCTCTAAATGAGTTGTTTTTGTGGAGACGCTGCAAGAGATGCTAGAGGGTAAGATGGACAAGCATTTAGGTGGCAAGAGCAAGAAACCATTACTAGCGAGTACGCAGGAAATAGTTTCACTTAATAATGACTTTTATTTTTATGAAATAATTATGTAATTAAGAAACTTCAGTGATCTATTCAAGATTATAGTAGAGCCTGTTTGAATGGTGGTGAAATAGTGGTTATAAATAAAAACAAAATAATAATCATTTGTCTATTTTTATTGGCATCTTTGGTCATATGTATTTTATCTTCATATAACCATATTATTTTAGGATCTATAGTTGGTTTAGTTCTTTATGCAATAACAGTAATTTTATTTACTAATGAAGAAAATGTGAAAAAAATTATTCCTTGCTTTTTACCACTTATATTGTTTCAAGATACAATCATGAAGCAACTAGATCATTTAATACCAGGTCTTGGGAAACTTTTTTCTTACTTTGACGAAATGTTTCTCTTTGTGTGTTTACCATCTTTGTTAGTTAATATTTTTCTTGGAAAAAAAATAATAGGAATAAGGATAATTATTGTTCTTTTCATTATATTATTTTTCGGTTTTTTTTCAGATGTAATAAACAACGTTCCACTCAACATCTCTTTGCAGGGAGCCTTATTACATACAAAGGGATTATGGTACTTATTTTTGTTCACAAATATACTATTTAAAGAAAATGATATAACAAAGTATATTCGGTATGTAAAACGATTTTCCATATTTGTCTTATTATTTTCAATTATTGATTTAATTTTTTATAACAAATTTAGATCAATCATGCTTACAGATGATCAGGCTTTTGATTTTAGGATGGGAATAATTAGTGTGAAATCGGTATTTATTCACCCTGGTATTTATGGATGGTTTATGGTTTTTATTGGAATATACTTATCTGCAGTTTTCAAAGTGAAAAAAAACTACTTATATTTGTATTTTAGTTGTACTTTTTTACTTTTTTCATTATTATCTTTCAGATTTAAAGCGATGTTGGCTATATTTGTAGTCATTATAATTTATTATTTAATGTCTGGATTCAAAAAGGTGCTTACATTATTATTACCAGTATCATTTGTTTTACTAATTTTTTATTTATTTGCAGGGAATTATATTATAAATCTAACTAGTTTAACAATTGACAGGTACGTTAACGCTGATATGTACGAATCTGCGAGGAAAGCTTTATATGAAGTGTCAATGAAAATAGGTTCAGAAAAATTCCCGTTTGGTGAAGGGTTTGGTAGGTACGCTGGATTTATCGCTAGTGAGAACTATTCACCAGTGTATTATGAATATGGTATGAATACTATTTATGGGTTAAGACCAGAAAATCCTATTTTTGCAACAGATACTTACTGGCCAAGTATAGTTGGAGAAACAGGGTATATAAGCGCAATACTGTTATTTGCACTGTTTATCTCTATAATAGTAAAGTTATTACGAAATTATAAATTTATTGAGAACAATAATGTTAAAGTTTTTGTGTTATTCGCGGGACTTATTTTAGTGCAGGGATTAATTGAGTCACTTGGGGAGCCGATATTTAATAGTGCACCGCAAAATGTATATATATTCATGACACTCGGAATTGCACTTTCAATGTTAAGTGAGCAAAAGAAATTGGGGATTGATTCTAAGTTGTAGGTTTCTAAGGGCAATAGTTTGTGTAAGCTCCTTTACAAGGAACCTCCCGAGAGGAGGGAAACCCGTGGAGCTATTTAGCATCTGCGAAGCGTCGCTCAATTGTTTCTTTTCTCCTCTTGTTGAGCTTCTTACCTGCTATTGTTAATCGGTTTTCGCGCACCAATTCTTTTGTTTCTTCCCACATATGCCACGTAATCACTTTGCGGTAGTTTTTTGAAGGGGTGCACTGCGCAAGCATCGGACAGTTTTTGCAAACCTCCGGATCATTTATTATGAATAGGAGATCGACTTATTTCAGCCGATCTCCTATTGTTATTTCATCAAAATACATCTTAACAGTAGAGTCTATATAAGGATATCGATATAGACCAAATCTGAAGTTAGTTTGATTTAGTAAATCAGGATACCCCAATTGTCCATTATATTCTACAATAGGCTTGTCATTTTTCCAGACATTTAAGATGCCATTAGATCCCCCAGAGTCGTCAATTCGCATCTCAACAACAAAATCAATCCACTTACCTTTTTCAATGGCCTCATTATACTGAACGGTGATATTGTTTTGTTTGTACGGGCCGTGCCTAGTTAATATACGCATCTGGAACTTATGTGTATTCGGGGTGATTTCAAAAGCTATTGGTGGTGATGCAGGTGCTCCCTGCCACCACTGAGCAAATAAGTTCCAATTAGTGGGAATCTCATAATCTTTAGGAAAGAATACACTGAATCCTATAAATTTCGTAGTATTATTTGGTATATCAATAATCCGAATCTCTCTGCGACCTTCATTAGGGTGTAGCATAAACCCAACAGACTTATTTCCCTCACGAGATGTATCAATATCAATCCAAATATTCTTTGATGAGTCTTGTGTGGGATAAGTTTGGTCATTGGTGATAATAGAATCGCCGGATATTCTAGCATGCTCAAAATCATTTAATCGATTAGCTACTATTTCAGGACCGTGGACTTTTAAGAGTTGGTAAAGTAACAAGCTTATCAAGCCAATAAATACAATAAGTGCATACATGGAGGATATTTTTCTTTTTAACACAAATCAGTCACCTTTCAAATCAGTTTTGTTAATATAATATCACTATTAATGTTTTCTGAATCTTCATAATATTCTATTATCTTAACGTCCACATAGAAAAAAATCCTTTACAATGAAATGGATATCTCCAATTTGTACGTAGACGTTCACAGATCACGTCAATTAAAACAATCAAGATAAGTACGTTAAGAAACTGATGACGATCTCTTATTTCAAGCTTTTTCTTCATGCGGAGCTGCAAGGTCACGATGGGCTTTGCTACATCGCCAATAATGTATTATGCCGAGATTTTCAGCGGGAACTTGGGCTTCCTTCCATCTCAGCGGCGCAACTGAGCCGAAAGCATGATCTAACTGCAGAAGAAATCAGCGAGATGTATCGCAGCCGTTGGGCCATCGAGACGTTCTTCAAGTGGGTGAAGCAGCACATCAAAATCAAAACGTTCTACGGCAAGAGCGAAAATGCTGTGATGAATCAAGTGTGTCGCACTCATTGCCTATTGTTTGTTGACGCTGGTAAAACAAGAAACTACGTGAAACATTCGTTGCTGGAAATCAGCCGCATGTTGAAAGTGTTTCTTTGGATTTCTTGGAGAGATTGCTTCGAACAAATGAACTGGTCACCAAGTCGAAAATCAGCCGGACGGTAGAAGAAAGAGATTCCTTGAACGATTCACAACTGTTGTTAATATCCAGAAAGTAATAAAATTACTAAATGGACAGGGTTACCTTTAAGGAAGGCTTGGCCTTTTGATTTATGAACGAAAAAATAGATTGCTTAATTTTCAGACGATTATGGTTTTAAAGTTTATGCAACGCTAGTGATATAATATCACATAATCGCAATAATGTTTTATAGGTAGTGAATTTAGCGATAAAGCTAATTCAGTTGTTGCATATTCCTTGAATATATTGACCATCCATTCCGAAAACTCTTGACCACTAGTTCGAAAAGTTTTCTTTTGGTAGGTGTATAGTAGTTGGTATTAATTGCAGATGGTGCTACATAGATTTTTACGACCAACATTGTTCGATTTCTTACCGATCGAGGAGGAGGACGGAGCAATGATGGCCGATTTCGTCTGTAAAGGTACTGTGGTGTCTTCTGTTATTGAAACGGTATAGCCGAACCAACTAAATTACCGATATAGCGAGAGATCTACAAACATAGCTGGATCGCATATAAGTAAATTATTAACAATGTTTATAGCGTGAATATGCATCTGATCAACCAATGGCTTCTAATAACTATTAATTCTATTTTCCCCGGGATGGTACACTTGACTGTATGTTAGTGTAAATGATCAATCAGGCGTCATTTTTTACCGAAGCTATATTAGTTCTTCTATACAATAGGATCCGGCAAAAAAACGGATTTTACTTTCATTATTTACCTCATTCATTTTCCTCCATTGCTAGGCCGACCACGTTTTCTAACCAATCCTGCAAGGAGTGCCCCTTTTCCTCCAAATGTAGGGCCAACTCTGCATTTCTGCCTTCTGGAAGATAAAACGTGACTGGTGATAACCCGGTATCAATGAGGGTGCCGTCAGACTTTGAAACGATATTTCCTGCGGTAATAAATAATTTCAATTTATCAGTTATATCCGGATGAGTTGACGGAAGGATATCATTCAGCTCGGATTTTTTTACATCGACTAGGAGTCTATCCCTATTGTCGATTCGCATATTTGCCGGTTCCACCTGTTGAAACAATTCCTCAATGATTAAATAAATCACCGAGTCTAGCGTGGTGGGGAGTGGGAACGTAAACCGGGCATACCCGTAACTAGAAATCACTTTGCACTCAGCAAGACGGAGTGCCAGTTGCCCCCCAGCCGCTATCGCCTATCGTTCAAAACTAATAACCCATTATTTTTGATTGGATAATTTCTGTTCATTTCTTTATCTTTGTAGATAGATAATGCTTCATGTTGATATAATAGGAATTAAATAATTATTTCTTATGGAGTGAGACATTTAATTGATCTTCTTATTTAACAAATTTCTCAAACATTGATGTTAATAAGCATGTGGATTCACTAGCGTTGCATTAATGTTCTCCTAATCTTCATAATTTTCTGTCATTCGGTCATGCGAGCATAAAAAAATCCTTTACAATGGGTATGGAAGGTAGTTCCTGTCCATAATCCACCGAAAGGATTCACGCATGGACAATTGGGTTTTGAGTTTAAAAATAAATATTAAATATACGATGGTTTCATACATATTGCTGGAGTGGATGTTTATCGAAAAATCATTTTTCAGTGTTATTTTAGGAAATGTACAAAAGGGGAGTAACGCTTGTAAGCCACGCGCTAATTCTTGAAATCTTACTGTATAAAAACAATAAAAAGGATTTGATATGTTGTCTTCAAAGGTGAAACGAATGAAGCCATGGATAAAATGGACTCTCAGCACTCTGCTAGGTCTACTTGTTCTTGTCTTATGCGGTATAGGATATTTGTACTATCAAGTAAAGTCAATTTCTTTAGAAGACATCAAGGACAGACAAGCATTCAGTGCAGTGGAGCAAGGAACTGACTCAACTGAGGAAGAGGTCCCCAAAGCTTTAGAGGGAGCTGTTGGGAAAGCAAATGAGTTCACTAATAAAGAGATAGAGACACAAGATGCCTTGGATGTAGCTGCAATACTTCTAAACTCTGGTCTTAGTTTCAAAGAAATTTACTGGTTACAGGGAAGCGCTTCTGAGGATATATCTATAGAAGAAAAGCAAAGGATTCGAGATGTTCTCTTGGAAAAGCTGTCAAAAGAGGAGATAGAAGCACTTCGTTCTATTACTACTCAATATGGTAAAGGTTTAATTATTTTAGATCCTAATTACCCCATCGAGGCTGTTGGAGTTAAGGATGAGAAAGAACGTTTACGTATTCTAAATGAAGCGAAAGAGAAACAAGTCAATACGGATCAGTCAATAGACCAATTAGATCAAACCGTAGCAGAGCCCAACACGTCTGACTCTAAGTCTTCTTTAAAGCCTCTTACTGAAGAACAAAAGGTTGTAAAGGAGCAAATTCAGAAAACATACAACTCTAAATTAGGTGCATTAAAAACTGATTGTGTTTCGAAGAGTACTATACTGCTCTCCGAGTTAGTTAGCGATATTAAACATAGACAAGCAAATGGGGAGAAAGTTTCTATTGATCTATTACAGAATACATACTTACCTAGGATCGCATCATCGGAAGGCCATTGTGATCGAGAATTTTCCGATATGTTAGAAAGTGCTAAGGAAAAATATAAAGCAGAAGGTCTAAATATCAACGAACTAGATACATGGCAGTCTGAATACCACGAAGCTAAAGAGCAGATTCGATCGAAGGCTATCTCGCAAATAAGTAACTTACTAACGATGAAATAGAGTTGAAATTATGTTTGATTAACTGTGATTAATGAAAGGAGCCTTGAAGTGTTTTTAAAGGCTCCTTTCTTATTTATCTGAGATATCAACTTTCCGTAATAACGAATATTCTCTCAATTTTTTTCGTTTGGAGTTCAGGAATTCATACCAAAGCTCCTTCATCATCTACGAAAAACTTAATATCTATATATTTCAGTGGTGACCACACTTGATGGTTAGAGATCATATCCATATAGTGGTTCTTGCCATTATGATCTAATTAGGTCCAACAAATCATATACACCCTCTAACAATTTTGTTAAAATACGATTAACTATTAATCCCATAAACCGTACGATAAAGGCAAAGCCGTTGAAAGATGGTGACGCAAAGCTAGAGGGGCTTATCTGTAACAGACTGCCAGCCAGCTACCGAATATCGTGCCTCCCGTTTTGGTTTATGTAGGGAACATGGAGGATAATGCTATGATCAAACGCGCCAATATTGTACGTGAGTGGCATCAACTTTCTATTCTATTTCAAGAAATGCTATTGGAAGGCTGCTTGGATGAAGCCAAACGTATGGAGATTTATTTGAAAATTATTCGTCATAAAAATAAACTAGCGGGGCTTGCCGTTTCATAAGCCGAAGCAGACTAAGGGGGGAGTAGAGAAGTCGTGTTGACTTTCGTACTTCTCCCTTTTTCGATAGATAAAGAAGAGATTTTGAATAGGAGAAGGGAGAAGATGTAGATGGCGATACTAGTAACAGGAGGGGCAGGTTATATTGGAAGTCATACCTGCCTGGAGCTATTAAATAGCGGTTATGAAGTGGTTGTTGTTGATAATTTGTCTAACAGTAATGTTGCAGCCTTAGATCGTGTACATAAGCTTACAGGCAAACCGGTAACGTTTTATGAGGTAGACTTATTGAATAAGGAAGGTCTGGAAACAGTCTTCTCGGAAAATAAGATCGATGCGGTTATCCATTTTGCCGGATACAAAGCTGTCGGTGAATCAGTTGAGATTCCCCTGAATTATTACCAGAATAATATTACGGGGACGCTTATTCTGTGCCAAGTCATGCAGGACTTTAATGTGAAGAAGCTGGTATTCAGCTCTTCGGCAACTGTATATGCTCCTACTGCCTCTGGAGAGGCTATATCCGAGGATTTCCCTTTGGGGGCTACTAATCCCTATGGACGCACGAAATTGATGATTGAGGAGATCCTGCGTGATCTTTATGTATCGGATAATAGCTGGAGCATTTCGCTATTGCGATATTTTAACCCGGTGGGCTCTCACGAAAGCGGCCAAATTGGCGAGGACCCGAGCGGTATTCCTAACAATTTAACGCCATATATTACTCAGGTAGCGGTAGGTAAGCTGAAGCAGCTCCGAGTATTTGGCGACGACTATCCAACATCAGACGGGACAGGGATAAGGGATTACATCCATGTGGTGGATCTTGCCTTGGGGCATTTGAAGGCCATCGATAAGGTCATGACAACCGCCGGCGTAGAAGCTTACAACCTTGGTACCGGTAAAGGCTACAGCGTGCTAGAGATGATTCATGCCTTCGAACAAGCATCGGGCAGGAGCATTCCTTATGCGATTGTTGACAGAAGACCGGGCGACATTGCGATCTGCTATTCCGATGCCTCTAAGGCGAAACAGGAGCTGGGCTGGGTTGCTGAGAGAGGGATCGAAGAAATGTGCGCGGATGCTTGGCGCTGGCAGCTGAATAACCCGAACGGTTACGAGGCTAGCGAAGAGTCTATGAGTATCGTGAAATAGAAAGAACGATTTGAGGAAAATGCTGATGTCTCTAACTAGGGGCATCAGCATTTTTTGCAATACGGTACCGGCATAGGAATTGCTAAAGAGAAGCAGGCGCATATATTTGAAGCTTTGCAACAAGCGGATGGCACTATCAGCCGCAAATATGAAGGAACGGGGCTAGGATTATCCATTTGCAGGGAAATCTCAGCTCTTATAGGCGGGGAAATAATCGTAGAAAGCGAAGAGGGGAAGGGAAGCATATTTACTTTTTTGGCAGGTGATTATCAAGGTGCGGAAGAGGCTGTAAACTATGCTTCAATTTTATTAGATGAAACGGCCGTTCCCATAGAGATCACTGAGCAGGATGATCTCAAAGGAAAGAGCGTTTTGCTTGTGAGTGATGATGTCCGCAGCGTATTCGCATTAACGGATGTCCTTGAACGGTCCGGAATGTCGGTGAAATTTGCTGGAAATGGCTTTGAGGGCCTCAAGGCTTTGCAGGAAGAGGGGCATTTCGATATGATCCTAATGGATAGGATGGTGCCTCGGATGGACGGGTATGAGACGATGCAGAAATGGCGTAAAAACCCGGACAATGATAGCGTGCCTGTTATTGCTTTAACGGCGAAAGCGATGAAAGAAGAACTGGAAAAATGTATAGAAGCAGGTGCATCCGATTATATCGTCAAGCCGGTTGATCCAGACCGGCTTATATCTCTTATTCGGGTTTGGTTAGAAAGATAAATTAAGCAGGAAAAGAAGATAAGAATCACAACAGTAACCTCCAGGTAATCTAGTAAACAAAAAGTGCGTACTTTTCAGATGATATTGTTTGTTTTATGGTGTAGTAGTGGAATTCTGAAGAGATGGAGTGATTACCTCATGAATTATCGTAAGCTTGGTAGATCGAATCCTATTATGTATCAGATCAACGGGGCAGTGTCGATATGAAAGTTCTAATTACAGGTGCCGGCGGCAATCTTGGACGAGTACTCGCTCCGGTTTTGGAAGAAAACGGGCATGAGCCGATTTTTATGGATTACCGAAATATTGAAACATCCTATCCGTTTATTAAGGGAGACGTGACAAACAAGGAAGATGTCTTTAAAGCCGTCGAAGGTGTGGAAGCTATTGTTCATGCCGCCGCTTTGCATGGCATTCATCTTTCTAAATATTCGAGGGATCATTTTTGGCAATTGAACGTTGAAGGAACTTATAACGTCTATGAAGCAGCCCAACAATTTGGAGTGAACAAAGTTTTGCTCTGCAGTACGATGGGTGTTTATGGGGAAAGCGTAAAAGTTCCAGAGGATCAATTTGGTATCGTGACCGAAGATCTGCCCTTATTGCCTGGGGATTTTTACGGTTTAAGTAAAACATTATGCGAAGAGATCGCTCAATTTTATAACCGCATCCATGGCATTCAGACGATCGCTTACCGGCTTGGCATGTTTGTCCCGGAAAACTTCATGCGTTACGGCTTTCGATTATTGAAAGGCGGCGTAGATGACCGCGATGTGGCACAAGCTTTTTTACTTGGTCTGGAAAATAAGACAATCGCTTTTGATGCGTTTAATATTATGGCAGAAGTTCCCTTCTCACAAGAAGAATTTACAAGCTGGAGAAAAGAATCGAAAACGTTGGCAGAAATCTATTTTCCGGGGATTTCAGAGTTGGTTGGTCAGCATGGAGAAAACGTAGAAGAGCTGCTGAATATGTGGGGACATGTCTATTGGTCCATTAACAAAGCAAAGGATTTGCTCGGATACCAGCCAAAGTATAATTTCCCTGAGTTTTATAAAGCGCTTAAAGAAGGTCAGGAGTCTTATTACCCCTATGCGAATCTATCATGGTGGGGAGTTTAAATGGATAAGAGATCCGAGAATCTAATACTAACGGAGGGATTATATATGAATTATAGAACTCTTGGCAAAACGGACATGAAGGTTTCTGAAATCGGCTATGGCGCGTGGGGGATCGGCAACACAGGCTGGATTGGAGCGAAAGATGAAGAATCGCTAAAGGCACTTCATAAGGCGGTTGACTTAGGATTGAATTTCATCGATACCGCATTGGGGTATGGGGATGGGCACAGTGAACGATTGGTTGGGCAGGTGGCTAAGGAGCGTTCCGAAAAAATTTACATAGCAACCAAGATCCCTCCAAAAAATAGTCAGTGGCCGGCACAGGCGGGCATCTTGGCAAAAGAAACATTCCCTGCGGTGCATGTGATAAAGTGCACGGAAGAAAGCTTGCGTAATTTAGGCGTGGAAACCATTGATGTTCAGCAGTTTCATGTCTGGTCGGATGAATGGGTCAACCAGGGAGATTGGCTCGAAGCGGTCAGCAAACTCAAAGAGCAGGGGAAAATTCGCTTCTTCGGTGTCTCGATTAATGATTATCAGCCGGAAAATGCGATTAAATTGATCGAAAGCGGAGTAGTAGACACGGTTCAGGTAATCTATAATATCTTCGAACAAAGCCCTGAAGATCAGCTCTTACCTGCGTGTGAACGCCATAATGTAGGTGTTATTGTCCGCGTGCCGTTGGATGAAGGCGGACTGACGGGCAGAATTACACCGGACACCACTTTTGAAGAAGGTGATTTCCGCAACAACTACTTCCGGGATAACCGTAAGCAGGAAGTATTTGACCGCATTCAGAAGATTGCTTCCGATATCGACATTTCTCCGGATCAGATGGCCGAAACGGCATTGCGCTATATCCTTAGCCATCCTGCTGTGTCTACCGTCATCCCGGGCATGCGTTCGATCCGTAATGTGGAACGGAACTGCCTTGCAGGAGATGGGCGCGGACTGCCTCAAGAGCAGCTTGAGAAGCTCAAGTCCCACCGTTGGATTCGCAATTTTTACAAAGCTTAAGCAAGTAAAGAGATGTAGGAGTATACGGACTGCGGAAAATGGTGACAATGTTCCCGGTCAATGCTGCTGAAGAATCAAAAAAAGTGTCGTAAAATAGTACTTTTAGTTGAAAAAAGCTGATATCCTATTTAAGGATATCAGCTTTTTTGAATTTTGATTAGGAATTCCCGATTTAATTAGGAAAGGACTTGTTTCGTGATATGTACAGCCCTAAGAGCAGAAAGTCTTTGCTAACTTTGAGTATATGGTTCATCGCAGCTTGCATCGTTTTGTCATCTTTCTTCTATTACCATGAAACGGAACAATCCAGGCTGAGCGAATCCGTAACTGTAAGCGCCGCAAAAGCCGATATAAGCAATCTGCTCGCAAACAGCAGCTTCGAATATGACGAGGACCGCAATGGCAAAGCGGACAGCTGGGCTTATGACAGTGGAAGCATGTCGGTTATCAAAAATCCCGTCACTCAAGGGAAATTCGCTCAGCGGATAACGGTATCAGAACTGGCTAAAGGCCGGTATGCCGCTGTTTATCAGCGCGTTAAGGTTCAAGCGGGCAAATCGTATCTATATGAAGGCAAGCTGTTCGTGAAGCAAAAAACAAAGCTGCGGGTGCAGTTGTTTCTGGATTTTTTCGATTCGCAGGGAAAATGGGTCGGCGAGAACAGCAAAAGCTTGGACGCAGCAGGCGGATTCGCAGCATATAAACTCGAAGGCGTCGTTCCGAAAAACGCGGATCGCGTATTTGCGCTGATCCGGCTGCAGGCAACGGCCGAGGGCGGATCGGGAATTGTAGTGGCTGACGATATGGCGCTGCGCTATGTGCCGGCTGCCGCAGCAAAACCGCAGCAAAACGGCAATGCCGAGAAGGCTGCGCCTACGGTAGACGGTGTTGATTCGGCTGGGCAAGGCGACACGCTGACGGCATTCCTTGGCAGCAATCAGCGTAAGCTATCGGTTGTACAAGGGGACGGCCGGCTTTATATTTTGCTGGAAGGCATGCGTTTACCTGCTGCTCATACGATTTACATCGACAGCGATAACGATAATGAAACCGGCATGCGCGGAGGGGACTGGCCGGACTCCGGTATGGATTATAAAATCGAACGAAATCGTTTATGGAAATATGTCGCTGGCTCTTCTGTTTGGGATGACCGCGGAGCCGCATTCGCCGATCTGCGCACAGCCTCGGCCGGCTTTGCCGTTTATTTGGAGGACCTGGGCTTAGAGGCTCCATCAACGATGACAATCGGCTATCGCGGCGGTGACGGGGCGATCGTGCCGGAAGCGGGGAAGCCGATGCCCGTTTCGAAAACTTTTATCCCGAGCGGCCGGAAGAAGGGCGATTATACGCCGAAGGAGATTTACGATTCCCTTGACAATCCTTATGTCGGCTGGGCTCCTTCATCGCGCGGCGGCGGCTATAAACAGCCTTTCTCGCTTGTAACGGCGAACATCAGCTGGCGGGATCTGGAGCCGGGCAGAGGGCAAATGGATTGGGCGGCGATTGAAAAAAAATACGATATCGATAAATGGACGAACAGCGGGAAGCGGGTCGTTCTTAGAGTTGTCATGGATATTCCCGGCGATGATCCGCAGCATATGGACATACCGGATTGGCTTTACAGGGAGCTGAAGGCGGAGGAAGGCTCCGCCAATGCCAAACATTGGTATGCCACCGATTCCGGTTCAGGCTACAGCCCGAACTATGAGAGTAAAATACTGATTCGCGAGCACGCAAGAATGATCCGCGCTTTAGCGGCACGCTACGACCGCGATCCGCGAATCGCTTTCATCCAAATCGGCAGCCTTGGCCATTTCGGAGAATTTCACAGCTCGCTGATCGACGATCCTTTCCCGGCCGTTTCGGTAACGGATCAATACGTTCGCCCCTATATTGATGCCTTTCGCAGCAAGCAGCTTGGCATGCGAAAGCCGTTTCCTATAGCGGCGTCGAACGGTCTTGGACTATTCAACGATATGTTCGGCGAGTCCGATTCGACGAAGACATGGCTGGAATGGACCCGTCAGGGCTGGTCCGGCATCCATGACTACATAGGCCCAAATGATGATCCTGACCAACTGCAGTCTCAATCGCGTATGCCGGAGTTTTGGAAAAAGGCTTATTCCGGAGGCGAATTCAGCAGCAACAGGCCGGCTGCCGCGCATGTGGAAGACGGCGCAATTCTCGAAGCGGCGGAGGAAATTAGACTAAGCCATACATCGTGGATCGGTGCAACGGCCTTAGCGGTGCTTAGCGAAGGAGACGGACTTACGCTGAGCGAACAAGCCAATGCCGATTATTTGCTTCGTTTAATGGGGTACCGTTTTGTGCCGGAAAGGGTGTATCATGCCGGGACTGTTAAAGCAGGCCAAATGCTGCCGGTGGATATGACATGGAGCAATAAGGGGGTCGCGCCGTTCTATTATCCGTGGCAGGTCGAATTGGCCTTGGCTGACGCCGAAGGAAGCTTGCTGCCGTCGACGCGCGCAGCTGTAAATGCCGATATTCGGCAGTGGCTGCCCGGGAAAAGAAAAGTGACGGCTGCCATGAAGGTTCCGGACCAATTGCCTGCAGGAAAATATAAGTTGTTAGTCGCGATTATCGATCCGGACAGCGGAAAACCCGGCATTCAATTAGGAATAGAAGGAAAGAGGGACGATAGTTGGTATGAATTAAATGACATTCTGCTGCTTGAACAAAATTAAACGCTATTTATTCGACAAAACCAGTATTAAAGTACTTATGTCTGTTACTACTTTATGCTACGATAGACATAAAAACTTGTCGAAAAAGATATATAATTGTTGGATTTAACAGTAGATTGAAGAATTAGTATTAGGAAGATATAATAGGACTAACAGATCATATTACTAGGAATATATTCCCGGTCGTGACTCTCCTAATTCATCAACTCATATTTTTCTAGAAAGTCAGGGATAACGGATGAGCGACAAAATGAAAGTCTTGCTAACGACGGAAGGAACCTATCCTTTTCATCAAGGCGGCGTTAGCACTTGGTGTGATATCTTGATCAACAAGCTGGAGCCTGTGGATTATGTCGTGTATTCCATTTTGTCCAACCCGTTCGTGACGCAGAAGTTCAAGCTTCCGAAAGGGGCATCGCTTTATACGGTCCCTCTCTGGGGGACGGAAGAGCCGAGCGAGCATTTGTCGACACCTTTTCCTCATATTTACCTCATGAAAAAGCAAACCGGACCGAATGAAATCAGGGAGCACTTTATCCCTTTATTTCAGGCGCTGGTGTACGAAATTATTGCGGAAGTGAAAGATCCTCGCAGATTTGCAGATATTTTACTAGGGTTGTATCACTTTTTTCAAACCTATGAATATAAGGAAAGCTTTAAATCCGAGATCGTGTGGGACACGTATAAGCAGATTATTTTGACCGCTGCGGCGGAACAAAGCACGGGGCTCAGCCAACCCGATGTCTATGGACTGGTGCAAAGTTTAGGATGGCTGTACCGGTTTTTCAATATCGTGAATACACCGATTCCTAAGGTGCATGTGGCTCACTCCTCGGCGGCTGCTTTTTGCGGCATACCGTGCGTGCTGTCGAAGCTGCTGCATCAAACGCCGTATCTGCTAACCGAACACGGAATCTATTTGCGCGAACAATATTTATCGTTGTCCAATCGGGGCTACTCCTCGTTTCTTAGCAAGTTTCTGATCCGGATGGTGCACTCGATCACCAGCTTGAACTATTCGTTTGCGGATCAGGTTTCTCCGGTATGCCAATATAATATGCGCTGGGAGACGGAATTCGGCGTTAACAAGAAGCGGATTGACGTCATTTATAATGGGGTCGACAAAAGCGTTTTCGTCGAAGCGCCGTCGCGTCCGCCGGGCCCTCCGGTCATCGTCATGGTTGCCAGAATCGATCCGATCAAGGATATTCTGACATTCATGAGAGCTGCCAGACTCGTTCTCGATAAACAGCCGGATGCAAAGTTTATCGTATACGGTTCGGTCAGCGTACAAGCGTACTACGAGGAATGCTTGGCGCTTAAGGAGCAATTGAAGATGGGGGATTCCTTCATCTTTGCAGGTCATGCTACACAGATGACGGCGGCCTACCATAGCGGGGATATTGTCGTTTTGTCGAGCATCTCCGAAGCATTCCCTTATTCGGTCGTCGAAGCGATGATGACCGGAAAGCCGGTCGTTGCAACGGATGTCGGGGGGATCAAGGAAGCGCTCGGCGATACGGGCGTGCTGGTCGAACCGCGCAATCCCGAGGCGCTTGCGGAAGGGATTATGACCTATGTCGCGAATCCGGAGCTGCGGGCCGAGGTCGGAAGAGAAGGCCGCGAACGCGCGCTAAGTTACTTTACCCTCGATAGAGTGCTGGAGCTGCATTTGAAAAGCTATATCAAGCTGGCAACCCGGGCTATTGAGCGGAAGCCTGCGCCGCTAATCAAAGTAACTCCGCGCGAGAAGCAGCGGCATGTGATGGAGAAAGCATTCTCGCTCGCCGCACTCGGTTTCAACAGGGAAGCGATTGCCCAGTACAGGGAAGCGCTTAAGCTGCTGCCCAAATCCTCAAGCGTTCCGTACATATTGACAGAGATCGCCGGATTGTACAATAAGCTTGGCGAGTATGACAGAGCGATGGTGGAGCTTGCCAGATGCGAAGCGTATGTCGGCTTAATCACTGACCGCGAAATTTCATAAGTGAGAAGAGAGGAGGCGGCCGCAATGAAAATAAGAAAGAGAGCTGTACGCGGCTATGCTGAATCCGCCGTTCGCGAAGAGCTGAAGCTTAGGCAGGAAACCCATCGACTGCGCATACAGGGACTGAAGGAAGAACTGCTGATGCTGCAGCAAGACAACGGGAGATTGCGGCGTGAACTGGAGGAGCTTGACCCGGTTGAGCCGGCTGCCAGCTCAGCCCTTGTTGAAGATCCTGTCCAACTAATGGCTAAAGAAAAGCTGCTGCAGATGCATATCGAGCAGAGCGTTATCGTATGGGAAGCCATGAAGCAGCTGGACAAGCTGGATAAGGAGCATCGATTGGAGCTTGAGGATAAGCAGCGCGAATGTAACGGCTTGCTTGAACGCGTGGAGCGCCAAATAAAGGATAATTTTGGCGCTCATGCTGGGAAAGAGGTGCAGAATAATGAAGCATCAGAATAAGCTGCGGCTTGCGTGGTTCGGATTGGATATAAGGGAAACGGAGCGTTATTTGAGCAAACGCGACGCTCTATACGATAGTGAAGCGGAGCAGCTGGAAGCGCTTATCCAATCGGAAAAAGCGTTAAATAAAAAGCTGCGGCAGGAGCTTGATCAGAAAACGGCTCTGCTGAACCCCAATAAGCATGACCGTCCCGATGGATTTGCGGATTTACTCCTTCGGAGGCTGGACGATTCTGTTGAAGCGCTGCGTAAACAAGGCGAGGCCGAGCGGCAAAGGCTGCTTGCGCTGATGGAAACGAAACGTACCGAGCAAGGCAGTAAACGGGCAGACATGGATAAACAGCTTGCGGAGTACCAGGTTACCTTTGAACAATTGCTGGCGGGAGCAGCTCGTTTGCTCGCAAATCTCAAGGATAAGCCGGAGCAGGACAAGCCGGAGATCATAGAGGAAGAGATTGTTTCTCCCCCTGCTGAAATTCAAGATTCGGTTGAGTTGGCGAAAGAAGAGAATGAAGAGCTGGCCGAAGATGTGAAGCTGGAGCAGAACTTGCAGGGCGAGCCGGAGTTTACTTACGGGGCCAATGTTATTCGATTCAGACAGAAATCGGTTCTGGACTCTTTGGAGGAATCTGAATCGGAACAAACGATGGTTACGGCGGACGGCGCAGCGCCTCCGGCTATTATGAGAGATCATGCTGCCAAAAATGAACCTGCGCCGAAGCAGGCCGAAACCGCGCTGCGGACGAAACCTGAAACGGCCAGTCCGACCGTACCTGATGTAAAGGCCTCAGCTTCCGGCTTTTGGGGAGATGTGAGCCTCTACATGGAGGATGGAAATAAGAAAACCGAAGGTTCGGTGACATCCTCGCCTCCTGAAGCGCCGACTGCCATCGCAATGGCATCGGAAAGACTAACGGCCGCTGCCCAGCATGAACTGGCTGAGGCGGAAGCGGCATCTTCGGCAGTCGGTCCTCCGCGGATTCTGAATCCGAACACTTCGCATGCAAGCTCTGCAGCCCCTGCGGAGCCCGAGACGAGTGCGGTGAGTCCGGCGCTTGCGGAAGAAATTAAATCCATTCAGTACCGGTATATTGCAGGAAAGGCAGCAGGCGAGAATTTGTACGGCGAAGACGGTTCTCTCATTATCGCCAAAGGAGAAATTATTACCGCCGATACGATTAAACGGGCGGAACGCGCAGGGAAAATGCCGGATCTGATCGTCCAAATGGTCATTCCCGGCTTCGCGGAGCCGTCATGATTACGGTTACGGGAAGGGAAAACCGGCTGGGAACCGAGATGAACAGGCATGAGCGCTTCGAACAGCTTGTAGAAGAAGTCATGAACAAAAACATGACACCTGAGGATCGAAGCGAAATCGCCGCGCTGCTCGAATCGATGGGCTGGAACGATACCCGGGCCACAGAAATATTCGGCGTCGAGAACATCTTCGAGCTTGCCTCGGAAATATGGGAACAGATCAGGCAAAAGGTCGTTACGACAGCTTTTACGCAAAATGCGAATAACGGTGCCGTGAAAATGACATTTGAGCTCGTAAAAAGCTTTTTGCGAGGCCTTATCTTTGCTCTGCCTATGGCCATCTCCGTCATTTCGATGCTTACGCTGAAATTTTCGCTTTGGTCGTACCAGAATTTGTCCGTCGAACTTGCAACCTGTATCGCAATCGGCACGATTCTCAGCTTTGTTGTTGTAGGCGGATACACGCAGGCGATTGCGAGAAGAGGCTTCTTCTATATTTATCAAGGCTACTACAAGATGGCCAGAAAGGCGACCTTCCTGTTTATCCGGTTCGGCTATTGGACCTGTTTGGCCGTGGGCATCGCCATTTATTTGTTTAACCTCGTTTTTAATATTTTTCCGGCTGACATGTTTATGTATATTATCCTTTTCTTCTTCTTTCTGAATTCGATCTGGCTGTCTGTAACCGTTATGTATATTTTGAAGCGCGAGCTTACTTTTACGGGACTTATTGTTGCGGGGATCGGCCTCGTGTACGTCTTGTTCCGGGTATTCAAGATGGATATTATCGTATCGCAGCTCATCGCGATTTCACTCGTGTCTATCGTCGGCATGGCTTTGGTCATCTATTATTTTAGATCGGCCGAGAAGAGAGAAGAGAAGGGTATTGCACCGAAGATGACCAGACTCTCCATCACGATTTACTCGATTATGCCCTATTTTATTTACGGTTTTCTCTATTTTTCATTCTTGTTCATTGACCGGGTCAACGCTTGGTCGGCTAATGAGAGTTTTATGCCCTATTTCATCTGGTTTCGCGGCGAATATGAGCTAGGGCTCGACTTTGCGCTTCTCGCGCTTATGATACCGCTCGGCGTCTGCGAGGTTCTTGTCAATAAGATGATGATGAATATCGAAGCAAGCTATAAACGTTACTGGGGCTTTGAGATGGACAAAATGAACGCTTTTTTCGAGAAGGCATACTACCGGATGATCGCCATCATAACAGCCTCTTCGATTGCCAGCGCGGTACTTATCTATTTCGTTATTTTATGGTCGGATAAAGCTTACGTTCATTCGTTTGATAAGCATCTAATCGTAAGCGCCAAGACGGAGTTCGTCTTCATCATCGCGATGGCGTCCTACGTCATTCTTGCGGTCGCTTTGCTGAATGCCGTCATCCTGTTTTCTCTCTCACAGCCCAGCTTAGTAAACAAGGCGCTTTTGCCCGCGCTCGGCGTGAATTTCGTCGTCGGATTTCTGCTCAGCCGCTGGATCGACTACACGTTTGCCGTATTTGGCTTGATGGCGGGGGCGGTCGTATTTGTTCTTCTGTCGTTTAAAGCGATGCGGTCGGTTTTTCGTAAGCTCGATTACTATTTATACGCGATATCGTAAGGAGGAGAGGCGTAAGTGGACTATTCATCTTTCTCCCATCAACTCTATGCGATGCTGCACTACGGCTTTGCCTTCGTACTGCTCATGATCGTGTGGCCGCGCTTCTTCCTGCGGGCTGATTCGGAGGACGCTCTGGAAAACGGGGTCGCGTTGTTTGCGAAGGCGGTCTGTATCTATATCGTGCTCGGTTACGTGCTCGTCGTCTTACAGCTGTATGAAGTCATATCCGTATCTGCCATTCTGATTATGCTGTCAACCCGCCGTTTTTGGCGCAAAGGCTCAGCAAAGGCCAGAGCGGATTCCGCGACTTCCTTCCATGTCTGGTTCTACCATTTGCTTGAAGCCGGCTTTCGGATAAAAACGATGTGGCTGGAAACGCGAGGAAAACTGACGATGGCGCGCAAGCATGTCAAGCTGCATAAGCTGCAAAGCGGCGACCCGCTGCTTCTGCTGCTTCTGGCAGGGGTACTCGGCACGGCGGCTTACGTCCGGTTTTATGATGCGGTACACTACGCGGCGCCAGCCTTGTCTGACGGTTCGGTGACGCTGGCCTGGATGAAATATATCAATAACCGCATTTTGTTCCATGACGAATTATATCCTCAGGGCTTTCACATTACGCTTTCGCTGCTGAGCAAATTCGCAGCCATCGACCCATTATACATATTGAAATATACGGGTCCTTTAAATGGCGTTCTGACTGCCGCCGGTTTTTATTTTGTCCTGTCGAGATTAACGGGAAATAAAATGGCGGGCATCGCCGGCGCGGCGTTTTTCGGCCTTGGCGGAACCTTTCTCTTAGGCAGCGATTGGGAGCGTCAGGCCTCGACCAACTCGCAGGAGTTCGCTTTTGTATTCGCCTTCCCGGCCCTCTACTTCTATCTGAGGTATTTGGAGAAGGGAGGACGCCACTCGTTTTGGGCGGGATTCGCGGCTGTAAGCGTTACGGGCTTCGTCCATTCACTCGTGTTCGCTTACGTCGGCATGGGACTGGCGGTCGCATTGATCGCCTCCGTCATGACGCCTGCGGCAAGATCGTGGAAGCGGATTTTAATCGTGTGCATTGCGGGTGCGGTTTCGGTCGTTTTCACATATGCGCCGATTCAGATTGGCGCCTGGTCCGGCGTTTCATTCAATGCCAGCGCGGCCGATTTTCTAACCAGTACTACGGAAGCTACTTTTCCGCAGCTTATGTTGAGAGATTATATGGGGCTTGGAGCAATCGCTTTAATCGCGTTAAGCGCTCTTATCGGTTGGCGGGACAAAAGGAACCGGATTTCGGAATGGTTTGCGGTCGGCATGGGAACGGCATCCTTTCTGCTTTATTATCTGATGCCGGTCGTTACTAAAAGCACGGTGCTGGCCTCGCGAACCTGGAACCTGTGGGCGCTCGCCGTTTGCTTTTGTATCGGATACGCCTGGTGGTCCTTGTGGCGCTTCGTCTCCAAACTGAAGGGGATTGCCATTGCCGAACGTTTGACCGCTTTGGCGGCTGTGATCGTATTTGCCTGGTATGTCGGGCTCAGTCCGATCCAGACGTATAAGATGGATTGGGAAAGTATGTTCCGGCAGTATTTACGCATCTCATCGATGTATTTGGAGAAAACATGGACGATCTTCTCTCAGGAGGAAGGGTATTCCCTTATTTATGGAAAAGGGTGGCATGTATATATATCAACTCTAGTCGATAATTACGATCCTAACGGTACGCCCATCACCGGCAAAGGACAAGACGAATACGACCCCAATGTAACGAAGCATATGTTCGTCATCGAAGAGAAGCAAATTTTCAAGGTGCCTAAAACGCTGGGTATTTACGACAAATTAGAACAAGAGCGTTATATAAAGCACGAAAAAGAGCAGAAGCAGTTAAAGGAATGGATGGATGGTTACATAAAAGCTCATGGCAAACCTCCAATTTTTTACGAGGACGAGCATATCCGCATCTGGTATTTATACAGGCCGGACGCCGAAGACAAGGAACGGCGAAGAATCTGGGGAGCATCATGAAAGGGGTGAAGAGCATGCTTAACGCGCTTACGGTTGATGTAGAAGATTGGTATATGACGAACGGGCTGGATATCGACCTATCGGAGTGGCATAAGTACGAGGACCGCGTCGTACGGAACACGACAACGCTGCTCGATTTGTTCGACCGGTATGCGGTTAAAGGAACGTTTTTCATCCTGGGCTGTGTGGCTGAGAGGCATCCTGGGCTCGTGAAGGAAATAGCGGACCGGGGGCATGAAATCGGCTCTCACGGCTATTGGCACCGGCTGGTTACATCGCAAACATTGAATCATTTCCGGCATGATGTGAGGTCGTCTAAGGAAATACTGGAGCGGATCACCGGCCGGAGGGTTGAGCTTTACCGGGCGCCCTCGTGGTCGATCTCGCCGGAGAGGTTCCGCGCCCTCAAAATATTGGCGGAGGAAGGCTTCGTATGCGATTCGAGCATGCAGCCCTTTCAGACGCCGCTCTCCGGTATTTCGGGAGCGCCAAAAACGCCGTTTACTCCCGTGCTGGACGGGGAATCGCTCGGTCTTTCCGAGTTTCCGCCAACCGTGACGGAGCTGGCCGGCATGTCCATCCCATTCTCGGGAGGCTTCTATCTTAGGGCAGTGCCGTACCCGCTTGTGAAGTGGGCGTTAAATCGCGTTAACAAGGCGAGACCGGGAATGATTTACATCCATCCATGGGAAATTGACACGGCTCAGCCCCGCGCCAAAACATCGGCATTTATCCGTACGATACAGTATTACGGCCTGAACGGGACAAAAGGGAAGCTGGAGAGGTTATTCCGCGACTTCAGCTTCCGGCCGCTCGGAGAAATTATTAACGGGGAAAGCTATCCGCCGCATCGGCTTTACTCGCCGGGCGCAGTGCAGGATAAGGGATGAGCGCGTTAGAAACCGCGAAGCAGCGGAGCAAGCGCTCGTCTGCATGGCTGCTGGTCGGAGGCGTGACCGCAGTAAACTTTATGTTAGCTGCAGTGTCCTTTCTGAAGGATTTATCCTTCGCCGCCTATTTCGGCACATCGCAGGCAGCGGATCTTGTAACGACGGCCTTTCTGCTTCCGGAAGCGGTCAGCTATAACCTGATCGCAGCGGTCATAGGCATCGCGGCGGTTCCCGAACTAAGCCGAAGGTGGCAGGAGAAACAATACGGCATGTTTTTACGAAGCGCGGTTCGGATGACCTTGCACGTTACCTTGCTGATGGTTGCGGCCCTTGCCTTGCTGCTGATTACTAAAAATCATATGTTCGAGCTGTTTGGCTACCGCTCAGGCAGTGCAGAGATGGGCGAGCTTGAGCGTTTGTACACGCTTCTGCTGTTCTCGATGCCGCTGTTTCCGGTATTTGCCGTAGGCGGGGCGGCGCTTCAGGCTGCAGGCGCCTTCTATGTTGCAGCTGCCGGACCGATTCTACTGAATGTCATGATGCTGTCCGCGATCACCCTATCCTGGATGGGTGAGTTCTCTGAAGGCGACGGCGCATTCGCGTACGCTGTCTCCATTCTGATAGGGGCTGGCGGGATGGCGCTGGTAGTCTGGGCGGCACTCAAGAGAAGGCTCAAGCTAGAGGCGCGGCTATCGTTTATCGAAGCTTGGAAATGCCGGGACGGGGAGGCGGCCGTAACAGATAAGTCTTTGAAGGCTTCAGGGGGACTTACACGCGTCTACCGGGACGTTCTGCCGCTGCTTCTGCTGAACTTGTTTTCACAGGCGCTCTATGCGATAGAAAGGGCCATTGCTTCCAATATGGAGCCGGGTACGCTGGCCGGTCTAAATTATGCCTATCGCATTGCCCAGTTCCCCAATTGGGTATTTGTAGCGGCGGTGACCGCCGTCCTGCTGCCCGCTTTATCGCGATCGGCTGCAGCAGGCGGAAGCGGGGAAGCCGTAAAGCCAGAGCTGTATCGCGCCTTGGGGGTGACACTCTGCCTGATGCTGCCGTCGGCTGCCGTTCTTTATTTCCTGCGGGAACCGATAATCTCGCTGCTCTTTGGACGGGGGGCTTTCGACGCGCATTCGGTTACCCTTACATCCGAACTGCTCGCAGGATACTCCTTAAGCGTAGTCGGACAAGTCGTTTCCGTCCTCTGCCTCCGTTATTTCCTGGCTTGCGGACGTCTGTACGGCCCCGCGGCCGTTTATCTGGTTTCAACGGTATGCACGATAGCGTTCGATCTGCTTACGGTGCGTTCCTTTGGTCCTGCTGCGCTGGGATACGGCGCTCTATGCGGCTGGGGACTAAATGCCCTGCTTATGTTTATCTTAGTCGTTCGAGATTCGAATAATCGGAGTGGATAATATGTCGAGCCAACCATTTTTAATTATCATACCTGCCTTCAATGAAGAAGAAAATATTGGCAATGTGCTTGCCGGTTTGCTGGACGTAGGGTTAGCGGCCGAGATTCTTGTCGTGAATGATGGTTCGCGCGACCGCACCGAAGAGGTCGCCAGGCGCTATCCAGTTACGGTAATTACGCATCCGGTTAATCTCGGGTACGGTGCTGCGCTTCAGACGGGCTACAAGTATGCGACGGAGAAAGGCTATCCTTATATCCTCCAATTCGACTCCGACGGACAACATAATCCAAACGATCTGTCCCGTATTATGTACGAGCTGCAGAAGGGCGATGCCGACATCGTCATGGGATCGCGGTTTCTTGAGGAGAGCAGCGGATTCGATACGGGATTTGTGAAAGGAGCCGGTATCCGTTTCTTTCGCTTATTAATCCAAAAGCTGACCGGTACCCGGATTACAGACCCGACATCGGGGCTTCGCGGCGTCTCCAGCAGCGTATTCAACTTTTACTCGATACGCGACCGCTTTCCGGCGGATTTCCCGGATGCGGATATTTTGATTCAGCAGCTGCTGATGAAGTACAGGGTGAAGGAAGTCCCCGCGCATATGCGCCAGCGGGAAGCGGGCGTTTCCATGCACGCGGGTCTCAAGCCGGTCATCTACGTACTGCAAATTATGCTCAGCATAAGTATCGTTATTATTAGCCATAAGCTGACGAAGAAGGTGTCGTGAGAAGATGGATTATAATTTAAAATGGTTCATTTTGCTTTGCGGCATTACGTTCTCCGGAGCCATTATCCGTCTGCTGCTGCGAAAAAGAATTAGCTCCCGCAACTCGGTAGCATGGCTGCTGAGCGTCGCTGTTATCCTGATCCTCTCGGCGAATCCGGGCTGGTTCGACAGGCTCGCAGGACTCCTTGGCGTCAGTTATCCTCCGTCGCTGCTCTTTCTGTTCTCAACCTTGGTGCTGCTCGTAATCGTGCTTTACCAGTCGATGCAAATCTCCGTATTGAATGAAAAGCTGCGCCAGCTCGCTCAGCATGTCGCGCTTCTGGACAAGGAACGCGTTATGATGCGGAGCGTGGAATCGAAAGGGATAGGCCAGGACAATTGACACTGCTTTGCCTGTCAAGGAAAGGGGGAACATTTATGCTCAAATGGACTGATATTATATTATCGAACGCAGCCCTTTATTTGCTTCCGGCCTTAACCGTATTGCTAGCGCTCGCTGTATTGCTTGTTATCGGCCTGTTTCGCCGGATACGAAGAAAGTCGGAGCGCCTCGAGCTGGTTGAACGCATGATCAAGCTCATGCAGCCGGAAGCGGGACTGGAGAATAACCTCAATCTTTTTCTGGAAGTGATCGGCTCTATTATTGAGGCTTACGGCTATGCTTTCTATATTCGGGATCCGAAAACCGGAAACTTTGTACTGAAAGCCGTTCGTCACGAGCGGCGCGATCCGGGCCAGGCGGAACCTTCGTACAGCGGGCTAGCGCCGTATCAGAAAGAGGTGTATCTGCCTCCGCTCAGCTTGAAGGTGGATGAGTCTGCTCAGCATTCCGGGATTATATATGAAGGCGAAGTACCGCTGCTCCATCTGCCTATGGACGGCGGAAATGGAGTCATTCGAGTTGGTCCGATCGCGCGTGTGCCGAAGAAAAAAATGGAGCTGCTGCGATTTCTTGTGGAATTAATGCCTCGTATGCTGGATGTGCTTATCGAGTCGGAGCGGCTTTATCTCAAAGCTGACGTCGTGGAAACTTCCAGTCATGCGCTTCAGGCGGTCAGCTCCATGGCAATGGATTCTGAAGCTGTCATGCAGAAAACGTTCAGTATGTCTGCAAGTGCTCTCGGCATGTCGGGAGGCTGCCTGCTCGTATCGAGCGGGGGGAGCGTTGAGATGCCCGTATTCTTCGGATGGCCGCAGCAAACCGCGCGCAGAATCGCCGATTCGTCGAATTTGTCGATGCTCCTCCAGCTGATCGGCAAGCAGGAGCTTGTCCTATGGAATAATAAGGTCCCGCAGTTCGAGCAGGTTCTCTCGATTCTGGGACATTCGGGCGATGAGCTTATCATCGCCGGCAAGCTGCCGCTTCCGGGTAAACAAGCGTGGTTTGTGAGCGGCTTTCCGCGTCTCTCGTCTGCAGATTTAACAGCGGACCAGCTCAGTACGACGGTGAAGATGATGACCCGTCAGCTCGCTCAGTTAATGGGGATACAGGAGCGGATGAAGTCTTTCGGACATACCTATACGGAGTTTCTCAAGCTGCTCGCCGGCACGATTGACGATTTGAGCCCGTATACGGTCGGCTATTCAGAGATGATGAGCCGGTATTCGATTATTATCGCCAAGGAAATGGGGCTTCCCGCCGACCAGATCCGAAATATTGGCATTGCTGCTTATTTGAGCAATATTGGCGTCCTCGGGCTTTCGGAGGATCTGTATTTGAAGGATGGAAAGTTCACCGAAGTGGAATTTGAGAAAATGAAGCTCCATGCTGAGGTAGGTGCGGCCATCGTCGAAATGACGATCGGCAGCAAAGAAATCGCTGAGTATATAAGGTGCCACCATGAACGGATGGACGGGAACGGATATCCGGCCGGCCTTCGTGGCGAGGCCATACCGGTTGGAGCCCGCATTCTATCGGTCGTTCAGATGTTTCTGGCCAAAATAAACGGGCGAAAGTATCGTGATCCGCTCCCTTTCGATAAAGCCATTAAGCTGATGGAGTCGCTCGCGGGCACGCAGCTTGATGAGAAAGTCGTGCAAACGTTCGTCCGCTGGTTTGCGGCGAAACGGAAGGGTCCGGAGCTCGGCGGCCGGGCTTTAGGCGCCTGCTATGACATGGGCTGTACGCCTTCCGATATTTGCCGTGTATGTCCCGCATACAGTCAGCCGGAAAAAAATTGTTGGGAAGTGGAAGGCAACAACTGCCAGGCGCACGGAAAGTCCTGCGGAACCTGTTTTGTTTACACGGAAACCTTATCCAGGAGTAAAGCGGTATGAACCGTATTGCCGTAACATCCGGATTATAAGCGATTGTAACCGCCGCTTGGGCTTGTCCAATGAAGGAAGCCGTTTCGTTCGGCTGTTTTTTGGATTCGCGGATCGGCCTGATCGGAAACGGACAATACCGATAAACCGCTTTTTTTATGGCGGGCAAGAGCTTTCATCCAGTGCCTGGACCAGTCGCTTGCAAGCGTATCGGCTTCGAGCCCCTCCCAGAGAAAGCCGTCAAGCAGTCCTGAGCACGGTTCAAGCTGCTTAAACCCGCGGTTTTGCAGCCATTTCAGCTCGGTATGCCGTCCGCCCGCAACTGCGAGGAAGGAGCGGTAAGCAGCAGTCATTTCATCTTGAAGCGCTGGAGGAACATAATCCTCAATGTCGCCTACCGTATCAAGGAAAATCCCGTTCAGGTTATACGACCCGGTTATTTCATCCAATTCCGCAAGCAGCAGGCTGCGATAACCGGGAGAGCGCAAATCCATTAAGACGGAGTTCCATTGTTCGAAGTGTATTGGCTTTCCGTTCTCAGTCATGATGTCGGTTGAGGAGATAGCGGCGGTCCGCTTCCGGTTCCAATCCGGCGTTTCCATTACGGATAAATAACCGTAAACCTCCGTACCGGAGGAACGGATATCGGAAATTTCGTCCGGCTGCCATTGCTGCAGCTCGATTATCGCAAGATCGGCCTCCTTGAGCCGTCTTTTCGTTTCGGGACTTGCGGGGCCGTAGTAGATGAGGAATGACTGGATTGGGCCCAGGCGGCCTAACTGTTTCACTTTCCTGCTTCCAAACATGCTTCTTACACCTCCGATTCATCTTCGTTCAAGTATAGCAAATCGTTGATAATTAATGATCATAGCCGGTGTTCAGGTTTAATGAGGAGGGGTAATCTTGGCTACAGTCTTATGCACAAACGGACTGCTCAGCAAAACGCTGGCCGTCGTGCGCTCAATGGGAAAGCATGGCATTCGTACGATCGTTGGTGAAAAAACGCGTTATCACGCCAGCGGATTTTCTAAATATGCGGACAAAACGGTCGTATATCCTGATCCAGCCCTATATCCGGAGCAATTCTATAAATGGTTATGCGAGACGATTAATCGGGAAAAGGTTGATTTCCTATTTCCGATGGACGACGATGTTATGGTTGTGATCATCTCCAAGCAGGAAGAGTTGAAGAAGCTGTGCCGCATTCTTGTTCCATCCCTGGAAAGTTACCGGGTGGCGGCGGATAAGTCTTTAACGATGCGTCTTGCCGAAGAGAGAAATGTCCCTTATCCCCGTACGGCAGAAACTTCCTTTGGACCGCAATTCAACCCGGATGAGCTGCTGGCTGTGACCGCGGCAATGGATTATCCGCTCTGTATCAAACCCCGGGTAGGTTCAGGCTCGCGCGGAGTCAGATTCGCAAATGATGCCGGTGAGCTTGTTTTATTATTTCAAGAGATTCACCGCAGCTATCCTAATCCTCTTATTCAGGAAGCCATTTCATATGGGGGGAAATACGGCGTATGCCTATGCTACGATTCTAATCATACGGTACGGGCCGCTTTTGTTCAAAAAGAGGTTCGGAACTTCCCTGAAGAACGGGGACCGAGTGTCGTTCAAGAGAGCATTTACGATGAGAAGATGCTTGACTACACGAAGCGGCTTATGGACGGGATCCCTTGGCTTGGCGTCGTCGAGGTTGACTATATGATCGATTCCCGTACCGGGGAGCCCAAGCTAATGGAAATCAATCCGAGATATTGGGCCTCGCTGAACTTAGCTTTAGAAAGTGGTGTCGACTTTCCGTGGATGCATTATCAGTTAGGAATGGATGCCGAAGCGGATACAATGCTTACGTACAAGGCCGGCGTTTTTGGCAGACAGCTTCTTCCGGGTGATGTACTGCATTTCCTGGCGAGCAAGAATAGATGGCGGTTAGATCCCCCGTTTTTTACCGCAAAATTAAAAGACGACATCATTTCCCGGGATGATCCATGGCCTACCGTTGGTTTTCTGGTATCCGCTCTTCGGTATTGTCTGGATTTGAAAATGTGGAAGTTTATTATTACCCGCTAATTTTTAAAATAAGTAAGGAGAATCATGCGCGGCTGCCTTAAGATGGATAACCCGCATGAAACAAAAACGATGAAAAAATGGAACAAATCGCTGATTATTATAGCGGGAGCCCTTGTTGTTATCGGGATTGCGCTGTATGGCGGTATCAGCTTATATACGAAATTGAATAAAGTGACTGAATTACATACTCGTTTGGATGAAGCTGCCGGGAAACCGGAAACGAAGCCGACGCAGGAGGAAGTGCAGGAGTCGGTGCAAGTGCAAGAGCCCTCGCAAGAGTCTTTGCTTACGCCAGCGGAAGCACCTCAGCTTGCTCCTGCTGCCACTTTGGCACCTGATCAACCATCTGGTTACGCGGACGAGGGCCAGAAGCCGGTGGAAGATGCTGCGTCTGCGGAGGACAAAGCCCGGAAGAAAAAAGAGATTGATGCTTCGGTTACAGCGAAATTGCGGCAGCTGAAGTCTTCTTGTCAAGCAAGAAGCAACAGCTTGGCGAGCCAAATCGCACAAGAGCTTGGGGGAGATGACGAAGCAGCGGCTAAGACTATCCAGAGCAAATATTTGGACAAGGTTTTTTCCGCCGAAGCCGGTTGCGATGCCAAGTTTAATCAATTGATAAGCAATGCCCAAAGCGAGTATAAGGCGGCCGGTCTAGGCGATCAATCCTTGCCTGATTGGAGCTCGCAATATGAGAGCGCGAAGGCGGATGCTAGAGCCGATGCGCTTGCTGTTATTGCAAACTCGCTAAACTAATTAGCTCTATTATTCGAAGGAGGCCCAATGAATAAGTCACGTGTACTTTCTATTTTTCTAGCAGTTATGATGCTATCATCTGTACTGGCTGCCACTGTATCTGCAGCAACCACGGCTGTTAAAACAAAAACGCAGCCGATTAACCTGCAATTTGACGGACAGGCGCTTAAGCTGCCGGACGGTCAATATTCGTTTATTTATCAAGGACGTACATATGTCCCGATTCGCTACATTTCCTATGCGCTGCAGAAATCGGTGAACTGGGATGGCAAGAAAGCTACAGTCTCTGAGCCTACGGAACAGGAGCTTGCTGCGCTGAAGAAGCAGCTGCAAACTGCATCCGATGGCAGTCAGAAGCCGCAAGCGAGCGTTGAAATTACGATTCAGCCTGTAAAAGCAGCGCTGGTATTCGATGGGAAGGCAGCGCCTTTTCCGGCAGGCCAGCCGCTGTTCAATTATAAAGGCTCCATCTATGTGCCGCTTCGCTTCTTAGCGGAGTCGGTGGGGACGCAGATCGACTTTGATCCCGCGACGAAGACGGTGAACGGCCAGTCTGATGCATATCGGGCTGAGCAAGGTGCTGGCAGCGGGGGTATTCTTATTCCGGGAACGGGCGGCGGCATAGGTGGTGTTGGCGGCGATGCGGTTAAGCTGCCGTATGGGCAAATTATAGCAGAAGCCGAAACAAAGCTTGCTGCGCTGGAAAGCGGCTGCAAAGCAACTTTAATGAATATTGGCTTGAAATATGTAGCGGCATCGGATGCGGCTGTTCAAGCGCAGCTGAAGGCTCAGGGGCTTCAAGAGATAGACAACTGCACTGCGAAGTTTGAGGTCATTATGTCGGATACAACAGCTAAGCTGACGGCAAACGGCTACAGTACGGCTGTTATCGCTGAATATCGCAAACTCTTCAAGGAAGAACTTGAGGCTGGCAGAGATATTGCGGAGAGCATGGGTTACCGGCCGATTCCTCAATGACCGGATAAATAGCAAGCTTTACAATTATAAGAGAGGGCAGCAGCGAAGTCGCATTGACTTCTCTACTGTCTTTTTTTTGTATTCAGCCATGGAGAGACGACGACAACAGAGCGTCCTGTCATAGGGAGAAACAATTGTTGGGGAATTGTAAAAAATAACGCATTTTATTAATGAAAACCCTACCATAGTACTAAAATTTGCATTACACTATCATTACAAAGTATCCTATTTCATACAATAGTGGCAATGCAGGGGACTATGGGCGGGGGGAGATCCATGATCAGAGAAAGCGTTCTGCAAAAAATCAAGCTAGAGCAAACGATCGAGCTACTGCGACAGGATATGGTTGAAAAGCTGTTAATGAGCGGATCTTACCAGTCTGATGAAGTGTTAGGGGCCAGCCAAGCGTTGGATCGTATTCTCAATTGCTACGATTGCGTACGATATGGGAGAGAGTGCGGGAAAAAAGCGAATTGTGCAGCATTTTCATTTCCGTTTATCGGAAATTAATGCTATTTAAATATACGTTTTCGTTTGTGCTTCTTAAATTTATACCAATAATGGCCAGCTTCATCTTTGAAAATACGTATTCCAAACAACTTTAATGGCGTGGAAAGTTCGGTAAACATCAAATAGCTGGACATTACGCTCACCTCGGTTCACTTCTTACTAGCCATAATATCAAACTTTAAGTGTATTGACTATATGGAAATAGTTCTTTTATACTACCTTCCGAAAAGTGATGTTTTAGCCTACACATTCACCTGAATTTTGCTTGTGCGCGTATTTCAAGTATGATAGAGGGAAAGAAGGCTGCTTTGCAGGAGGTGCAGGGAAATTGAACAAATCTATGAAATGGCTACCGACTTTACTATGGGGCCTGTTGTTTACGGGCTGGCTCGCGCTCTTATTTATGTTTTCGTCCCAGTCCTATGAGCAGCAAACCATTCAACCGTTTTTGCTCAGCCACTTTGATTATCATCAGCTTGTGAGATGGCTGCCCGACATTACGATTAAGTATCGGACCAGCGTATTTAATTCACATCAAAATCCATATAACTTCATTGAATTTCTGTTTCGCAAAGGTGCGCATTTGTTCGTGTATGCGACGTTCGCTGCCGTGCTGTTTATGTTCATGCGTTCGCTGAGCCGCGGGCGTTGGTTTTTTTCGATAGTCGTTACGCTTCTGGTTACGATTGCCGTTCCGGCTCTGGACGAATGGAATCAGCTAAGTTCGCATGAGCGTACGGGAAACCCGACGGATGTTGTGCTTGATTTTACAGGGGGATGTGCGGGCTTGCTTGTCTGCTTGTGTATTTTAGGGTTGATTAAGCTCTTTAGAAGACGAGGGCAGCAGTCTATCAAATCTTGAAGGCGGGATTTGTTAACAGATAGAGGCCTATCACGCACCCGCTGCAGCACTAGCATATCCGCGTGGAGCTTGAATGGTTTATGATGGATAATGTTTACAATATTTATACGAATCGGATACATGCGTTTAATATTCCTTTTGTATGATATAGCTTGGCCAAGCACGAGAAGATTGGTGCGGGGTACTTGCTGGATCTCAGGGGGAAATAAAAGTGAGTTTTAGACGTAAAAATACACGCAAATCGTTTCAAGTGCTTGTGGCCGGGTTATTAATGGTATCCTGCTTGGCCCAATTCGAAGCGGTATCCGCGGAGGAGCCGGAGACTGCGGATTTTGAAATGCAGAAAATCGCAGGCTACAGCAGCGGTGCGGCATTTGATGAGGGCGGTACGGAAATCGTCGCGTACGACTGGGCAGCGAAGCGTGCTTATTCGACCAATTCGGCTGAGAAGGCCATTGATATAATTGATCTGTCCAAAATAGGGACGGAAGCGGACATTCCGCGTTTGGACCGCGTGGCGGTGTCGGAGTTTAAAATAGCGGGCTTCACGCCAGACGGCATTACGAGCGTCGCTGTTCATCCATCGGGACAATATATTGCGGCTTCCGTACCGTCCGTACCGCGCACGGATAACGGGAAGATCGTCTTTATGGATTTGAATGGAACGCCGCTTAGCTCGGTAACGGTTGGCGCGCTGCCGGATATGGTGACCTTCACGCCAGACGGCAGACAGCTGCTCGTAGCGAACGAAGGAGAGCCGGCAAGCGATTATTTGGTTGATCCGGAAGGCTCGGTATCGATCGTGGATGTGACAGGCGACATCGCGTCGCTCACGGATACGAATGTAACGACTGCCGGCTTCGGCGGAGTGTCGGTACCAGAAGGTGTGCGGGTGTTCGAAGGGCTTCCTGCGGCATCGGCGAAATTTCCTAATGTAACGCCGTCTACGCCGGCCTGGCATTTTGAGCCGGAATTCATTACGGTATCGGCGGACAGCAAGGTTGCCTATGTTTCCTTGCAGGAAAACAATGCACTTGGTGTTGTGGACTTGGGCACAAAGCAAGTAACCGAGATCCGCTCATTCGGCTATAAGGATCACTCGTTGCCGGGTAACGGCATCGATGCTTCCGATAAAGACAGCAGCATTGACATTAAGCCGGTTCCGGTTCTCGGCATGTATATGCCCGACGGTATGGCGATGCTGGAGAGCGGCGGAAAATCGTATATTTTAACCGCAAATGAGGGCGATGTGCGCGAGTATGATGCGTATTCTGAAGTGGAGCGCGTGAAAAACCGGAATGGGAAGATTGCGCTTAACGCGGAGTTTTATAAAGGCTATGATCAAGCTCAGCTTGATACGATGCTGACGGATGGTACGTTCTCTGCAGATGACAAGCTGGGCCGGTTGAACGTCACGACCGCAAGCGGATGGAATGCGGGAACGCAAAAATATGACAGGCTGTTCGCTTTTGGCGCACGCTCCTTCTCGATCTGGGATGCGGCAACCGGGTCGCAGGTTTTTGACAGCGGGGATGACTTTGAGAGAGAAACGGCTCAGCTGAACCCGGATTATTTTAACGTATCGAACAGCAACAATACAAAAGACAACCGCAGCGACGACAAGGGGCCGGAGCCGGAGTACGTAGAGGTCGGCAAGATTGGCGCTCAGACGTTTGCGTTCATCGGGCTTGAGCGGACGAGCGGAATTATGGTTTATGATATTACGAATCCGCTGGAACCGAAGTACGTCTCGTTCGTAACGAGCCGTGATTTCACGGGTGGACCGACTGCGGTGCCGGCAGGCGATGTTGCGCCGGAGGGCCTTAAGTTCGTGCCGGCAGCGAAGAGTCCGACGGGCAAGCCTCTGCTTCTTGCCGCGCATGAGGTATCGGGTACGATTGCGGTATATGAAATTTCGAATCCTGTAGAGCCGGTTGTAACGCCTGCTCCAGCGCCGGCAGGGCCAAGCTCGACACCGGTTCCTTCGCCATCAACGGGGCCAAGAGAGGTTGCGATAACCGCTGATGAATTTGCCAAGCAATTGAACGGGCTAACCGCAGCCAAGAATGAGCTGAAGATTGATGCAGGCAAGCTGGATGCCGCAGGGGTTGCAGTGGTGCTGCCGGCATCGGTCAGAGAAGCGGCAAAGTCGCATCCTAAACTGGTTATTGCGATTCAAGGCAGTACCGCAGCGTATGAGCTGCCTCTGGCAGCCGTTGCATGGGACGAAATTGAACAGTCGCTCGGCAGTCCTGCCTTTACGCTGCGGTTGGAAATAAAGCCTGTTGCGGGTGAAGCAGGCGGAGTTATCGGGCAGGCGGCAGTTAAGCAGGGCGTTAAGCAGCTCGGTAATGCTGTGGAGTTCTCGCTCGTTGCCGAAAGCGCATCAGGGAATAAGGTGAATATTACGTCGTTCGGCAGCACTTACGTGCAGCGGAGCATGACCATTGATGGCGCGGTGAATACGGAACAGACAACAGTCGTACGTTATGACGGCAATACGGGTCAGCTTACATTCGTACCCTCCCTTTTTATTCAAGGCAGTGATGGAACTACACAAGCTGTCATTAAACGTACCGGAAACAGCTCATATGCGGTCGTAAACGGAAGCCGGACCTTCGCTGACGTGCAAACGCATTGGGCGAAGAGCGCCATAGAGTCGCTTGCAGCCAAGCAAATCGTAAATGGGGCTGATGCGAAGCATTTCCAGCCGAACAGCGCGGTTACACGCGCACAATTCACGGCATTAATCGTTCGTGCGCTAGGCATTAATGAAACGGCTGGGACAGGGGCTTTCTCAGATGTAAGCAGCAGTAAATGGTATGCGGGAGCAATCCGGACGGCGGTTCAGGCCGGCTTGATTAGCGGCTACGAGGATGGGACCTTCCGTCCAACTCAAACGATTTCCCGGCAGGAGATTGCCGTAATCGTGATGAAAGCAGTGAGCTTCGCAGGAGTGAATGCTGCTGCAGGCGGCGATAAGCAGCTTGCAGGCTTCCGGGATGCTGCTCAAATTGCTGACTGGGCGAAGCAAGCGGTCGCGGGAGCGGCGGAGGCAGCCATTGTGGAAGGGTCACAAGCTGGCGAGTTCGCCCCTTCAGCATCCGCAACGCGTGCCGAAGCGGTGACGATGCTTCAAAGAATGCTTAAGCATGTGAAATTCATTAACTAGGGAATAGAAATTTGAGTAGGAATAAGAGAATCCAACTCTATCCTGCACATTTACAATAGCACGCATGCAATTTCGGTGGCAGGTAGACTAAGAGGCGTTTATGCTGTACTTCGTACAGCATAGACGCCTCTGCTTGTATAAAATGGCCTTCTATCCTGCGTCAGTACAATATAGCTATCTAATATTTAACCCATTAAAGAAGTATAAGCACCTTGATGTTCTTGCAGTCGACAAACGATGGTTAACTTGAACGCTGTATGAGCGAAACTGTGCCAATAGCAGTTTTTCGGAGTTTCGCCCACGCTGATTTCCAGCTGTAAGCTTATTAATGTTCGGTCGAACCAGACTTTTATTGTCTGAAATAAATAGTTGCGGACAAAGCAGGTTGCTATCCGATATAATTGTCTTTATGAAAATATAAGAATCTATAAACTTCAAACTTGTGATAAACTTATATATCACCGCTATGGCGGGCTTTTTCCGGCAAGGAAGGGGTTAGCTTTTTACGGTTGCTATAAAGAATAGGTAAGTATAAGGGGAGTAAAAGCTTGCAGCGCTATGAAGAATTAGATTCATTGAGAGGATTGGCGGCACTTGCCGTTATGGTGGGGCATTTCTTAATGGTATTTACGCCAATCGTGCAAAATACATCCGGATTAGGCTTTTTAGAGTATCCGCTTAACCTGCTTAAATATACGCCGCTGCATGCTGTATGGGGAGGACATGAGGCAGTCATCATGTTTTTTCTGCTGAGCGGATTCGTGCTTTCTTTGCCTTTCTTCCATAATCGCCAGCAAACGTACGCGAAATATGTGATCAAGCGGATCTGCCGTATTTACATTCCGTTTCTTGTTGCTTTGTTCATTGCGATTATGATGAGAGAAGCTGTCTATGTATCGAAGCTGACGGACTTAACAAGCTACTACAACAACCTGTGGGTGATACCGCCGGATTCAAGCTCCATTATTCATCATCTGCTATTTGTCGGAAACTATAATACGACGAGGTATGATCCGATTTTGTGGACACTCGTCCATGAGATGCGCATCTCGTTATTATTCCCGTTTATTATGTTTGCTATTGTAAAGGGCGGCTGGAAAATCGGGCTGCCGCTTGCGCTGGCTTTGTCCTATGGCGCTGAAGTTTTGCTCGCCAATTTCGAGACGCGCTACATGACAAACTTTGTGGTGTCGCTTCATTATGCTTCATTTTTTATCGTGGGGGCGCTGCTTGCGAAGTATCAGAAGGAGCTGAAGGCGGCATTTTCGCGGTTGAATGGCTGGGGGGCATTACTGCTTCTTGTCGCTGCGCTCTGTAGCTACTCATTCAAATGGATCGGCTACAGCGAAGATTTCCACGAGATGTTTATGCCGCATCGCGGCGATTGGATGACAGCTATCGGCGCTTCGATCTTCATTGTGGCGGCTGTATCATCCGTTCGTTTATCGCGGCAGCTGCAGCGCAAGCCGTTGTTATTTTTGGGCAAAATCTCTTACAGCCTCTACTTGTATCATATGATCGTCTTGTTATCGCTCATTCATCTGTTGAATGGCGAGCTCGATACACCGCTTATCGTTATACTTGCATTCGTCGCATCGTTCGGAGCGGGAGCGCTAAGCTACTATTTCGTAGAACTGCCGTCCATTCGTTTGGGTAAGCGTCTCACGAGCTGGGGCAAGAAGCCGGTCATCGCTGCTGGAAGCCGCAGTGACGGCGCATCATCCTCAATGTGATGAAAGAAAGTTGAATAGTAGAAGGGGACGGCTCTCTATGCGGGGCCGTTCCTTTTTTTTATTTGAAAGAGGACTTCCTTTCTGCAAAAAAATGTGGGAAAATTACCGTACTCCACTATATGGAAGGAGGTGCCGGTGTGTCAGATTTCGTTATTAAAACAATAAAGAAGCTCGTTACAGATGAAATCTCAGATTTGGTTGAAGAAAGTGTGCGCGAAGAATTTCATTTTTTAAAACGGCTTGTCAACGATTATAATAGCGGTCGAAATCGATTCGATAAGTCTGGTGAATCACTTTATGCTGTGTATGGCAGCAGCGGCAAAATCATAGGGGTATGCGGTTTGAATCAAGATCCATATTCGCAAGATTGTTCGGTGGGACGTCTCAGGCGCCTGTATATTTCTAAATCGTACCGCAGGCTGGGTATAGCCGGGAAATTTGTTGAAGAAGTAATCCAAGAGGCGAAAAAACATTACAGTGTTCTTGTTTTAACTACGGATAATCCAGAGGCTGATTTATTTTATCAAAGGCTGGGCTTTTCAACAGAACCTATCTATCAGAATTCAACGCACCATTTGGAATTAGGCGACTGAACCAAAGAGCGAACTTTATATACATACACCGGTTCAAGCTAATAGAAGGTCATATTTAAGAACGAGCCGTTAAAGGAATCTTATACAAAGAAGTCAGGACCAATCGTAAGGACGAGCTAAAACAAGCGCACTTCATGAAATCAGAATTGTACAAGTCTTAAGAACTTCTGCGTGCTTCATGATAATCGGATTGAACAGGCAGCGGCGCCATCCTCCTCGTGTGGATGGCGCCGTTTTTTTTGGCATGCTGCCCAGCTTACCCGTGAGAAAACCGCTGCCGGTATTTGCGTGGCGAGATGCTCTCGTACTTGGCAAAGCAGGAGGTGAAGTATGCGGCATGATTGAAGCCAACCTCTTCCCCGATGCGGGCGATGGGGAGGTCAGTTTGGAGCAGCAGCAGCTTGGCCCGTTCAATGCGGAACCTCATCAAATAATCGAATGAGGCGCATCCGAACTCCTTCTGCATGCATCTGGCAATATAGACCGGATGAAAGTTAATGCTCTCGCCAAGCTCCTGTGCGGTAATATTCTCGCGGTAATGCTCCCGCAAATAAGAGGCCGCTTGTTCTGCGCACAAGGCGGAAGGCGACGGTCCCTGCGCCTCCATCGAGGCGGATAGATGCTCAATGACCTCCTGGAAAACAAGCTGCTGCTTCCATCTTACACTCGAAATGTGGTCGTTCATATTAAGCTGCACAAGCTGGCGCAGGAGGCTATCCATCTTGGAGGGCTGGAGCAGCTTGGTGAACTGGGGCAGCAGCTTGATGAAGGTTTGCGTAGTATAAAAGCTAGAGGTAAGCGTTCTCTCTTTGGCACGGACATCCGGCTCTTCTGTTACCGATTGATCCGAGATGCTCCATGCTCCGGTCGTCTGGAAATGAATCCAGTAATAGCCGGTCTGCTCCTGGCACGCCAGCGTGGCGTAATGATAGGCATCCGGCCTTAAAATCAGTGCATGTCCGGCGCTTACTTCGTAATTCCTGTCTTCTTCCCCAATGTATAAGCATCCCCTTGTCACGACAAGCAGGTCAAACACTTCAATATTGCGTCTGGTTGGATGTTTGCGGCCTGGCGGAGCGATGGTATAACCTCCGATTATATAGTGCGGCAGCGGAGGTATCGTCATATGAATGATTGACATGGCATGGATTGCTCCTTATGAAACTGAAGTTTGAATCGTTATAGTTTCGGTTGTAAAAGTGATACATCAAGCTCAGTATAGCATCTATAATTTGAAATGACGATTGATGATCAGACAACGGATGCGGTCTTTCAGGGAGGACCGATGCAGGGAGGTATAGGAATGGCTTTATCTGATAAAAAATTTTCGCTCTGGATGCTGGCTTGGCCTATTTTTATAGAGCTGTTTTTACAGTTTTTGCTGGGAGCGGCGGACACGCTGATGGTTAGCCGGATTTCGGATGATGCGGTTGCGGTGGTGGGCTTCTCTAACCAGCTGTTCCAGGCTTTGACGACCTTATTCATAACTGTCGCGAGTGGAGCGGGCATTCTCATTGCGCAAAAAATCGGATCGCGTAACGGTGAGGATGCGCGAACGATCGGCATTATGGCGGTGAAAGTGAGCGCCGTCATTGGACTCGCGCTAAGCGTACTGTTGTTTATGCTGCCAAGCGAGATCGCTTCGCTGCTGCAGCTGCCGGAGCAGTTGCTTCCGCTTGCAAAAACGTATATATCAATTGTTGGCGGCGGGATGGTGCTCATTGCGTTGATGGCGTCGCTCAGCACAGCAATTCGCAATACGGGCAACACGAAGGGGCCCATGTATACGGCGATCGGGATGAACATTGCGCATGTTTTTTTCAATTACGCCTTCATATTCGGTGCATTCGGGTTTCCAAAATGGGGCTTGATGGGTGTTGCGCTTTCAACTGTGCTATGCCGGCTTCTTGCAGCAATCGTGCTGTTTATCATGTTTCTTGGCTCCTTTGAGCGTACGATTGGCTTACGCGATCTTAACGTGTTTAATCGCAAGCTGTTCGGAGATATTATCCGCATCGGATGGCCGCTTGGCGTAAATTTGTCCTGCTGGGTGTTTACGCAGATGCTTATTTTTACCTTTATAGCTATTCTCGGTTCGAATGAGCTGGCGGCGCGGACGTACATGAATACGCTGGAATCCTTCTGCTTCATGCTAGGCTATTCGATTGCGCTGGCGGTACAAATTCAAATCGCTCATCTGTTCGGAGCGGGGCGTGTGAAGGAAGCGTACGGCCTTGCCTTCCGGGCGATGTGGATCGGTCTTGCAGTCGTGACGGTCAATGCATTTATGATCTACCTGTTTGGCCGGCAGCTGCTCGGTTTGTTCACGGAAAACAAAGAGATCGTAGCGCTTGGCGTATCTTTGCTCGGACTGAATCTGGTGCTGCAGCCAGGTAAAATGATTAATATGGCGCTCAATAACTCACTCAATGCGGTGGGAGATACCCGCTTTACGATGTGGACGTCTATTTTTTCCATGTGGCTGATTGCAACGGGCCTGTCCTATTGGGTGGGGATTGAGCTCGGCTGGGGCTTGATCGGCATTTATGGATGCATGATTCTGGATGAGTACGTTCGCGGCGTGCTGTCGCTTATTCGCTGGAGAGGGAAGAAGTTTCTGCGCAAAGCGGAGCGGGATGAGGCCGGTGCTGTAGTCAGCGAAGACGGCGGGCCGATTCACAAACAAACCGCGCTAGACGTTTCTTAAAAGCGTATAATAGAAGAGAGGGGGAAACAGCGGCTTTAGACGTAAAGGCTGCTGTTTTCCATATTTACTGGTAAGGGAGCGATACGTTGAAATGGCATCGATGGTTATGATGAATGAAAAAATACGAGCCTCCGAGGTGCGTCTAACGGGCTTGCAGGGCGAGGAACTTGGCATTGTCCCGCGTGATGAAGCGCTGGCGATGGCGCGTGAGCTGAAGGTGGATTTGGTCTGCACTTCGCTTATGAGCAGTCCGCCGCCATGCAAGCTGGTGGGCAAAGGGCAGGCCAGGATGCAGGCGGATCAAGAAAAGCGCAGCGCGAAGGTGAAGGAGCAGCCTGGCAAGGTAAAGGAGCTGCGCTTAACCCCGCATATTGAGGAGCATGATTACGATACAAAGCTGCGGCAGGCGGTCAAGCTTCTCGGCTCCGGTACCAGCGTTCAGCTCGTCGTTCGCATTCAAGGCAAAGAAGGCCCGAAAGCGAAGGAGCTTCTGGAGCGTATGCTGAAGGATCTGACTGAGAGCGGCAGGAAGCAGTCAGGTATTGCGGTAAGTGGGAAGCAGGCGTCGGTGCAGGTATTGCCATTGTAAGGTAATAGGGGTTTGGAGCAGACTCTTATTTCAAAATGGTTGATGCAGCTGGACGAATAACTGGCGCTGAGGCGATCTGGCGCTGTTAGGTGCATGAATGAGATGTCTGCTCTTTACGTGTGGTAGGTCGTTTTGAGTTCCGCTGGGCGGAGGCGGCGATCTAGCGGCTGTTAGGTACAGTATGGGGTGTCGGCTCTGTTCCCTTCTGTTAGTTCGATTTTGCATGCTTAATTTTGAGATAGTATTCGTAGACGGGTGATTAGTTTGATTTTGGCTACTTAAAAGAGCTGTTTTAAGTTACTGCAGTGAAAAATGGCTAATTAGTTCGGCTAGATCAACGTAAACAGGCCATTAACTGTTGGGAGGCCAAATTAGTTCGGCTAAATCAACTTAAACAGACTGTTAACAAGCAGGAGTGGATGAAATGAGATTTATTTTCTGTCTGCTCGGATCTTCACGTCCAACCCGTCTAACCTGCTCAAGACACGCAACACACGCAACACACGCAACACACGCAACACACGATTGGCTCACTCAACTTACTTAGCTCACTCAACTTACTCAACTTACTTAGCTCACTTAGCTCACTCAACTCAGTTAGCTCACTCAACTCAGTTAGCTCACTCAACTTAGTTAGCTCACTCAACTTAGTTAGCTCACTCAACTCAGTTAGCTCACTCAACTCAGTTAGCTCACTCAACTCAGTTAGCTCACTCAACTCAGTTGGCTCACTCAACTCACTTAGCTCACTCAAATCTCTTAACTCTCTTAACTCACTCAACTCGTCCTACTCGTCCAACTTGTCTACCTTACCTGACTCGCTCACCAAGATCTGTATGCGCTTACTTGAAGGCGGGATTAACTAGAGTAAAGCCTATAACATCTTAAGATATTTAGAGATAGTTAGATATGTAGTGCCTAAATAAACGAATAGAAGCAGCTCAACCGGCATGTACAGACTTGCAGATTAGAATGGATTCGTTCGACGATGATTAGCGGGGTGAATCATTAATGAAGAAAACTGTTCATACGGGGCCGATTAAGCTGCCGAAGTGGCCGGACCCGAAGCTGTGGGTGAGTAAAGCGCCGTTTGGATTAGGGCGCATTAAGCCGCATCATATTCGCGATACGCTCAAGGTAGTGTGGGATAACCGCGATAATTTGCCGTACGCTTACCGGATTTTGACTCAGGGGGTATGCGATGGCTGTGCGCTTGGCGTGTCCGGGTTGTATGATCAGACGCTGGACGGCCCGCATATTTGCACGACGAGGCTAAACGTTCTGCGGCTGAGCACGATGCCCGCGATTAAGGCTGCTGCGCTGCATTCGGATATCGATGAGCTGCGCAAACTGGATAGTACGCAATTACGCAAGCTGGGGCGTTTGCCGTATCCGCTTATTCGAAGCAAGGGGGAGCGCAGCTTTCGCAGGCTGTCATGGGAGGAGGCGCTCGGCCGAATTGCGGCTAAAGCGCGGGCGGTTGATCCGAAACAGCTGGCCTTTTACTTAACGGCGCGCGGTATAACGAATGAATCGTATTATGTGGCGGCGAAGGCGGCGCGGCTCATCGGGACAAACAATATCGACAACGCTTCACGCATCTGCCATTCTCCCTCCAAGACAGCCATGAAGCGCTCGCTTGGCGTAGGCGCTTCTACCTGCAATTATAAGGATTGGATTGGTACGGATGTGCTTGTATTCTGGGGCAGCGTAGCGGCGAACAACCAGCCCGTATCAACCAAGTATATGTACGCGGCTAAGCGGAAGGGGACGAAAATCATCGTCATCAATCCTTACCGCGAGCCGGCGATGGAGGGCTACTGGATTCCGTCTATCGCGGAATCGGCACTTTTTGGCACGAAGCTTGCTGACGACTTCTACCAGGTCAATATCGGCGGCGACATTGCGTTTATGCACGGTGTGATGAAGGTCTGGTTCGAGATGGAAGAGGAGCAGCCGGGCTCAGCGATCGATCATGCTTTTGTAAGCGGGCACGTGAACGGTTATGAGGAGTTGAGAGCGCATGTGCAGAGACAGAGCTGGGAGCTGCTGGAGAAGTCTTCCGGGCTGAATAGGGAGCGGATCAAGGTGTTTGCCGCGCTGCTTGCAGCAGCGAAGTCCGGCGTGTTCGTCTGGAGCATGGGACTGACACAGCATCGTTTCGGTACGGACAACATTTCGCAGGTGGCAAACCTTGCGCTGCTGCGGGGTTTCCTCGGGCGGGAGCATTGCGGCTTAATGCCGATCCGGGGACATAGCGGCGTACAGGGCTCGGGTGAAATGGGTGCCGATCCTTTCAGTCTGCCCGGCGGCGAATTTAAAGGAGAGGACATTCGCCGCATCGAACGCCTTTGGGGCTTTAGGCTGCCTGATTGGCAGGGCGACATTGTCGGCGTATCGCTGGAGAACGCGCTGCTGCCAGAGCGGCATGAACGAAAACTGAAGCTGTTCTATACGTCGGGCGGCAATTTTATGGGAACCATGCCGGATCCCGATTTTGTGAAGCGCTGCTTAGAGGCCGTCGATATACGGGTGCATCAAGATATTGTGCTGAACAGCTCCACGCTTCTTGACGCTCAGGAGGAAGTCATCGTGCTGCCGGCGATGACGCGTTATGAGCAGCCGGGCGGCGGGACGTCGACCTCGACGGAGCGGATGGTTTATTTTTCTCCAACAATAGAGGGGCCGAGGATGGAGGAAGCGCGAGCGGAATGGCAAATCTACGCAGAGCTCGCTGCCCGCATCAGGCCGGAGCTCAAAGAGGCTATCCTGTTCAAAGATGCGGACGAGGTCAGGCGGGAAATTGCTTTCGCAGCACCCCATTATGAAGGCATTCAACGGCTGCGGAAGCAAGGTGATGTATTTCAGTGGGGCGGGGCATGGCTGTGCGAGGATGGTATATGCCCAACGGGAGACGGCAAAGGCAATTTATTGCCGGTCGAGCTGCCCGAGCTCCGCATACCGGAGGGGCACTTCTATGCGACGACGCGGCGCGGCAAGCAGTTCAATTCCATGATCTACGGGGAGAAGGACGCCTTCAACGCTGCCGAACGGTACGACGTACTTATGAATGGCGATGATTTAGCCGGCCTTGCTATCGCAGAAGGAGAGGCGATCGTCGTATACAACCGCAGCGGCAGCTTCCATGGCAGAGCCAAACGTGAGGATATTGCGCGCGGGAACATCGAGCTGTACTGGCCGGAGGGCAACAGCCTTTTTGCCAAAGGGGTATATGAGCCGCTTGCGGGTATTCCCGAGTACAACGCGTCGGTTATCGTGGAGCGGGCGGATACCTATCATGCTTTGAAGGATACGAAGTATAGGGAGAAGCGGATCGTGGAGCTGGAGATTGAGCCGCCTGCCTAGGCAGTTAAGCCGGAGTGAAGCACGCTATGGCAGGACGCGGAAGGGGATTATTCGAATGGAGCTTTCAAACACGGCAAAATGGCGCATGCTCAAATACGACGGCAGCGAGCCCTGGGAAAAAGATGATGACATCGCCGCGGAAATTCCACTTACCTTGAAAGTGGATGGCGACGAGTTCGCGACCCTGGTATGCTCGCCGTCTGACCTGCAGGAGCTTGTCATCGGCTTCCTCGCTTCCGAAGGCGTCATTCGCGCGGCCGGGCAGGTGAAGTCGTTATCCATCCATGAGGATACAGGTTTTGCGTACATTGAGCTTGAGCATAAGCAGGCGATGAGCCATGACCAATACACTAAGCGCTTTATAGGCTCTTGCTGCGGAAAGAGCCGGCAGTTTTATTTTCACAATGACATGCTAACGGCAAAAACGATCATGACCCGTACGAAAATATCGGCAGAGCAGTGCATACGCTTCATGCGGGAGCTGCAGGAAAGCTCTTCGGACTTCCACAGCACGGGCGGCTTGCATAACGCAGCCATTGGATCACCTGCGGAGCTGCTCGCGATAAGAGCGGATATCGGGCGCCATAACGCGCTCGACAAGCTTTTTGGATACTGTCTGCTGCATCGCCTCCGCACCTCGGACAAGGTGATCGCTTTCAGCGGAAGGCTTTCCTCGGAAGTGGTGCTGAAGGCGGCGAAGATCGGCTGCGGTATTTTGCTAAGCAAGTCGGCGCCGACGGACCTCGCCCTCCGCCTGGCGGATGACCTGGGCATTACCTGCGCAGGCTTTATCCGCGGCGGGGAAATGAACGTGTATACGCATTATGAGCGAATAGATTTTGGCAATTGATTGACAGGTTAGCAGTGATTGTTTATCATTTTATTGAAAATGATTATCACTAGGGAAGAGAAGGAGCTAACGATGCTTTTACGATTTTTTGCCTATTATAAGCCTTACAAAAAGCTTTTCCTGCTCGATTTCTGCTGCGCGGTTCTGCTCGCCTTTCTGGAGCTGTGTTTCCCGCTTGCGGTAAGCTATGTGATTGATACGCTGCTGCCAAACGAGAATTGGGGCCTGATTATAACGGCTTGCGCCGTTCTGCTAATCATATACGTTATTAACACAATTTTACAGTATGTGGTTACTTACTGGGGGCACATGCTCGGGATTAATATTGAGACGGATATGCGCAAGAAGCTGTTCGATCATGTGCAGAAGCTGTCGTTCCGTTTCTTCGATAACACGAAAACCGGTCATCTTCTCTCCCGCCTCACGAACGATTTGTTCGAGATCGGCGAGGTTGCCCATCATGGCCCAGAGGATATGTTCATCGCCGCAATGACACTGGTCGGGGCATTCGGCATCATGGCGTATATTAATCTGAAGCTGGCCATTCTAACGTTTGTGATCGTTCCTATCATTATTTGGCTCGTTCTGCTGTTCAACGGTAAAATGACGAAAGCAGCGAACAGGCTGTTTTCGGATATGGCCGATTTTAATGCGCGAGTTGAGGATACGGTCGGCGGCATTCGTGTCGTTCAAGCGTTCTCGAACGAAAACCATGAGAAAAAGCTGTTCAAGTTGAATAACCTGCGCTTTCGTGAAGCAAAGCTTATTTCGTATAAAATTATCGGCTTGAATTCTTCTATCACTTACATGCTGATGAGACTTGTGTCTGTGTTTGTGCTCGTCGCAGGCACATGGTTTGTTATTCAGGGAGAACTGAAATACGGCGAATTTATTAGCTTCGTCCTGCTAACGAACATCTTCTTCAAGCCAATTGAAAAAATTAATGCCGTTATCGAGAGCTATCCGAAGGGGATAGCCGGCTTTAAGCGTTACGTGCAGCTGCTGGAGACAGCGCCTGATGTTGCGGATAAGCCGGATGCAGCCGAGGTTGACCGGTTAAGCGGGAATATCGAATACCGTAATGTTACGTTTGGCTATGAAGGCGAGGCAAAGGTGCTTCAAAATATCGATCTGAAAATTCGCGCAGGCGAGACGATTGCTTTCGTCGGGCCATCCGGTGCCGGTAAAACGACGCTTTGCAGCCTGCTGCCGCGGTTTTATGAGATTGAGGACGGCAGCATCTCGGTTGATGGCTTCGATATCCGCGACCTAAAGCTGGAATCGCTGCGGAAGCAGATCGGCATCGTGCAGCAGGACGTATTCCTGTTCGCGGGCACGATTCGAGAGAACATCATTTACGGCAAGCTCGGCGCATCGGATAAAGATATTTGGGAGGCCGCCCGCAGAGCGAAGCTGGAGGAATTTATTCACGCCCAGCCGCAAGGGCTTGATACGATTGTCGGAGAGCGCGGCGTGAAGCTGTCCGGCGGACAGAAGCAGCGGCTTGCCATTGCGCGGATGTTTCTCAAAAATCCGCCGATCCTCATTCTCGACGAAGCGACTTCGGCGCTTGATACAGAAACGGAAGCGGCGATCCAGCAGTCGCTGGCCGAACTGTCCGTAGGCCGGACGACGCTCGTCATCGCGCATCGGCTGGCGACGATCAAGAACGCTGACCGCATCGTCGTCGTAACGGAGCAAGGTATTACCGAGCAAGGCCGCCACGAAGAGCTGGTGTCGGCGGGCGGTATTTACAGCCGCCTGCACTACGCGCAGTTCGGCAGCAGATAAGCAAAGGGCTTTCCCGTCGGTCAAAGACGACCAGCGGGAAAGCCTTTTTTGTCGGGCACAGCGCAGTCATGCAGCCCGAATGATCCCGGATCCGCACCAGCTGACCTCAATTCGCCTATAGCATCAGAAATAGATCTAGAAACTAGATCTATTCCCCGCAAACTAACCAGATTGGCGCAAATAGATCTAGAAATTAGATCTAATGTGCCTGAATCCGCACCAGCTGACCTCAATTCGCCTATAGCATCAGAAATAGATCTAGAAACTAGATCTATTCCCCGCAAACTAACCAGATTGGCGTAAATAGATCTAGAAACTAGATCTAATGTGCCCGAATCCGCACCAGCTGACCTCAAATCGGCCGTTGTAGGAGAAATAGAGCTAGAAGCTAGCTTTATTTCTCCTAAACAAACCAGTATGGTGCGTCCCCTTATTGATGGAGTCTGTTTAATAAATCCGTAAACTCCGAGTATAAGGCGAATTTCAGTTGCACTTCTAAATTGGAGTCGTATGACGTTTATGTAAAATAGAGGGGCCCGGCCAATAACGGCCGGCCCCCTCAATATGTCAGTTCTTACCCGCCGGCTCTTACGCCAGCGCTTGCTCCCGTGGTTTTTTCGGTTTTTCCCACCTGAAGATTTTATTTACCCCTTTGAACACCAGCTTCGATTCCTTCGTCAGAAGCGGGCCTACGATCGCCAGGATGAGCACGTAGAGCGCTGCAAACGGCTGCAGCAGCTCAAGCAAGCCGCCGGCTTTGCCGAGATTCGCCATAATGATGGAGAATTCGCCGCGCGATACGATCGTAAGGCCGATATTCGCCGATGCTTTCGGTGTTAAGCCTGCGCTTCTTCCTGCCAGCATCCCGGCGGTGAAGTTGCCGAATAGCGTAATGGCAACTGCTCCAAGCGACAGCCATACCGCTCCGCCCAGCGCGAACGGGTCGATGGTCAGGCCGAAGCTGAAGAAGAAGAGCGCTCCGAAGAAGTCGCGGAAGGGCAGGATAAGATGCTCGATCCGCTTCATGTGCACGGTCTCAGCCAGCACCAGGCCGACCAGCAAGGCGCCGATCGCCTCCGCTACGTGAATCGTTTCGGAGATGCCTGCCACGAGGAACAGCGAGCCGAACACAAGCAGCAGAAACAGCTCATTGGAGCGGATATTGAAAATTTTGTTAAGGAGAGGAGCGGCCTTCCTGCCAATAATAAGAAAGAGAAGCATGAAGCCTAATGCATACGAAGCGGACAGCAGCACCCCGCCTAAGGACGAAGAGTCGCTGAGCACAAGTCCGGATAGAACTGAGATATAGACAGCGAGGAAAATGTCCTCGAACATAATGATGCCAAGGATCATCTCCGTCTCCGGATTTGCCGTACGCTTCAAATCGACGAGCACCTTCGCAACGATGGCGCTCGATGAAATCGTTGTAATACCGGCGACGACCATGGTCTCCGCTGCAGGGAAACCATTGATCCAGCCAAAGAACAATCCAAGCGAGAAATTAATAAGAATATAGATGGTTCCGCCTACCGCAATAGAGCGTCCCGATTTCATTAACCGGCCTACAGAAAACTCCAGACCTAAATAGAATAGCAGGAACAGCACGCCAAGCCGTCCCATGAATTCGATTAGTTCTGCGCTGTGAATAAACCTGAAGTCCAGTACGCCTACATGAGGCGCATGCGGACCTACGGCCATGCCGATTAAGATATAAAACGGGATGACGGAAAACCGAATTTTTGCAGCTAACAGCCCGACTAAGGCGATGAGTATAACAGCAAGACCGATTTCCAGCACCATGTGATCCATAACTAGCGGCTCCCGTTTTGCAGCATCAGCTTAAGAAGCTTCAAATGCTGGCGTTCGCCTGCAACGATGAGCGTTGTATCGGCTTTAAAAATGTAGTCGGGGCCGGGATTAATATGCTTTGTTTCCTTCTCGACAGCGGCGATGATCGTCGCGCCAGTCGTCTGGCGGATATTGGCTTGACCGATCGTTCTGCCGATGCATGCGGCGTTTGGCTCGATTTTGTACCATTCAATCGTCAAGCCGTCGAGCGCTACTTCAATGGTCTCGAGTGCTTTCGGCTTGTAAGTCATACCGCCAACGATAGCGGCTACTTGCCTTGCTTCTTCATCCTCAAGCGTAACCATGGAAATGCTGTCATCCGGATCCTCATAGTCAAAATGGTACATCTCGCGGCGTCCGTCGTCGTGAATGACAATGACAAATTTATCGCCGCTTCTCGTTATAATTTGGTATTTACGGCCAATACCGGGCAGATCGGATTCTCTAATATTCATGGTGTGTGCCTCCTCTAATTTGTTGGTGTATTAACAAAAGAAGAGGTCTAGCCAACGAAATGCGATGTGAATTTAATCGGGGTCATAAGCAAATCACGCAATCGCTGCGGAACAGAGGTGCGGAGTGCGGATAAGTTGGCGGATAGCCGGCTCATGAGCATGAGGGCATACATAGCGGCGGCTGGGAGTACGTTTTCCGGCAAAAAGACTTTCGTGCCGGTACGCTGTTTGCCTGTTATAGCCGTCGTGTACTGCACTGCCGCAGTCATTCGGCTAGCGCCGGCAGTTTGCTCGAACGAATTGCCTGCCTGGTAGGCGAACAGCGCTGCGAGCAGCAGCGGAACAATAATGAGCAAATTCAGCACATGCTTGCTGCTGCCGCGGCCAAAATCGTGTACGCTCTTGTTCATCTGTTCACCTCCATAAAGTTAATTTATAGATAAGAACGCAAAGTCAAAAACAGTGCGAGGTAATATAAGTATAACTTATAAATCTCGAATATTAAAGCCGATCCCGCTATTCGTTAGGCAAAGAAGCGAACCTTTACCTTATTTCCCCGCCTGCTTAATAAATTGACGATACGGAATATGCGTTATAGAATGAGTAAACGAATTTATTAACTAAATGCACGCAAAAGAGAGAAAGAAGGTTGAAATGGATGGGAGTATCAGTGAAACAACTGTCGCCGCTCGTGCAGTCGCTTGAACTGAAGCAGCACATAGAAGGCGGATGGTACAGGGAGATTTGGAAGGCTGGCTTTGAAATACCGCAGGAGGTTCTTGGCGCTCCATATTCAGGACCCCGCTTTGCGGCATCATCGATATATTTTTTGCTGCATCCCGATGAGTTTTCCGATTGGCATACAGTTTATTCGGACGAGCTGTGGCTGTGGCATTCCGGCAGTCCTCTGCTGCTGACGCTCGGCGGAGAGAAGGAAGCTCCGGAGACAAGAAGAGAAATCATCGTCGGACCGGATGTGCTGGCTGGCCATCAGCCGCAGGCGCTCGTTCCGGCGAACGAATGGCAAATGGCGCGTCCGCTCGGCGATGAGCCTGTGCTCGTTTCCTGCGTCGTAGCGCCAGGCTTCCATTATGATGATTTTAAACTTATTAAACGATAATTCATTCATTAGAGTGAAGAAAGAGCCGTCCGGTAAGGGAATCCCTGCCCGGACGGCTCTTTCTATATCATCAGGTGGCTTCGTCTCGAGCCTTTTCCTTCCCGTTTAGCGACTCTATAAACAGCTGCGTGAGCTTGGGATCCCATTGCGTGCCCTTGCCCTCCTCCAGAATGGAGAGCGCCCGCGCATAGGTCATGCCCTTCCGGTACGGCCTGTCCGAGGTCATCGCATCGAAAGCGTCCGCTATGGCAATTACACGTCCGGACAGCGGGATGTTGTTGCCTGCCAAGCCGTCTGGATAGCCCTTGCCGTCATACCGCTCGTGGTGCGAGCGGACGCCTGGCAGCAGGTCGGCCATGGCATCGGCAGGCTCGATCTGCTTCAAAATATTTTCGCCAAGTACGGGGTGCAGCTTGATTTGTTCAAATTCCTCGTCGGTCAGTCTGCCATCCTTAAGCAGCACGGCGTCTCGAACGCCGATTTTGCCGATATCGTGGAGCAGCGCCGTTTTGTGCAAAATATCGATTTGGCTCTCCGGCCAACCATCCAGCCTGCCGATTTGAACGGAAAAGCAGGCAACCCGGGTCGAATGGCCGGCCGTATACGTGTCGCGGGCATCGAGTGCTGCCGCGAGGGTCATAAAGTAGCTTTGAAGCAGCTGATTGTTGCGCAGCTCGCGTTCCTTTAAACCATTCACCATATGATTGAAGCCGGCCACGAGCTTAGAAAACTCGTCGGAATATATATCTGCCGCGCTCGTGTTGAAGTTGCCGGCCTGCACGCTGCTCATCCCATTCTGAATCGTTTGGATAGGATCCTCGATGCTGCGCGATAGCAGCGAAGCGCCAAGCAGGGAGTAAGCGATGCCGATAACAAGAATGATGCCTGCCCACTGCCAATAAGCCAGGGTGCCTTCCACTTGAAAACGATCGAGCCTAATTTGCGATGCAAGACCGAACAGCAATAAGGGCAGCGTCCCGATGAGGAAGGCGCTGAGCCGGAACTTCGTACGGATAGAGACGAGGACCCGGCCGCTAAGCGTAACATCCTGCTTGTATAATTCCTTGTGCTTGTCGCGAATAAAAGTGACAACAGGACGAATAGCTTTCGTCGTTAAGAAAAACTCAATCATCGCATGCATGCCGGCGATCATGAAAGCGATCGCGAATGCGATTCCGATATAAGAATAAGGAAGACTTAAAAAGCCCAGCTTGATCAATACGAATGCCATGCTGAGTGCTGGAGCCAGCAAGCCCAGAAAATGCGGGCCGAAGGTGCGTCTAACCGATAATGTCGGAAATTTATGCGTTTGAAGATAAGCGGTTTTGAGCTGTTCAGATGTCGGCTTTTCTACTCTAAAGACAGCTTGAATCGGACGAAGATGCAGGCGGAAGACGAACAGCTCGCAGACGATCATAATGAGAAGCGAGACAACCATAATGCTGCCTAAAAGGAGCTGTTCATTGAAAGGAATCGACAGCGTGGAAAAGATGACGACACCGCCGACACCGAACACGGCAACCGTTGTTCCGAAAATATAATTACGAAGGAGCTGAGAAAGGTAAGAGGCATAGACGCGGTTGCCTTCTTGTTCGCGCTCCGTATGTAAATGCATAAGCTGAGACCTCATTTCCATCGGAATAGTGCATAGTACCTATAGTATAAATCGGCATTATCAAAATGTATATTAGATCATTAGCGCAGGATGAAATACTGATGGTTAAAAGGGGCCATAGATAGGGGAGCGATCGTAGCCCTGCGGGGCAGCGGCGACGATCGCGGAGATTTAATGTGTAACGAATCGGTTTTTTCCTTCACGCTTAGCTTGGTAAAGCGCTCTGTCCGCTTGAGTGAACAGCTCGTCCTGTGTAAAGGAGCAATCAGGCTTCCAAGTCGCGGAGCCGAAGCTGATCGTGACGAAGGGGCTTCCGGTCGTCTCGGCATGAGGGATTTGTAATTGCCTGACCGCTTCGAGAAGCCGCTCCGCGATGGTAGAGGCACGCTCATGGCTCGTTTGCGGCAAAATAATGGCGAATTCCTCGCCGCCATAACGAGCGACGATATCAAGCGGGCGCTTTAAGGCGCTGCGCAGGGCGGCGGCGATCTGTCTAAGACATTCGTCGCCTTTTTGATGCCCGAACGTATCGTTGTAAGCTTTGAAGTTGTCGATATCGCCCAGCATCAGCGTTACTGGCATATGGTGGCGCTGCGCGTCCTCCCACTCGTTATTCCACGACTCATCGAACGTTCGCCGATTGGCGATATTGGTCAATTCGTCAACGTGAGAGAGCGCATGCAAAATTTGATATTGTTCAAGCATCTTCATTTCAATCTCTTTGCGGGGTGTTATGTCCCGGGAGACAGAAACCAAGGTTTGCGTGCGGTCGCCGTCGTAGAAGACGACGCTGGTCGTAGATTCAAACCACCGGTAGCTCCCGTCCTTGCGCCTCATCCGGTAAGTGATGGTGTTGGCGTCAACATGCTTGTAGATGAGTTCCAGGTTGTCGATCATACGCTGCTTGTCATCCGGATGATGAAAATCAAAGTGAGATTGTCCAATCAGCTCATCGTCGCGGTAGCCCAGCAGCGTATAGCAGGCAGGGGAGACGTAAGTAAACAAGCCGTCCCGATTATGCTTGGATATCATATCGCTTGAGTTTTCGGCCAGGAGGCGGAAGCTTTTCTCGCTTTCCTGCAGCTTGTCCGCAATCCGCTTCCGCTCTGTAATTTGACGGAAATGAACGGATACCCCGAATTCAGAAGGGTATACATTGGCTTCAAACCAATGGCTCAACTTAGGAATATACTGCTCGTACAGCCGCTGCTGATGGTTTTCCATGGCAAGCTTATATTCTTGCTGGCTCACCGTTCCGGCCAGCTCGGGGAACACCTCCCAAATACAAAGGCCGATCAGCTCGGTTCCGCTTCGCTTGAATAGCTTCTGTGCCGCTTCGTTCGTATAAATGAACCGGTATTGATTATCCAGCGAGAAGAAGGCATCCGAGATACTCTCAAGAATGTTGTCAATACGTCTGGAAAGCTGCTTCACATCCGATATCGCTTTCGTTTTTTCTGAAATATCCATCATCTGAGATATAAAATGACGAGGATTGCCCTGCTCGTCATATACAAGCGACACGGACAGCATCACGGTCAAGGTGCTGCCGCACTTTTTGAAATATCTTTTTTGCATCTGATACGTATCTATTTCACCGTCTAATAATTGCTTCACGTAACGGTTATCCTGGTCCAGGTCATCTGGATGGGTAATTTGTGCGTAGGACATGCCGCAGAGCTCGTTCTCTGCGTAGCCCAGCATCGTTTGAGCGGAGGGATTGGCTACCATAAAGCAGCCGTCTAAATCAACTAAAGCCATGCCGATGGGGGCATATTGGAATGCGCTGTGGAATAAATCGGCTTCGCGATTCGGTTTTGAAATGAAGGTCAAACTTCGCACCTCTCCTGCTGTCTGTACTGGATAAGATTGTTAGTCTATAGTAAAGAATAGAACAGAGCAATTCTTTTGTCTACATAACTTAATGACCAATTATAAAGCAGCGCTGCAATGCGTAAATAATCAGCATTTTATCCTCTTATTTTCAGTGTGGTGCAAGGAGACGGATTCTAAGCAAGTCTGCGGGGGATTGTAAAAAAAGCTGCCCGTAAGTCATCGACTTAGGGACAGCTAATGCTGGAAATGAAATTAAACGATGTATGCGCCTACCGAAGCTTTCACGAGTGCGATGAATTTCGGTCTCGCTTGCTCAGCCACACGAACGACCTGCTCATGCGTAAGCGGCTCCAGCTCGTCGCCGATAGCCATATCGGTAATGCAAGTGATGCCCACTGCGCGAATGCCGGAATAGTTAGCTGCGATAACCTCGGGAGCGGTTGACATGCCGACTGCATCTGCGCCCCAGCCCGCCATCATGGAGAGCTCGGCTGGCGTACAATAGGCAGGACCCGAAATGCTGACATAAACGCCTTGTTGAAGCTTGATGTCCAGTTCTTCCGCTTTGCCGGCAACGATCGAGCGGAGCTCGCGGTTGTAGGCTTGCGACATATCGGGGAAGCGGGGTCCGAGCTCGGGGATGTTCGTTCCCATTAACGGATTGCTGCCCGTATTGTTAATATGGTCGGTAATGAGCATCAGATCGCCGGCGGCGAAGGAGCGGTTCATTCCGCCAGCGGCGTTCGTTACGAGCAGCATCTCGATTCCGAGCCGCTTCATGACGTAGACAGGGAACACGACCTCTTTCATAGAGTAACCTTCGTAATAATGAAAGCGGCCTTTCATGACAAGCACGATTTTTCCTTCAAGACGGCCGATGACAAGCTCGCCGGAATGGCCTTCCACTGTAGACACAGGGAAGTGCGGAATTTGTTCGTATGGAATGACGATTGATTCAGTAACCTCGTCAGCCATCACGCCAAGACCAGAGCCAAGGATGAGACCGATTTGCGGCTGCACTTGCAGCATGCCGCGTATGTAAGCCGCTGCTTCATTTATTTTGCTTAACATGTTGTCCATGGTTGCTGTACCTCCTAATGTCAGCTCAACCTTACGCAGCCGAATGCGCGTAAATCAAGCCGGTTGTGACGGGCATAACAATCATAGCGCATCGTAAACGGAAAAGTAAACAAATGGTATTTCAGCAGGAGATCATTGTTGTTTCATAAAATGCTTCGTATAATGAAAATTAGGCTGGCGCATCTCATTCATCGATTGGGTTAGGATAGGGACAAGGCGCTCCGGCAGCGCGTTTACCGGTACATAAGCATGCAGTGATGAAGCGGAGGAATAATTAATGAGCAACGGCACAAATTACACGCCTGCGGAAGTAGCGGCGATGATCGACCATACGATACTAAAGGCGGATGCGACGAAGGCAGAGATTTTGCAAATTTGCCGCGAGGCTAAGCAATATCAGTTTGCGACGGTGTGCGTGAACGCAGGTTGGGTAGCAGCGGCTGCCGAAGAGCTGAAAGGTTCGGGAGTAGGCATAACGACAGTGGTTGGTTTTCCGTTAGGAGCGACAACGACGGCATCCAAGGCTGCTGAAGCTAAGTTTGCCATTGAAGACGGAGCGACAGAAGTGGATATGGTTCTGAACATCGGCTTGCTGAAATCAGGCGACCTCGAAGGCGTACAGCGTGACGTTGCAGGTGTAGCTGCGGCAGTCAAAGGACAAGCACTGCTTAAAGTCATCCTTGAAACGGGACTTCTTACAGACGAAGAGAAGGTTACAGCATGTGAAATTTGCAAAAAAGCAGGGGCCGACTTCGTGAAGACATCAACGGGCTTCGGCAAAGGCGGGGCGACAGTAGAGGATATCGCGCTGATGCGCCGTACGGTAGGTCCTGACTTCGGCGTGAAGGCATCGGGGGGCGTGCGCGACCGCGAAACCGCGCTGCAAATGTTTGCGGCTGGCGCAACGCGCATTGGCGCAAGCTCCGGCATCGCTATCGTGACAGGCGGTCAAGGGGAAGGCTACTAATACAAAGCTGGGCGTATAAAAAAGTGAGGGAAACTTCACTCCCCTTGAGGCAATTCTCATGGCGAGCGAGGCTTCCCTCACTTTTGTTTTTGGCTGCTTAGCGCTCGCAGCTAATCGTCAGATTAGCGCTTAGCTCTTCGCCGGCATTCAGCATAATGAGCTCTTCTTGACGGTTCAGCTCGCTCGTCATAGCCATCCACGGCTCCACACAGATGAATGGACGATCCTTAACCGACCACAGCTGCATATATTTGAATATGTCATCGTAAGTCATGCGAACGCGGGCGCCTTGCAAGACAGGGAAGGAGATTTCGCTCTTCTTCGCATCCAGCAGGCAGACGGCTTCCACCAGTCCTTCAAAATCAATGACGCCGTCGAATGGCTTCTCGACATTATCGTTATAGTCGAAATAGCGGGTTGCATCGGTTTTAAAGGCGATTTTTTTGTCCGAATCAATCGCAAAGTAAGGATGGAAGCCCGCATAGAAAGGCATTGCGGCAGCTTCGCTCAAATTGCGGTATTGCTGCCGCGTATGTAATTGGCCATCCTGCAGCACGTAAGTAAACAGCAGCTCGAAAGCAAAAGGATAGGAGCGCAGCGTCTCTTCGCTGCTTTGCAGACGAATCGTAATAGAGGCCCCGCCTTCGGTTCCGGTGCTTACAACCTCCCAAACGGCTGTGCGGGCGACGCCGTGGTTAGCCATTTTGTACGACTGGCCGTTCCATTCATAAGCTTGCTCCTCGAGCTGGCCGCAAATCGGGAACAGGATCGGGTTGCCGCCGCGGATGTTAGCGGTCGGATGCTCAAACGTCGCCTTGTCCAAATAAAATAATTCCAGTCCGTTCAGCTGGCAGCCGATTACGATACCGCCTCGCTCCGGACATACAAGCACGCGGGAAGCGGTGCTTTCCTCCGATAATTCATATAACGTATACGTATCCTTGTAGCTGCGTACTTCGTAGTTGCTCACTTGAATCCCTCCAATAATAGGTGAATGTCATTTTCTCCCCATCATACCATATTCGCAAGTGGCTTATATCGCCTATTTCCCGCCTGCCGTGTCATTTTCCCTGCCCCGTTATCCGTCAGTCCACCGGCAGCAGGAAGGATACAGGTTTCAAAATGGTCGAATCTAGTAAAGCATTCATCTACTCCATTTTGAAAGAAAAGAATAGTATATATTAGCTTCGGAGAGAAGCAAGCTATACAGTTCTCAACATGATGTCAACGCAACAGCAGCCGTCGATGCTTGCTCTCGTTGCCTGAAGCTAAAGCCATTCCCAGCTCACCCTCCGGGCGACAAAGTGGCTTTATTTTTTTGTAAATTGAAAAAAGCGCCTCACAGGCCATTAAGAGCCTGTGAGGCGCTGCCCCTTTACACGACAACTATTCAGCTGTTTTTGGAGCCGCTGCTGCTTCTTCCGGAGCCAGCGTGTTCGTGATTTTCGCTTTTGCACGAATTTCAGTCATCCAAGCCTCGGACAGTTCATTCGCTTCAGTAGCGATAAGCTGCTTCTTGATTTCTTCCTTCTTCTCTTCGAAGGTTGGCACGACAGCCGCTTTCTCAGCTGTTTTCTTAATGATGTGGAAGCCGTGCTCGGATTGCACGACACCGCTGATTTCATTGATCTTCAATGCGAAAGCAGCCTCTTCGAATTCTGGAACCATTTTGCCTTTTGCAAAGAAGCCCAGATCGCCGCCTTTATCCTTCGAGCCAGGGTCGATCGATTTCTCCTTCGCGATTGCAGCGAAGTCTCCGCCTTTCTTAAGCTCAGCAAGAATCGCATCCGCTTCTTCTTTGGTAGCTACCAAAATGTGCGATGCCTGAATTTGCGCCGGCGTGCCGAGCGATTCCTTGTTCGTGTCATAGAATTGCTTCATTTCTTCGTCCGTAACGTCTGTTTTCGGCTCCAAAATTTTGCGAATCGTCAGGTTGACTTTTGTATCCTTTTTCAAGCTTTCAAGCGTCATGTTGTATTGGGCAAGCGTTGCGGTAAACTCCTCATCCGATCCGAAGCTCTTCTTAATAAGGGCAATTTCGGAATCGACGTCAGCGTCTGTAACCGTAACGCTGGCTGCTTTAGCCTCTTGCGCAATAAGCTCTTGCGTAATCAGGTTATCAAGCGTAGCCTTACCGCCGGCCAGAACCAATTCATCGTAAAGTCTGTCCTTGCTTATGTTGACACCGTTTACGGTTGCCACGGTCTCATTGCTGGCTCCAAATGGCGGCTTAATGAGCACAACTACCAGCAAAATGGCCAGAACAGCCGAGACGATGATCCATGCTTTTCCGCTTCCGCCTTTTGGCGCTTGCTGAACGCTGTCTGCACTTGAAACCGCAGCGCGGATGTCATCGTTTGATGCTTCTGGCAGCTCACCGTCAGAATCCTTACGAAGCTCTTCCTCGATAGCTGCATCTTGCTCCGAAAGCTTGTCCTGCTGGGGTGTTTCGTCATACGTGTAACGCTCTTCTTTCGCAGCCAATTCGTTTTCTGCGTCTTTGCCTGGCTGCGATTCCTTGTTATTCATTCCATAAACTCCCTTCGTTTTACCTGACTTTCATTACTATACCAAAAGAAGAATGAAAAAACCTTAAGCTAACATAAAAATATGGCTTGCCGAATTTGTCGATTCCTATTTATTGTATAGGTATGCCGTGTACGATTTCAACCTAAAACGGCCGGTTAGAACAATTAATCCGCTATTGCCGGTAAAACTTCACTGTTTATCGGAAGCGGGAGGGATGATATGATAGTATCATACATATTCCAACATTCTCCTACATTTTTCGTGATGGGTTTCATTTCTTCTTGCTTGTCACAATCCTCACCATAGCGCGAATAACTTCAGGCCCCTGCTGGGGTATGTTTACTACCATTAACTATGATTGTTATGTAGGAGGAATAGGCTTGCGCAAAAATACAGGTGTATTCGCACGTTTGGCAATATCGATGATTTTACCGTTAGTAGTCTATTTCGTGCTTCGGGATACAGAGCTCGATAAGAGCATTAATGCGCCTCATGAGCATTTTTATATCGTCAGTCTCGTTTCTGCACTCTCGCTTGCCCTAGCGATTGCAGTCGGCTTCGTCGCTATTTCGCTTCGCAATATTAAGATTAGCTTTCTATCGTTATCTTATGTATCGCTATCTACGATGTTTATTTTGCACGGATTGTCGACCCCTGGATTTCTGATGCACCATTCCGGCATCGCAGGCAGCGCGGCGCAGCTTAGTATTTTGCTGGCTGCCGTCTGGCTATGGCTGTCCTCTCTTTCCATGGACCAGCCCTTGATCAAATGGTTGGCGGAATGGCAGCGGCTGCTGCTGCCGATATGGACAATTACGCTTCTTGCTTTCTGTACGGTGCTTTGGTTCTATCCAAGTTTGACTCAATTTCTTCAACTGCTGCAGCTGCCGATGAAATGGATGGCCAGCATATTCATTATCAGCTTAAACGCTTGGACGATTAACCGCTATTTGATGACCTACTTATCCTCACGTTTCCCGCTGCAGCTGGCGATCGTGTACAGCTCGGGCTGGATGATTATCGCTCAGATCATTATGGTAAGCGGACAGACTTGGCATGTAAGCTGGTGGCTGTACCATTTCCTGCTGCTTGCCTCTGTTATTGTGATGGTCACAGGCATCGTGAATCAATATGTCACCTCGAAATCCATTACGGCCTCTATTAAGCTGATGTTCCGCTCCAATCCGCGCGATTGGATCAACACCTACATGTCTTCCAGCGTAAGAGAGCTGGTTATGACGACGGAAGCGCGTGATTCGTATACGGCGGGTCACAACTATCGGGTTGCTCTGTATGCTCTGAAGCTGGGCGAGGAGCTTTCCTTGACCGCTGCCGACCTGAGAGCCATTGCGCAAGGCGGGCTTGTTCATGACGTCGGCAAACTGCGCATTCCGGATACGATTCTGAATAAGCCCGGCAAGCTTACGCCCGAAGAGCGGGTAGTTATTGAAATGCATCCCGTATCGGGCTATGACCTATGCAAACGGTTAGGTTTTATGCCGGAGGAGCTTTCCGTTATCCGCTCGCATCATGAGAAATGGGATGGCAGCGGCTATCCCGATCGGCTGGCGGGAGAGCAGATACCGCTCCTCGCGCGGGTGACCGCTGTCGCGGATGTGTATGACGCCTTGACCTCTTCGCGTTCCTATCGAAAGGCGATGTCGCATGAGGCGGCAATGGAAATCATCGTAAAGGAGAGCGGGCGGCATTTCGATCCGCTTTGCGTGCAGGCATGGGTGCGGCTCGTTTTGGAGCAACCGGGCTTTTTCGAGGAAACGGTACGGCACAGTCCACAGTTCAAGCTGGAAAGGAAGCTCGCAAGATAGCATAATTTCCATTTGCCAATCTACAGTTGTACAATAGACGGGGAACCCTTGTGTTCATCATAATCGAATCGGGCAATGAGCGTTTCCAATAACGGGTTGGGGGATATCGAACATGACTTATTTGGCGGCTAACAATCGGTATGAGAGCATGAAGTATAATCGCGTCGGGCGCAGCGGCTTGAAACTGCCCGCTATTTCCCTTGGGCTATGGCATAATTTCGGCGGCGTCGACCGTCTTGAGAATGGGCGGGCTATGGTGCGCCGTGCATTTGATTTGGGGATTACCCATTTCGACCTTGCCAATAACTACGGACCGCCTCCGGGTTCGGCAGAAGAAATGTTCGGGCAAATCCTTAAGCAGGATTTCGCCGCATACCGCGACGAGCTTATCATTTCGACGAAAGCGGGCTACTATATGTGGGAAGGTCCCTATGGCGAATGGGGCTCGCGCAAATATTTGATTTCCAGTCTGGATCAGAGCCTGAAGCGGATGAACCTGGACTATGTCGATATTTTTTATCACCATCGTCCAGATCCGGATACGCCGCTCGAGGAGACGATGGCCGCGCTCGATCATATCGTCCGCCAAGGAAAGGCGCTCTATGTCGGCGTCTCGAACTACAGCGCGGAGCAAACGGCTCGTGCTGCAGCGATCCTGAAGGAGCTTGGCACGCCGTTCCTGATTCATCAGCCATCCTATTCGATGTTCAACCGGTGGATCGAGAATGGCCTGCAGGACGTGCTGGAACAGGAAGGCATTGGCTCCATCGTATTTTCTCCGCTTGCCGGAGGCGTGCTGACTAACCGTTATTTGAACGGCGTTCCTGCCGATTCGCGCGCCGGAGGTCCAAGCGTGTTCCTCAAGGCCGATCAAATTACGGACAGCAAGCTGAACAAAGTCAGGGAGCTGAATGAGATTGCTCAGGGACGCGGACAATCGCTCGCCCAAATGTCTCTTGCATGGGTATTGAGAGGCGGAAGAGTAACCTCGGCATTAATCGGCGCAAGCCGCGTAGAGCAAATCGACGACAATGTCGCCGCTTTGAGCCGTCTTGATTTCAGCGATGATGAGCTAAGCCGGATTGAATCGATTCTAGCAGCTGAGTAGCTTCATGATCCTTGCAGGCTGAACGATTTGGCACCATCAGAATAGAACGCTAGAGCAGCTGTCCGCGGTATTGCGGCATGCGTGTTCTAGCGTTTTTTATTGTCGCCCTATTGGATAAAAGAGGTATAATAGTGTCAATGTTCGACAGATAGAGCTAACGCGGAGCGGAAGGGGAAAGCGGCTTGAAAAAAATGTCGTTGCGAACAAAAGGCCTGATATTAATCGTGCTCATTTCGTTTGTCCCGCTGCTATTTGCCGGGGTGTTCAACTATTCTGTCGTGAAGGAAGCGATTGTTCAATCGGAAATCGGGAAGACAAGCAGCAAGCAAAGCAACCGCGCTAACGATTTGGCGTCGTGGATGGCTGTCCGCAAGGCGGAAGTAGTCATGATGAGCCGTACTGAGATAGTGCGGTTCGGTACGGATGCAGAGCGTCTTCACTATTTTGGGCTTGAGCTCGTGCGCGGGGGCTTCATCTATCATGCCATCGGGTACATAGATGAGAATGGACAAAGCTTGCGAACCGATGGCGGACGAATAGACATGAGCGGGGAGCCGTTCTTCCAAGAGGCGGTTAAGGGGCAGGTTGTCATTACTGATCCGTATACGCCTTCGTTCTCTGCCACCAAGCAGCTGCTTATTGTCGTGCCTGTCTATGGGGCAGCGAATGAATTTAAAGGACTCGTTTACGCGTCCATTGAATTTTCTGCCATGCGGCCATTCATCGAATTTGCGGGAGAGCACTCCGTCATATGCTTATTTAACGATGAGGGAGATATCCTTTTTTGCTCTAAATCTGAAGAAACGGAAAGCGCGGGTTTAGTTGATAAGCACTCCTTTCTGTTTCCCATTTCTAATAAAATGCTGGACTCGTACGAGGGAATGTCAAGGATAAAGGCAAGCGGCAAGCTTTATGCGGTCTTCCACACGAAGGTAAGCGATACGCCGTGGCGCTTCGCGCTGCAAGAGCCGGTATCGATGCTGGAGGAGAAGCTGAAGCCTGTCTTTTGGCGTATCTTCACGACGATTGCCGTCTCGGAGGCGATCATTGTCATCTCTTTCTTTCTCTATTTTGAGCAAATTGTTAAGCGTCTGGAACGTATTCTTGGCGTTACAGAGCAGGCTGCGGCCGGACGCTTCGAGGCCGAGCATCTTGAGGCGCTGCCGCATGATGAGATCGGACAGCTTGGCCACTCCGTCAACGGGATGATGGAGCATCTGCAAGAAATGTTCGATCGGCTTGAGGCTATTATTAACCAAAACCAGTATGGGTTTATCGTTCTTGACGAACAATATAAGGTTTCTTATTTGAACAGAACGGCAGAAGAGATGCTGGGCTACAAGAGCGAGGAGCTGGCTGGTGTTGCTACGCCGCTCTTGTTCATGGATTTGGATGAAATCCGCTTGGAAGCGGAAAACCTGAGCATCCAGCTCGGCAGGGAGGTGAAGCCGGGCCTAGAGGTATTCAAGGAGCTTCGCGGCGAGAACTTCTCCTATGAACGGGAGTGGACCTTTATCCATAAAGACGGCACGCGAATTCCGACGCTGCATAGCTCGAACGGCCTGCGTGACCGCAATGGGCGGTTCTCTGGCGTCGTCGGCATGGTGCTCGATATTTCCGACCGCAAGCATATGGAGAAGGCGCGCAATCGCTTGCTCGACATTGTGGAATCGGCCAAGGATTTAATCGCTTCGGTTAGCGCGGGCGGCAAGGTCGTTTATATGAATAGAGCCGGCAGAGAGATGCTCGGCTTGCAAGATGCTGTGGATGGCGAATATACGGTCGAGCAGCATACCCATCCGGAAGTATATTCAGAGCTTGTGAAGGGCGCTGCGCAAGCCAAACAGTTCGGTTTTTGGGAGAGCGGTGCACAATTGCTTAAGAGCAACGGCGAGGCGCTGCATGTGTCGATGGTCGTCGTTGCGCATAAGAACGAGGACACGGGAGAACTGTTCTTCTCCTGCATCGCCCGCGATATTTCCGAGCAAAAAATGGTGCAGGAGGAGCTCGTGCGCGCCACGCTCGAAGCGGATGAGGCGAATCAGGCAAAGAGCCGCTTCTTAGCGCTCATGAGCCATGAGATTCGGACCCCGCTCAACGGCATTATCGGTTTAACGCAATTAATGCGCAAAACGGGGCTCTCTGCCTCGCAAAAGGATTACATGGACAAGATGAATACATCCTCGGAGACGCTGCTGCGAATCATCAATGATATTTTGGACTTCTCCAAAATCGAAGCGGGCAAGGTCGACATCGAACGTCTGCCGTTCCAGCCGGAGGAGCTCATGCACCGGATAGCCGACCAGCTAAGCGTATTTATGGGCGGTAAGGAGCAGTTTGAGTTTATTATTGATACGCCTGAGCATTTGCCGCAGACGATCACTGGGGATGCGCTGCGCCTTGAGCAGGTGCTCCTCAACTTGTGTATGAATGCGATTAAATTTACGAATAGAGGACGAGTGAGGCTTCAGCTGGAGCTTGTGGAGGAATCGGCTAAAGGAGTGAAAATACGCTTCATCATCGCAGATACGGGCATCGGCATGAAGGCCGAGCAGGTGGAGAAGCTATTTAAGCCATTTACGCAGGCGGACGGCTCAACGACACGGAAGTTTGGAGGCACCGGTCTTGGTCTAGTCATTTCGAAATCTTTGGTCGAGCTGATGGGCGGCAAGCTGGAGGTGTCCAGCGAAGCGTACGTGGGCAGTCAGTTTTACTTCACGCTGCCGTTCACCGTAATGCATAAATATACGGAGCAGCACAGGCAGGTTCGTCCGGAGCTGACCGAGCAGCCTGTTTGGATCGTAGAGGATGACGATGAGATGCGGGACTTCTGGAGCGACACGGTAGAATCCTTTGGTTTAACGCCAATACCGTTCCATTCTTGGAAAATGGCCCGGGACCGCCTTCGCCGCATTGGAGCGGGCGCATTGCCGAAGCTCATCGTTTTGGATATGGAAATGCCGGATATGTACGGCGCCGAAACCTGGCTGGAGTTCCACTGCGATGCGGTAGCGGCCGGCGTCAAAACCATTGCTATGACGACCTCCTATGGCCGTGATGAAATGATGCAGCTGACCGCGGAGCAAAGGCCGGTCACGCTGCTGATCAAGCCGATTATGCGAGGGGACATGCTGCGCGCGATTGAAAGCGTCCTTGAACGGAAGGGCTCCGAAGTTAATGAGCAGGAAAGCGCTGCTCCCGCTCCTGAGGTGCAGAAGAACGGAGCAAATACGCGTATTTTGTTAGCAGAGGACAATAAGATCAACCAATTGGTCGCGATAGAGATTTTGAAGGAGCAGGGCTACGAGGTAGGTGTGGCGGAGAACGGCGAAGAGGTGCTTCAAAAGGTTGTGGAAGAGCACTGGGATTTAATATTGATGGATATTCATATGCCGGTTATGGATGGATCGGAAGTGGTTCGCCTTATCCGCAGCGAGCCGAAATACGATCATATTCCCATTATTGCGGTAACCGCAAACGTGCTGCGCAACGATCACGAACGTTATTTGAAGCTGGGCATGAATGATGTGGTGACGAAGCCGGTATCTTCCGAGCGGCTGCATACGGTCATCTCTTACTGGCTGAAGCAGGGCAACAAGCTTATAACCAAGCCGGCCGCTGCGCAGGAGCTGCAAGCTGAACCGAATCGTTCCCATGCGTCAAATGCAGCGAACGGAAGGCCATTGCCGTCTGTTGCCGGTATGGACGTGGAGAGCGCGCTTGCGAGAGTTAATGGGAAGCTGCCGATTATGCAGCATATGATGGAGCAATTTGTGCTCGATTATGATTCCTTTGCCGATCAGCTCCGCATGATGGTCAAGCAATCGGAGCTAACAATTGTCAAACGAATGGCTCACACTTTAAAGGGGGCGGCCGGCTATTTGTCAGCCTATGAATTGCTGGAGGCCGTATGTGAGGTAGAACGTATCGTTAAGCAGCCGCAGCTGGATAAAGAGGAGCTGCAAACGGCCATTGTTCAGGTAGAGACGACGCTGAAGCAGTTGTTGGCAGGGCTTCGAAATGCGAAGGATATTTTGGATAATAAAACCTAACAAATTACTAACAAATTGTTGTCCCTTTAATGGCGGTAATGTATAGTAGAGTTACAATGTATATTCGACAGAAATCTTCAATCCTCCAAAAGGGTGACAATAATGTATAAGGTTTTAGTTATTGAAGATGACGTCATGATGAGTGATATGCTGTCTATGTATTTATCAGAAGAAGGCTACTCCGTCATGCAAGCATACAGGGCGGACGAAGGATTGAGGCTCACGTCAGAGTTTGTTCCTGATCTGGTGCTGCTGGATCTGATCTTGCCCGATTTGGACGGCATGGAAGTATGTGCGCTCATAAGGAAGCGCTCAAACGTACCGATCATGATTCTATCTATGAAGAGTGAAGTATCTGAACGGGTTCAGGCTTTGAAAGCTGGAGCGGACGATTACATGTGCAAGCCATTTAGCATGCATGAAATGACAGCCCGGGTAGAAGCGTTAATTAGACGTTCAAATACGATTCAGGCAGAAACGATGCAGCAGGTTGCTGCAGAGGTAGAATTGATGGACGATCGTGAACCGATCCAACTTGATTTCGAGAGACGCTTACTGCTTGTTCGCGGCCAGCTGGTTGATACAACCTTCTCGGAGTATGAGCTTATGAAGCTGTTTCTAGCTTATCCCGGCAAGGTATTCAGCAGGGAAGAACTTATAAATACGATTCGCGGCTTTGACTCCTTCGTGACAGACCGGGCCATCGACGTACATATTGTTAATCTTCGCAAGAAGATCGAACAGAACCCTAAGGAACCAAGGCTGATCCGAACGGTTTGGGGCTTTGGTTACAAGTATGTGGCCCAGCATACAAGCGTGAGCAAAGGCTGAACACATTACGATTTCAAATTTTCTCTGCTTAGAACCATTCGCTGAAGCGGAGTGGTTCTTTTTGCCTAACAGGTTTGGCCTATCCATGATTCACCGATCGTGAAGTGCGGATAAATAGGCCAATGGGACCTCATTTGACGAATAAGGCAGCGGCAGCGAAATATAAAAGACCTGACGGGCACATTAGGGATGTGCCGTCAGGTCTTTTTAGCATGGTTATTTAACATACTTCAAGATAGAGCTTTGTGCCGTCGTTATACTGGAAAATAGCCACATCGCGCACCATTTCAACGGATTTGATTCTTCTCCATTTTTTGCGGAAATCAAAATCCAATTCCAATTCGTACAATTTATGATTAAGCTGTTCTATGGATGCTGATAGTTCATTAGGGTAGTAGACGGGGACGGAACGACTTTTGAAGGTAACGATTTTCATCATTTCCTATTACACCTCCGATCGATTTCCTCCATTCTAACGTAAACATTTTAGCCTCTTATGAAACTGTCGTCAGGATTTTGTTTACTTTATTTACACTTTTCTAACAAATTCGACATTTTCCGCGATTTTTTTTAGCTGGAATAGCTGCTGTATTTCTTCTTGTAATAGCCGTGACCTTGATAGGGGCGGTTATGCGGACGATAGTGCCCGTTATTGTAATCACTGCTGCTGTAATGGTGACCGTAGCGCTTGCGACCCATGAGCGAGTATAACAAACGTTTGAGCAAATGCTTTAGCATGATTCTAACCTCCTAAATTTTATTTTGGAAAAATGATTATGAAAGCTAACGCTTATGTTTTGTGAAACAAAAGGGGCATCGAAAGCGTACGCTTTCATATGACTAATAATACGTATTTTTGTTGCTATGGTTTCTTAATTGCCGACAAATTTCGCTCGACAAGGCGATTGAGGAAATCAGACAGCTGCTGGGGGCAAATTAACGATGTGGACTTTTTTCGTGCGCAAGTATAAGGATATGATTAACCATTGGCGGGATTATCCGCTTCGTACCGGCGTGATTTGGATGGGGCGATACCGAATTGAACGCTTTATCGGAATGGGCAGCTACGGGCAAGCTTACGCGTGCACCGATGTCGTGACGGGAAATAAGGTGTTAATGAAACGAAATATGCCGAGCAAGAAAGAGATAGGCAGACAGCTGCTGGAGAGGGAAAGCATGATTTTGCAGAAGCTGAGTCATCCGCAAATTCCGAAGTGGGTCCGTTACGAGAAGAAAGGCTTTGATGAAGCGCTTCTAATGGAGCTCGTCGATGGCGACAATTTGGAGCACAAAATGATGGAGCAAGGCCAGATGTACTCTCTACAGGATACGTTAAGCGTCATAAAGCAGCTTTTGCAGCCTCTTGGTTATTTGCATCGAGCCGGCTTTGTGCACCGCGACGTCCGCATTCCGAATGTGCTGGAGAAAGACGGGCGCTTGTATTTGATCGACTATGGGCTCTCCTGCCGCATTGGCGAACAGCTTCCGGAAGCATTGCGCATAGGACTGAAGGAAACGGAGCCGCTTGAAAATAAGGAAGGCCATTTGCCGGGAGGCGGTTGGTCAGGCGCAAAGCGCCTGATGAGACGTCCCGTTCCGGCCAGCGATCTGTACGGATTAGGCCATTTGTTTCTGTTCATGATGTATGCAAGCTATGAGCACCATGAAGAGCAGGAGGAGCGCAGCTGGGAAGAGGAGCTGGAGCTTCCGCTGGCGGTGAAACTGTTCGTGCGCAGGCTTCTCCAGCAAAGCGAGCCGGGCTGGGCGTCCGCTGCGCAGTGCGAGCAGGAGCTGGAGCAGCTTCTGGCTTCTCTGGCAGAATAATCGGCTGAATTATAGGGTGCGAAGTATTTCTTTCAGGTTATCGTTGCTCATTACATAGTAGACGACCGCGATGATGGTTAGATGAAGCGGATAGAAGCTGCGCCATACGATGCGCGGCACTTTTATTTTGTCGGCGCTGCGCATGAAATCGGGCATATAGACGATGAGAACGGTGGCCATTAAGCTGAAGGCTTGAATCAACCAGCCCTTTACAAAAATACTTACCACATTCAGCGAGAAGTGAAACAGGGTAAACCACTGCGCCTCAGCATAGCGGTAAATGAGCACGAGCAGCACGACATAAGCGCCGTAACTGAACGGAATAACTTCCAGCAAACCGGCAAAAGAAGCAGCTAACAGGTATTGAAGAAACGGCTTACCGTTCCATTTATCGAGAAGGCGCAGAAGCAGCAGGCAGACGAATAAAGAGCCCACTGTATTGACTTCAAGCCGATGAAAGGCGAATTGATAAGGCAGCTGCGAGAGAAGCGCAATCCATGCAACTCTCTTCAAATACCGATGAATGTCACTCGTGCGAAAATAGCCCAGCACAATCGCGTATGCATAGAACGGCAATGCCAGCCGTCCAATTATTCTCCATACGATGTGCTCAGGAAACCAAACGAGACCGATGTGGTCGATTAGCATCGTAAGCATAGCCAAAAATTGTATCAAAATCACCTTCATTCTCTCGTCTTGCACCTAGTATAGCATAAGGAATACGAGAGAATATGAACAGGAAGACCTCCAAGCCGCTTTGCGCGAATGAGGAGGTCTTCGTTGTATGGTATGGGCCTTATAGGCCGGCGTTCTTCTGCAGCCTCCGAGCAATTTCCATAAAATCCTCCTGCGATATGCCTGGCGCGAATTCCTCCGGCACCTCGCTCAAATCCGGCATTGGCGCTCCCTGAGGGGCGCCTTGAATAACCTCCAGCGGAGCTCCTGTGAGCGGATTTTGACCATTCCAAATAAGGACAATATCTTTGTAATCGTTCTGACTGAACGTATACAGCTTGTTGCCAAGTCCCATGGCTTCATATTTCCGCGCCGTCTCAAAGCTGTTGTTGCTAAGGTCGGGTATGGGAATGAGCTTCTTCACATCAACGCCTGTCGCAATTTCCAATGCTTTCGCATAAGCAAGCACATGTACGCCGCCCCGGACAAGCAAATATCCGATCATCGCACGCGCGGTAGGATGGTCGGTCATCTCATAGACGCGCATCTTATGCGTGCGGGCCCCGCACTCCAAGAAGAAATTATGCAGGAGATCAAGCACGAGGTTGCCGCTGCTAAACACATTATCACCCGTCCAAGCGCGGCCCATTGAATCTCCGGGCATGGAGGTTTGAGCGGTTGCGATAAAAAAATAGCTGTTGCGCTTATTTACTCCCTCCTTCAGCGGTGTCGAGTTCGGATTACCGGGACTGGTGATGCCTGTAAGCACCATATTTATAGCTGTAGAAACAAGCTCTACATGGCCAAACTCCTCGGCTGTAATACTGGATACAAGGTCATAGAAAGGCTTAAGCTTCTTTTTCTCGCGAAAATTAAAGGATTGGTACATGTAATTGTTCAATGTCGACATCTCGCCGAATTTCCCTCCAAGCAGCTCCTGTACCGCTGCTGCGGCATTTGCATCCGCGTAAGGCGAAGGCGGGAGTTCAACCTGAAGCCGGTTAATTCGTTCAATCACGAGCTTATTCACCTCTTTTCATCGACAATTCAATTTATCTATATGTATGGCAGCTTTTGCAGTCATAGACCGCCGATGTCAAAAAGGACAACCTTCTGTCGAATGGACATGAATTCAACGTTTGGCGGGTGCCACTTGTCCATACCTCTCTCTTAAATTTGCATAGAATAGAGTATGTTCGAGAGGGAGGGGGGATAGAAATGTCCGCCAATTTAAAACTGAAAGCCAGCATCATGAAATCTGCTGCTAAAATTGCTAGCCGTGCCCGCATCTCTTCCAGCTGCGGATGCAGCAAAGGCGATCATAAAAGCTGCGGATGCAACAAAGGCGATCATAAAAGCCGCTGCCGCAAGGAGGACCCTTCAGTTGAATCCATGCAAGAAGCAGGAAAAGAATTAAGTGATATTTTCAAGCAATTGAAAGACAGACAAACAGCAGCTAAGCTTGTCAGAGCGATTCGCTGCCGTGACGCAAGAGCTGTACAAAGCCTGCTGGGCTGTGACTGCCGTGTCATTAACTTCTTCCGTATGCGCGACAAAGATTGCGTGAGAATCTGCTGCCAATTCGGTAAATTCAATGATGTAACTGTTACATTCGATATTTGCGTCAAAAGAGTACAAGATGAGTGTCGTCACCATCCTTGTTGGTTCTGATTGTTCTAAGAGGGGCTGCCCGCGTGGGGAGTCCTTTTTGGTTGGAAATCACAGCGGCGGCGTTAAGCGCATACGATACAGGAGTGAGAGCTGAAAAGGATGAACAAATATGGAGGGGACGAGGATGCCGCAAATACCTCAATTTCCGCGAGCATTGCTGGATGAACATCGCGTCTGGCATCATGCGAATCATGTGGTTCCCGGGACTGTTCCGCCGCCTGGTTTCGGTGACCGATTTTTGCGGTTTCACCGCGATTTTATTTATCGGGTTTATCGTTGGCATGATGCAATGGGCTATGACCGAAGATGGATTGCGGGGTGGACTCAGGTGCCGGACTTCATTAGGCGCACACCTTGCTATAATGCGGGGGCTGAGCAGAGAGTTCAACATTATCCGGAATCTTTTACGTCCCTCGATCAGCTTGGCAGTTTTATTGAAATGAATCTTCACGGCTGTTTTCATGAAATGGCGGCGCGGCTGCTCAATCAGCCGGAGCTGAATGACTTTGACCTTGCGCCGCGCAATACGGAGTTTTATAACATTCATGGATTAATAGATCAGTGGTATATCAATTGGGAGCGTGCGTGGGGAATTCGCGGGCAAATAAACAAAAGCCGCCGCACGCATTAAGTACAGCCGTGCAGCGCCCGAAGTACGTCCGTATAATAAGAAAATTGACGAGGCACGAACTGATTCGCCCGGACGAAGCGCTGCACGGCCGTCAGCTGCCTTGTCTGGCCGCCGAGCTCAACGCCAAGTGCAAACACCTCTGATACAGAGCCTTCAAACATCGCAATCAGCTCATCAAGATCGGCCTCATAAACGCCAGCTACTTCTTCAGGCTGCAGCCGCAGATCAGTCAATGGCACTTCGCACACAAGGCCGAATACGTCACTGACCTCGCGGTCGATGAAGGGCTTGCCATTCACCTCTCCGCTTGCTTCTTCCCGTATTTGCCCGAGCGGGATGAGCTGCTCGAAATGCGCGTTTACGCCTAGCTCTTCCTCAAGCTCGCGTATGGCTTCGCGTATCGTTTCGCCTGCGGTCAAATGACCGGCGGCCGTTATATCGTAGCAGCCCGGATTCGTATCCTTGCCGGCCTGCCGCAGCTGGAACCGCACATACCGCCGGTTCTCTTCACGGCGCGTCAGCCAGCAATGGAATGTGCGATGCCAATAGCCATGCTCGTGCGTCTCTGCGCGCGTCGCCGTGCCTAGCGGCCGAAGCTGCTCATCGTAAATGTCGAACAGCTCCTCAGCCATGCGCGGAAGCCTCAAGCTGGGAAGTGCAGTGCTTGCAGCGGGAAGCTTTGACCGGAATCTTGGACAAGCAGTACGGGCAATCCTTCTCGGTTACTTCTACGGGCGCTGTTTCTTTCTTCTCATTGCGGCGCAGAACATTGATTACTTTGACGAGCATAAAAATACAGAAAGCAACAATCAAAAAGTCCAGCATAACGTTAATAAATTGACCGTAAGCAATGGCCGGAGATTCTGCTAGAGCAGCTGCATCCTTTCCTGTAGTGTCCACAAGATAAAGTTTCAAATCTTTAAAATCTACTTCACCCAAAATTCTGCCGATCGGCGGCATAATAATATCGTTGACGAGTGAAGTAACGATTTTGCCGAACGCTCCTCCAATGATGACCCCGACCGCTAAGTCGATGACATTTCCTTTCATCGCAAACTCTTTAAATTCCTTGATGATTTTCATCGTATTCCCTCCAAAAATTTTTGTGAATAAAACCGGCAATGCTGGCAACAGCTTATTCATTCCTTGCTGCCCGTTTCTACTCAGACCATTCTATCATAATAGCCGAAGATGGGAGTAGGGAAACTCTCACTGCTTTTCTGACAAAAATCTGCAGAATTTTGTTGAAAATAGAGAGGGTTTTTGTGAGAATTGTCGAATTTCTTTATTGCAAGTAAATTTATGGATATTTAAGGAGTCTTATGACCTATCCTATCATTAATGGAAACCCCTATTTTCTAGTTCTATCGATCATTATTATGTGCTTTGCATCCTATACCATGCTCAATATGATAGAGCAGCTGCAGCCGCGGGAGCGGACATACAGATTCAACTGGATCATTGGCGGAGCATCCGTTTTTGGGCTGGGTCTATGGACCATGCATGTCGTATCACTTCTTGCGTCAGATTATAGAATGGTTATGGATTGGGTCATGCTGGCCGTATTAGTCGTATGTACCGTTATCGTCTATGCCGCCTTGGTTATATTGAAGAAGCAGTGGCTCTCGCGAAGGCGTTATTTATTTAGTGCTTTATTGATGGCGCTTGGAGCCACAATACTCCAATATATGTCCATGCTGTCTGATTCGGTCATTAAATTAGAAATGAACTGGCTGCTCTATTGGCTCTCCTTCGGAGTCAGTTTTGCAGGCGCTTATTTGGCCTTTTACTGGCTGGAGGCAGAAACGTCCAAGTATAAGTTTAAAAGCTGCATATCGCTCGGATTATCTAACATGGCGATGCATCAGATTGGCCTGCATGCGATGCAGGTCGATTACAATGATATTTTATCGACGGATCTATTAAACGAATATTTACTGATGCTCGCTTTCTTGCTCGGGGTGTCTACTTTAATAATCCTCAGCTTTAGCCTGACAACCTGGCTAGCTGCGAGCAAATACAGCCAGATCGACGAGCGGTATAAGCTCCTTGTCGAAAACTCCATGGATACGATCGCCTTAATTAGCGACGGAAAATGGGAATATATAAATCGGGCCGGACTGCGTATGTTCGAGGTCCAGTCAGAGCATGACATCATCGGAACAAGCGTGTATAACCTGTTGGATGACAATTACTATGGACAGATGGCTGCTTTGCTCGCGGCCGGACAAGCAGGCGAGGATGCTCCGACCAGCCCGATTGAGCTGCAATGGATGTCGGTGCAGGGTACGCTGCTGCATACGGAAATGGTAAGGGCAAGCTCAACCTTTTCGGGCAAGCAGATTGAGCAGGTCATTATTCGCGACATTTCTGAACGAAAGAAGAATGAGGAGCTGCTCATTAATTCGGAGAAGCTTTATGTAGCGGGTCAATTAGCCGCAGGTATTGCCCATGAAATCCGAAATCCGCTCACCTCGTTAAAAGGCTTTTTGCAGCTTCTTTCATCCGGACGGGGGAATACGAGCAATTTCTACGACATTATGAAATCCGAGCTCGTGCGCATCGAATCCATTGTCAGTGAATTGCTAATGCTCTCCAAGCCGCAAATTTATGAGTATGTTCATAAGGATTCGCGTCAAATTATGGCGGATACGGTAAATCTTCTGGAGACGCAGGCGATTTTGCATAACGTCGTCCTCGAATTCCATGCCGATTATCGCCCGCTATGGGTAATTGGCGTTGAGAATCAATTAAAGCAAGTGTTTATTAACGTGCTCAAAAATGCGATTGAAGCGATGCAGAGCGGGGGCGTGGTCACCATCGACATGTCCCTTCATGAAGAGCGGAATGTATTGATCCGGATTAAGGATGAAGGCTCGGGCATTCCGAAGGAGCAGCTGTCTAAGATCGGGCAGCCTTTCTATACGACGAAGGATAAAGGAACGGGACTCGGCTTAATGGTCACGTACAAGATCGTCGATAACCACCAGGGTCAGATCACGGCTGAAAGCGAGATCGGGGTTGGGACAACCTTTATTATACAATTGCCGTACAAGGAACTGCCTGTTACGCCTGTTCAAGCGCAAGCGGCTGACACTGTTTTTGGCGACAAGGACAGCTCTCTTAGCCAGCAGCCGAGGGGCGGCGAGTGAATATTGAAATTGAAATTGAAACCTAATTTTAAAGGCGTCGTAATATGCTTAAGCAGTTAGGATTCACGATAATAGGAGTGGAGGTCGTTTTGATGTTCAATCGTTTTTTGGCTAGTATCGGTATCGGTTCTGCAAAGATTGATACACTGTTGGAGAAGGCTCGCTATGCGCCCGGCGAAGAGGTACGGGGTATCGTGAAGATTCAAGGCGGCAGCGTGGAGCAGCGGATTGAAACCATTCAACTATCGGTAATGACAGAATATATACGCGAGAGCAATGACAGTAAAATTACGCAGCACGGGGAGATTGGACGCTATCATGTCAGCGCGCCGTTCACGCTGCAGGCAGGAGAAAACCGCGAGGTGCCTTTCTCATTCCAGCTGCCTCACCAAACTCCGCTTACGATTGGACGCACGCCCGTATGGGTGAAGACGGAGCTGGCGGTTATCGGCGGCGTCGATCCGGGCGATAATGACCGCATCGAAGTGGTTCCGACCGCTCCAATGAATACGGTGCTGGAGGCGCTTGATTTGCTAGGCTTCCGCTTGCGCAAGGCTGAGTGTGAGTACTCCTCCCGTCTCGGCGGCAAAATGCCATTCATCCAAGAGCTGGAGTTCGTTCCGACAACGCAATTCCGGGGGCAGCTCGATGAGCTTGAAGTGATGTTCTACCCATCGGACCGCGAGCTTGAGCTGGTGCTGCAGATCGATCGGCGTGCGCGCGGCTTATCCAGTTTCTTTGCAGAAGCGATGGATATGGATGAATCTTTCGTGCGAATCCGCTTGACGAATGAACAGCTGGCAGCAGGGCCGAATGCGATCGCCCATCAGCTGTCCGATACCATCGCGCGGTTCGCTTAGAAGGCTCTGGAATAGAAAAAAGCCCGGGAGTGCTCCTGCAGGAGCACTCCCGGGCTTTTTTTTGCGGATACAGGTATATTTCACCGCGAAACGAGCTTTTGTCGCCAAAGGACGACGCCAGCCGTTTACACTTGGTATAATAGCTGGAGGAGGGGATTTACGTTGGCAGAACCGCTTAAGGCTGTGTATGACGGATTATTTCTAGAACAATTTGCCGGATTGGTGAAAACGGCGTGGAGCCCGTTTGATGAAGCCCGCTTCGTGGAGCGTGTAAGGGACGGCAGCTGGACGCAGCTTGAGCTCAAAGCGCGTACTCGAAAAATAACAGAAGCGCTGGGCGCCGCATTGCCGCCATCTTATGAAGAAGCGCTCGCTGTTTTATATCAAATAGATGAACATTGTACGGGGCTGGCCTTTTTGTTTTTTCCGGACTTCATAGAAGTATTCGGGATGGAGCCGCAGCACTATGCGCTCTCGATAGCCGCGCTTGAACATTTCACGGAGCGTTCAACCTCTGAATTCGCAGTAAGAGCGTTTATTCTAAGCGACCCGGAGCGTATGGCAAAGCAAATGCTCGCATGGGCAGATCATCCGAATGAGCATGTCAGGCGGCTGGCGAGCGAAGGAATCAGGCCGCGCCTGCCTTGGGCGCAAGCGCTGCCGCTCTTTAAGCGCGATCCGTCGCCGATCGTACCGATTTTGGAGAAGCTTAAGCGTGATCCTTCACTGTATGTGCGCAAAAGTGTAGCAAATAATTTGAACGATATTGCGAAAGATCATCCGGAGCTTGTTATCGGGCTGGCGGCGGCGTGGATCGGCGAGGACGCAAAGACGGATTGGATTATCCGGCATGGCTGCCGCACGCTGATTAAGCAGGCCAATCCGCAGATCATGTCATTGTTTGGATATGCCGAGCATAAGGATGCGGACACGGATGCTGCTGCGCTTCCGCTTGTGGCCGCTGCTGCTTTGGAGCTGTCTCAACATTCGGTAGCGATCGGCGGAGAGGTGGCTTTGCGCTATCGCGTGCAGCTGCGCGAGGGCGAGGGAGCCAAGCTCCGTATCGAATACGGCATTGCGTTCGTGAAGTCCGGGGGCAAGACGTCGCTGAAGCGGTTTCTGCTATCTGACCGCGAATATGCCGGCGGAGCTTCGGCATCGGGTGCACGGGTTCATCGCTTCGCGGATTTATCGACGCGCAAGCATTATTGCGGACTTCACCGCGTGACGTTATGGGTGAACGGTAGAGAGGTGGCCGCATCCGAGCTGCTTGTGACGGAGGCTGAGAAGGTATGACGATAGGTGCGAGAGTGTTGAAAACAGGGATGGCCGTCGCGTTAGCGATCTATCTAAGCAGCTTGTTCGGCTTCGCATCCCCGCTTATTGCTGCGGTGGCAGCTATATTTACGATTCAGCCGTCGATTTACCGGTCATGGCAGCGCGTAGCGGATCAGGTGCAAACCAACCTGCTTGGCGCGGTTATAGCGATTGCGGCCGTCCGGCTGTTCGGCCATACGCCGATTGCGGCTGGACTCGTCTGTATTCTTGTCATTCTGATCAGCATTCGTTTGAAAATGGAGAGCACGATCAGTCTGACGCTCGTTACGGTCGTCGCGATCATGGAGGCCAACGGACAAGGCTGGGATGTGGCGATTGAGCGGTTATTGATGGTGCTGACCGGAATCGGCGCTTCATTCGCCGTTAACGTGCTCGTCTTCCCGCCGCGCCCAAGGCGGCAATTTACAGAGCAGGTGCATCAGGCCTACTCCCAGCTTTCATTGCTGCTGCGGACTGCGATCTCCAATGAAATGAAGGAGCAAGTATTCCGCGAGGAGAAGGACAAGCTTCATGGGACGCTGCGCAAGCTGGAGGAGCGCCACGCCGTATTCGAAGAGGAGCGGAAGGTGCTTGCCCGGACGAAGACGAGCCATGCCCGGCAGCTGCTTGTATCGAAGCAAATGATTAAGGCGCTGCAAAAAGGGGCCGACCTTCTCGATGTGGTGGAGGAGCATTATTTCGCCTCCCCGAGCGCCGGAGAGTGGGCGCTTCGCTTCGATCATCAAATCGAGGAATTGTCGAAGTATCATGAGCATATTTTACTGAAGGCAGAGGACAAAATGAAGCCGAATGCGCTGATCGAGCCGGAAGAAAAGCGTGAAGCGCGTCTCGTGCAGGACTTAACGGCATACATCATGGATGACCCGGATGAGCATAAGCGCCTCGTCTTTGTCGCTTCGGGGCTATTCGAATATGCGTATCACCTTCGGCGTCTGGAGAAGCTGCTCGATCAAGTGCAGCAGCGCGAGGAAAACGCAAAGCGCAGTAACGAGGAGCCGGAGGGTGAGAAGCTGTAGCGGCTTCCTCTGTACGGCCAGCAACGCAGCCCGGCTAAAGGCTGCTGATTCGAGTTTACTGTTACATAAATGGTTATGGAGACAAAAACAGCAGGAAGGAGCGATACTATCGAGCGCTCCGGCCTGCTGTTTTTCGTAGGGATGCTAAAACGGCTCGTTAAAAGATGCCGGCTTGTTGAACAGCAACGCTGCCAAGCTGATTATTTATTGATCGTCGTCCGTTTTGCTGCTGCCCTCATGACGGCGAGGATGCTGCATATGCGCTTCAGGATTATCGTCATCATCATGCGGAACCAACCTTGGATCGGTATGTCCCTGATGATGGTTATTAAAGAAGAGCTCGACCAGCTGCCATTCTGTCGTTCCAAGTGTGGGATCGGCCGGGAAAATATCTCCGCGTTCAAGCTGCTCCTCACGGCCCCATTCATTTCGGTAAGTACCCTTAACCTCAACCGGCTCGCCTGACATGGGATTCATCTCGTGATGGTTATTTGGATTGCTCATTGTGTCAACCAACCTTCCTATGCTTATAATCCGTGCTTCGGCACCGCTGCGCGATCGGCAACTGATTGCAGCTCACTGGCAGATTCTTTGCTGGCTTGGTTGCGGTCTGCTTTCGATTGCGCCTTGCTTGCCTTTTTCTGCAGATCGGATGGCTGTTCGCCTGACATGTGATCACCCTCCTGAGGAATTTATCGTTAGCTCTAACGAAACGGGCGTTTGCCGCCTTGGACAGCGTCAGCCGTTTACGCTTGTCTTCACAAGAAGATCTTCAACAGTGTGCCACAAAAGGAAGAAATGTATGAGTCCGGCTTAGAGGTTGAATGAGGCAAGCTTATAATAAACGAAGTCCGCATGAGGGACAAACCGAATCGCACTCTGTAACCGTTTCGTTACAAGCAGGGCATGGCTCGGAAAATGGTGCTGCGGAAGCTGCAGAGCCGCCCTCGGATTTGCTATCACCCTTGGCGGAGATTTGTTCCGACGGTTGACGAAGATGAGCAGGTGTGCCGAAGAGCGTCTCGACTATTTCCTTTAGATCCTTGTACCGGTCAGAATCGTCTGAAGCGAGTCTAACAAACAAAAACATGCCGGTGAGCAGCATGCCTGCAATGATAAGCACGATAGCGGTCGCGCCAACGTCGAACCAAGAAAATAAGGGCGGCGCCAGATGCGCCGCCCAGCCGTTCGATAACGTCTGATCTGTCATATATGCACACCTCACCCGTTCAACTGATAGCGAGACTCAAGCCGCTTGCCCCCGAACCACATAACCAGCACGGCGGTGATCGAGACAAAAATCCGCCAAGGCTCATCGACGAGATTGCCGATATCGAAGCTGATCAGCGAGATGCAAAATATCATAACCGCCTTGCCGAGCAGAGTAGCAAGCAGAAACGTGCGAAAAGGCACGTTGCTTAGGCCGGAGACGATCGTAATGATCACGGACGGCGTGAACGGGAAGCAAGCGAGCAGGAACATCGGCGTGAAGCCTTTGCGCTCGATCCAATTGAAAAACCGCTGCGATTTGGGAAAACGTTTCTCGAGCTTCCCCTTAACGTTGCGGCCAAGCTTGCGGCTTATCCAGAATACGGTTATGCTGCCTGCGGTTACACCGATCCATGAGAATAGAAAGCCGAAGCCAAGGCCGTATATGTTCGCATTAGCCGCAATGATAAGAAATAATGGAAGGAAAGGAAGAAACGATTCAATCATCGGCAGTATCATGCCGGGCAAAGGGCCCCACTGCGAGTAGCTTTGCAGCGTCCATTGAATCGAATCAAGATCCAGATGTTTTAGGTATTCCAGCCAATTGTGCCAATCATCCATAAATTTAACTCCGTTCTACTTATTTGTAGCTTTTTCATTTGCAGCGAACGCCCGGAAAGGGAACCATAAATAAAAAATTCCGATCATCCCAAACAGGACGGCGCTAATCCAGAAGACGGATGCCTCTCCGTTCCAAGCGGCCAGCAAACCGCCTGCAGCCGGACCGATCATGACCCCGATTCCTTCAACGGTGGATAATAGGCCCCAGCCAAGCCCCTCTTGTTTTGGCGGAACATAGGCGGCAAGCAGCGCATTCCACGCGGGTAAAATAGCGGAATAAGACAATCCAAGAGCAACCGCTATAAGTAAACAATACCAGAACGTCAGTCCTGAAGCCAGTATGTACAAGCCAAGCGCGAACACGCCGAAGCCGGCTGCGAGAAACCATTTCTTGCTGCCAAACATATCGGAAAGCTTGCCCATCGGAATGAGCCCGGCAGCAGCGCAAAGGCCTCCGGCCGTAAGGAGAATCGAGTACTGCGTACCTGATAATCCAAGCTCCTGCTCCGCGAAGCCCGGCAAAATCGGAACGAGCATGCTTGCGCCCGTCGTCTGCAAAATCATTCCCGGGAGCAATAGCCTCATCTGGCCGAGCTGTTCCTTAAGGATAGTCAGCTGCTTGCGAAGCGGCATTCGGTTTGGCGTATTAGCTCTCTCTTTGCTCATGAAGAACGTTAACAGGCATGCAGCGACGGACATGCTGACGAGCAGCTTGTACGTAAACGATACGCTGAAATCGAGCAAAATATTACAAACAATCGGGCCGCCGCCAATTCCAGCCATCCAAACGGTGTACAGCATTCCCATTTGGGTTGCGCGCTGCTGCTCGGTCACCTTCGTCAGGCAAGCGATCCAAATCGGCGACATGCCGATACCGTATAAGGCTGCAGCGCCGATGAACATCCATGGCAGCTCCGCAAATTGCAGCAAATAAACGCCGATAAGGGATATAATCAGCCCTGCTTGCACAACGATACGGATGGAAAAGCGGTCTAACAAATAGCCGATAGCTATTTTGAGCAGCGTGTCGGTTATATAGTGAGCAGAAATGGCCGCTCCGATAACATCGGGTGCGAGCCCTAATGTTTTGGCGCCATAAATAGGCAATAAACTGACGAGCACAGCGCCTCTTACAAATTCAACAACGAACAAAATAACGGAGATGAGGCGCATCTCCGCTCCAAACCAACCGTTCTGATTTGTACGCACGGACAGGCTCCTTATCTATTTATAGAGTCGATGCTTTCTCCATTATACGCAAATTGGATAAAATATCCAAAACTATGCTGTCCGCTGCCGTTTGCGAGGATTGAAGCTGCTTGATACAGAGTTTGCTAATAGTTAGACGTAACGGATCATGAATGAGTTTCAAGATTTGTTCCGTCAGCTCGTTCGCCTCATTGGCTATGATAGCTGCACCTTTGGATTCGAGATACAGCGCATTTTGCTTTTCTTGACCGGGAACAGGCCGGTAAATGAAGATAGGCAGCTCTGCAGCGATAGCTTCGGAGAGCGTGACGCCCCCTGGCTTGGTTATGAGGCAGTCAGAGAGCGCCATCAGCTCATGGATTTGTTCAATGAAGCCATATACATGCAGGCGCGATGCGCCTTTGTGGGCTTGGAATTGTTTTTCGATGGTGTCCTTCATGAGCAAATTGCGTCCGCATACGAGCGCGACTTGTACTTTATCATCGTTCAGCAGGCCGCTGCAGATTTGGGAAACGTCAGGCATAACGCCTTGCGCACCCGCCATGATAAGGACGACGGGTTGATCGGGCCTTAGCTTATAGCGCCCGTAGAGCTCGCTTGTGGCCGCAGAGGCACGGAATCCTCGCTTGAGCGGAATGCCGCTCACTTGGATATCACTATCCGGTATGCCGAGATGCGTAAGCTCAAGCTTCAAATCCTCGGTTGCGACGTAGTAGCGCTCAATGCTCGGATGCACCCAGCGGCGATGAAGGTCGAAGTCGGTGATAACGGCATAGGAGGGCGGGTGGTAGTCCTTGCGCCGCTTGAGCTCCGGCAGTGCGAAGCTCGGAAAGGTATGCACGACGATATCCGGCTGCTCTATTGCGATAATACGTCTGATTTTGTCTCTTCCAAAGGAATGAAGCAAGCCGCCAAACAACGAGTCATGCTTCATCTGCCTTGTGAAATCATACATCCAGCCGTAGAGCGAGGGCATATGCGTATAGCTTTTTAAGTAAAAGCGCCGTGTAACCTCATTCAGCCAAGGATGCGACTCCGCCATTAGATCTACCATAACGGTACGGTAATTGCCGCGTTCCTCGAGCGCTCCCTTAATCGCGCGGGCTACCTGCAGGTGACCCTCTCCGTAAGATGCGTACAAAATTAACATTTTCGGCTGTGGATTATTTTCGAATCGAATCATGGGTACACCTCCTGCCGATAGTTTAGCGGACTTTTGTCATGCGAACGTGAACGCAGTTTGGTTACTTTGTGTAATTTTTGTATAATGGATTCGTAATCCATCCTATTTCTAAGTTGAAGGAGCGATGATTAACGTGCAATACACGAAGTTGGGAAGATCTGGGCTGCGAGTCAGCCGATTATGTCTGGGTACGATGAATTTTGGCGTGGATACCGACGAGAGGGAATCATTTCGTATTTTAGATGCAGCTTTGGATGCAGGCATTAATTTTATCGATACCGCAAACATTTATGGATGGGGCGAAAATGCAGGACGTACGGAAGAAATCATCGGAAAATGGTTCCAAAAGGGCGGCGGCCGCCGCGAGCGCACCGTACTGGCTACTAAAGTATATGGCGATATGCATGATGCTCATGACGGCCCTAACCGCGATGCGGGCTTATCCGCTTATAAAATTCGCAGACATTTGGAGGGCTCGCTTAAGCGTCTTCAAACCGATCATATTGAGTTGTACCAAATGCATCACGTGGATCGCAGCGTCAACTGGAGCGAGCTGTGGGGGGCATTCGAGACCGCAGTATCGCAAGGCAAGATCGGCTACATAGGCTCAAGCAATTTTGCCGGCTGGGATATTGCGGTCGCGCAGGGTGAAGCGAAGGCAAGAGGCTCGATCGGGCTTGTGTCCGAGCAGCATAAATATAATTTGCTGTGCCGTTTGCCGGAGCTTGAGGTACTGCCGGCTTCGCAGGCATTAGGCCTTGGCGTTATTCCGTGGAGCCCGCTTGACGGCGGCTTGCTTGCGGGCAACCACCGCCGGAAGGACGGAGGCCGCCGCAGCGGCGATGCGAAACGGCTGGAGCAGCGCCGCGATCAATTGGATGCTTACGCGGCGTTCTGCGATGAGCTTGGCGAGCCGGAGGATCTTGTATCACTCGCATGGCTGCTTGCTAACCCGGCTGTAACGGCACCGATTATCGGCGTACGTACGCTGGATCAGTTTGAGCGCTCGCTTCGCGCAGTCGAGATCTCTTTGGACGAATCGGCGCTGAAGCGCATCGACGAAATATTCCCGGGTCCAGGGGGAGACGCGCCCCGCGCGTACGCCTGGTAAAACAAATCGCCCCGTTTCCAGTAATGGAAGCGGGGCGATTCTTATCACTCAAATCAACAAGTTAAACAGGACGGGGTCCTTATTCAGCTCAAGAAATTGAAAGCCCTTCTTGGTCATGCGATCAACGAGCGGATCGTAATCCTCCCGGTGTTTAAGCTCGATGCCAACTAATGCAGGGCCGTTGTCCTTGTTCGATTTCTTCGTATATTCGAAGCGGGTAATGTCATCATTTGGTCCGAGCACCTGATCGAGAAATTCCCGAAGCGCCCCGGCACGTTGAGGAAAGCTTACCATAAAGTAATGCTTATAGCCTTCATAGATAAGCGAGCGTTCTTTAATTTCCTGCATCCGGTCGACATCGTTGTTGCCTCCGCTCACGACGCAAATGACGGTCTTGCCTTGGATCTGATCGCGGTAGGCGTCAAGCGCGGCAATCGGCAGCGCGCCTGCCGGCTCGGCTACGATAGCATTCTCATTGTACAAATCCAGCATCGTTGTACACACTTTTCCTTCAGGTACGGCAATAACATCGTCCAGCAAATCTCTGCAAATTTCAAACGTCAAATCGCCGACCCGCTTAACAGCTGCGCCGTCTACGAATTTGTCGATCTGGTCAAGGGGCGTAACTTCACCCGCATCGAGCGAGGCTTTCAGCGACTTTGCGCCCTCCGGCTCAACGCCGATTACCTTCGTTGCGGGAGAGACGATTTTGACATAGGTGGAGACACCGGCAGCCAGGCCGCCGCCGCCGACGGTTACGAATACGAAGTCGGGTGCGGATTCAGCCGATTCCATAAATTCTTGGCCGATGGTTCCGTTTCCGGCGATGATTTTTGGATCGTCGAAGGGATGAATGAAGGCCATTCCGCTGCGGCCGCTTTCAGCGACCGCCTCCGCATAAGCATCATCGAAGGTGTCGCCTGTTAAGATGACCTCCACATAAGATCCGCCGAAGAAACTGACCTGCGATACCTTCTGGCGCGGAGTCGTGCTCGGCATGTAAATTTTGCCGGGGATTCCGAGCGTCCGGCAGGAGTAAGCTACGCCTTGCGCATGGTTGCCGGCGCTTGCGCATACAACGCCCTTGGCTATCGTCTCCGGCGCCAGGGAACGCATCAGATGATAGGCGCCGCGTATTTTGAACGAGCGAACAACTTGCAGATCCTCTCGTTTCAGCAGTACATTACAATTGTAACGCTCGGACAGCACGCGGTTATGCTGGAGCGGAGTACGCGTAATGACATCCTTTAAATGCATTTGCGCCTGAACGATTTCTTCAAGCCCGATGCGGTGTAACGGTATGTTGTTCGTGTTCATGGGTGACCATCCTTTCGGCTGTCCTAAATCAGCGGTTTTGATTATTTGATCATTATAGCACTATCATCGCGTGTTGACGTATTGGAAAATGGTTTAATACGATCTCATAGGGGGAGTAGTATGGTTAAAATGCTGAAAAGAATGCTGGCGGCACTCCTTGTTATGGTTTTGCTGCTTGGAGGCGCGCTCTGGTGGCTGCTGTCCTATATTGCGCCGGACGAGCAGCTTGACCTGCGCTATGCGCCAATAGATGTGAATGCGAAGGCGCTGGATATGGTCAAAAAATTAAAGACGGAGCTCGTCCTATCGGAAGCCGACATTAACGATTTGATTAAAAACCATTTGAACAGCAAATATGCAAGCCGGGGAGCCGGCGGGTCTTCTCTAGAGCTTGCGAAGGATCTCCGTCTGGACGGCGCCGTATTCGAGCTGGAAGAGGATAAGCTGGTTGCGCGAATGAACGTTACCTATATGGATCGTATTCCTGCCGAGCTGGATGCCGTATATTCGCTGGAGTGGCAGCCGCCGAACATTGCGCTTAGGCCGCAGTCGCTGTCCGTGAAGGAAATTGGTCTGCCGGTCGGCATGCTGGAGACGATTATTATACCGCTTGATTTGCCGGCGACGGATGTTGTGAGCGTAAGGGACGTCCAGTTCGAGAAAGATCAGCTTAGATTACGGTTCAAGCTGCAAATTGAGCTTCCGTTTTAATAGATGCGAAAACTAGCGAATAACGGCAGATTAAGGGAGAGCCCTTGATCTGCCATGCGCTTCATTTCAGATAACAGGAAAAGCTCCATCTATTTAAGAGAGAATGGGATGATGATCGAGTGAACAAATAAATGAATTAATGAATTGACATAACCGTTGAGAATAGTTATCATATATACGAAAGTGATAATCATTATCACTATAGGCAAATGAAAATACATATTCACACATATAGAAGGATGCAGGGCATAAGGGCTTGCATGACGGGATGGTCATAAGAACAAAAACAATATTTTCAGAAGGAGTGAGAGACATGCAGACGGAAACAAGCAAGCCTTGGAATTGGCTGCTCTTTCCTTTCTCATCGGTAAAGGCAGGACCGGACTGCTTGTTTGCGGCTTCAGTCGGCCACGGAATTTATCAAATCGATGCGGATGGCAGATGGGAGAAGCTCGATCAGGGGATGGGAGATCTGATCAACGTGAACCGGCTGCAGCTGCAGCATGAATTGCTGCATGCCTGCACGGACAACGGCTTATATGAATGGAATGGTGAAGCATGGGACAACGACGGCTTAACGATTCCATGCTATCAATACCGTAAAATCGGCGGAACCAGCTATGCAGCAACAGAATACGGACTCTGGTCCAAATCGGGCTCCAGATGGGAGCAGATCGCTTGCAACGATAAACGGGTATACGATTTTATTAACTTGCCTCAATATTTGATCATCGCGCATGACAGCGGGATCTCGCTATATGATCGCTTTATGGATGAGTGGGCTCATTTCGAGCTGGAAACAAGCGTTACGAGCTTAGCGGTGTTCAGAGGCCATTTGATCGGAACGAGCGATCAAGGGGAACTGCTCATCGGCGATAAGAAAGGCAGATTTGACCGGATCCGCTTCGGCAAGCCGTTTATTTTTTCCGTGCTGGTCCAGGGCAATGATATTTATGCGTGTACGGATCGCGGACTTTTCCAGCTCGCTTACATTCGCAATCAAGTCACACTGCTGTCGGTTAAGCTGGGCTGTCCGGTAACGGATATCGATATGCAGGGCGGCAGTCTATATATGGCAACGCTGTTTCAAGGCATTCAAACGGTTAACGTCTAAATAAATACAAAGCAGGAAGCGGAGGAATGACAGATGCCGAAAATACTTGTAGTGTATGCAAGCATGACGGGAAATACGGAAGAAATGGCAGAGGCCATTGCAGAAGGAGCAAAGGAAGCAGGAGCGGAGGTCGTTTCGAAGGAAGCCTTCGATGCGAGCGCGGATGAGCTTAATGATTATGAGGGCATCATCATTGGCGCGTACACATGGGGGGACGGCGAGCTGCCGGATGAGTTTATCGATTTCTTCGAAGCTATGGATTCGCTTGATCTAAGCGGCAAGAAAGCAGCCGTATTTGGTTCGGGAGACACGTCGTATCCGATTTTTTGCGGCGCGGTCGATACGATTGAAGCGAAGCTGAAGGAGCTTGGCGCGGCGATTGCGGGCGATTGCATCAAGTTTGAGTACAATCCGTCTGAGGATGAAAAAGAGCAAGGCAGAGGCTTAGGGCGTCAAATTGCGGGCCTTGCAGCGGTTGCCGGATAATTAAACGAGAAGGGCGGCCGGGTGCAATGGAGCAAATCCCAACGGTATTAAGAATTGAAGACTATAAGCTGGAGGAGCTGCTGCGCTGCCCCGAACAGTTCGCAAAAATGAAATCGGGCCGCAAGCGGGAGCGAGACGTAAACTGGCGGCAAATGGTCCAATTCGCGGCCAGCCACAGCATAAACGACTTTTATGGGCTTCCGGACGAGGCTCGAACGCAAGAAGCGATTGAGGCTTCTATTGAGCATTGGTGGACGAACCGCAATTATAAGTTTCATTCGGATGAGCATTATTTGCAAATGAAGCAGTTGGTTAAGGAGCATTTGACTGCTTTTTTGCTTGACGGCCCGTGTCCGGCCATGCCGATCGTTTTCTACGAGCAGATGACGACCTATGTGGATGAGCTTGATTTGGAAATATCGCAAATCTTTCATTTGATTTCAGCCGATAAAGAAGGCGCCGCTGATGATTATATCGTGCAGAAGCTTGCCGTCGATACGGACCGGGATTCGCTTGAGTTATTGTTCCATATGACTTCGGTATTTTGCATGAATGCCTTCGAGAAGCTTCCGTCCCGCATTGAAGTGCTGTCGCTTCTGACTGGCAGGAGAACGGTCTTTGTGCCAGACGAGGCGTCGCTCGAGCGTTCGTATGATTATATGTATTTAATCAAAAGCTTGCTGCCGGAGGCGGATGTGTTCAAGGCCAATCCCGGGTCGCCGGTACAGCTAGTGATGTAAAGTTGACTATGTCATAGTAGAGAGTGCATAGCCCCCAATTATTTTCCGGATGCGAAAATAGTGGGGGCTATGTTTTGTTGTAGACAAATGAAACGGTTTTCAAGTAACATGGGCAGTAGTCATTTTTGCATATTTACACATGGGGAAGCGGGTTTTGCTTCGCAAAACTATGGGATGCTTTCGAATTGGGTTTTGCTTCGCAAAACTAAGCATATGCTTTCGAAGTAAGTTTTGCTTCGCAAAACTTGTATAAGGAGAGATCAGGTTGTCAGAGGAGCTATTACTAACGTTTCGTTCACCGCCTTTGCCGTTTTTCATAGAATCAAACCGAATCACTTATCACGCAGGCGAGGAGCATCCGAACCGGACGAACCTTGGCGTATTTGATTTGTTGTTTGTAAATAAGGGAGCACTGCATGTAGCGGAGGATAACCGCCGTTGGACGCTCGGGCCGGGGGATGTGCTTATCTTGCGGCCGGACCGCTGGCATTATTCGACCCGTCCGTGCGAGGAGGAAACGGTGTTTGATTGGATTCATTTTCAGACGGTGGGCGCATGGGAGGAGACGGTCGGCAATCAAAGCGGTTCGCTGAGAGGCGACTATTATACCTATGCCATCCGTCTGCCGAAACAAATGAAGCTGACATATCCGGATGAAGCGAAGATCATCTTCTCACAGCTGCATGAAGCGGCCAAAAGCTCGTCGCACGGCGCTTTTTGGGATCGCCAGCAGCGGTTTTTGCATTTGCTGCAAATGCTGGATGAGGGCTGGCGTTCGGATGCCGCTAAAGCGGCCGTATCGGTAGCGGAGCGGGCAGCCGCCTATTTGAAGCTGAATTACCGCAGTCCCATCAGCAACACGATGCTGAGCGACGTGCTGCAGCTGCACACCAACTATATTACACGCTGTATGACCGAGGTGTTCGATTGCACCCCGCAGCAATATTTGCTTTATTACAGGCTCGACCAGGCCAAGCTGCTGCTCATCAAAACAGACTGGACGATTGCACGGGTTGCGGAGGATACCGGATTCCGGCAGACGCCTCATTTCTCGAGACTTTTTGCGGCGCATACGGGAATGCCTCCGCTGAAATTCCGTAAACGGTTTACGACGTAGTTTAGCAGCAAACCCATCCGTTCCGCAGTGATCTGCCCATTTCAGAAGCTGCAGGCTGGCGGGGTGGAGAGGAATAGTAAGACCAAATGTTCCGGCTCCTGCCGCTTAAGTAATTTTGATCAGCAGCGCTGCATAAAATATTTACTTTTAACAAAAACTGGATTCAACAACGTGAAAAGGGTGGTCGCGATGATTGAACGGTTTTCGTTAACGGCAGATATTGGCGATATAGTTGAAATGTTTCAGGTAAGCAAGGTAATCCGGGGGCATACGAACCGGTTTAAAGTAGCGCCGACACAGACGGTGTCGATCGTAATGAATGATCGTTTTGACCAAAGGACGATACAGGAGTCGAGATGGGGGTTATTCCCTTTTTGGGCCAAGGATGCGATAAACGCGGATCACACGACGCTGTCCGAGAAGCCTTTTCTAGAGCGGATGCTGCGGAGACAGAGATGTGTGCTGCCGTGCAGCGGTTTTTTTGGACAGAAGCAATTTGGGAAAGAGCGCGATCCCAGGGCGATGCACATCGTCGTTCCGAGTCAGCCGCTGTTCGGAATTGCAGGCATTTATGACTGCTGGAAAAATGTAAGCGGCAAAGAGGTGCGCGCCTTCACAATGATCACAGCCGCTTCGACAGGGGCGATGTCGGTTTGGCAGCCTCGGGTTCCGGTTATTTTGGACGAGGATGGTATGGAGGACTGGCTTAATCCGCGCATCACGGAATTTAGCGGACTGCGCAAGCATCTGGAAGCGATGGACTCCTATCTCATGCGTGCCTACCCGGTTACGAACGCGGTGCATGATGATTTGTACGATTCGCCTGATTGCATCCGTGAGATTCGTCCGGATTTTGCTTGAGGGAGCGTACCTGCATTTTAGAGCAAATATACGCTAGGCCGATAATTATAAGTAAAAAGCAGATTTTCCTGCTTTAAGGAAAATCTGCTTTTTGTCGTACTGTTATATCTCCGAATTAATTCAACCCAGCAGGACTTGTGCTTGAGATAGACTGAAACTTATTGAGGAAATGGATTGTGCGAGAAATTTTAGCCGAAGAAGGTTTGGAACAGTAAGTAGGCATTCAATCCAATAATGACAGCAGCTACTATCCATGCAATGATTTTGGTGTGCGGGCGGTTGACGAATACACCCATCTTGCTCTTATCGCTTGTGAATTGGATGAGCGGAACGACAGCAAAGGACAGTTGCAGCGACAAAATGACTTGGCTGAGAATGAGCAGATCCATTGTGCCGTCCGCTCCGGCTATGGCTGTCACGATAACAGCAGGCACAATCGCGATTAAGCGAGTAATCAATCTGCGAAGCCAAGGCTTCAGGCGAATGTTCAGGAAGCCTTCCATGACAATCTGGCCTGCGAGCGTTCCAGTTAGTGTTGAATTTTGCCCGGATGCGAGTAAAGCCACACCAAACAAGATGCTGCCCAGCGTCGTGCCAAGCGCAGGTGTCAGCAAGCGGTAAGCTTCGTTAATATCAGCGACATCGGTTTGACCGGATTGGTGAAAGGTCGCTGCTGCCAGAATTAGAATCGCTGCATTAATAAACAATGCGAAAAACAGCGCGATTGTGGAATCTGTCGTTGCATAACGGATTGCCTGTCTTTTGCCAAGCTCCGTCTGTTCAAACTGCCGTGTCTGTACAATAGAGGAGTGCAAATACAGATTATGCGGCATCACGGTAGCGCCCAGAATGCCAATCGCAATGTACAACATGGCAGGATTGGAGATCACTTCCGTACTGGGTACGAAGCCTCCGAAGATGCCAGCAATATCAGGTTGCGACATGAACATCTCGGCAGCAAAGCAACCGCCAATCGTCACAATAAGTAGAATGACGAGAATTTCGATATAGCGAAAGCCTTTATTTTGCAGGAATAGCACGACTAAGACATCCAGCGCCGTAATAATGACACCAGCAACCAGTGGAATGCCGAACAGCAAGTTGAGCGCAATGGCTGATCCGATGACTTCTGCCAGATCGCAAGCTGCAATCGCTGCCTCACACAGCAACCATAGAACCATGGCGACTGGTTTACTATAATGATCGCGGCAGGCCTGCGCCAAGTCCCGGCCTGTTACAATGCCAAGCTTGCCAGAGAGCGCCTGCAACAGAATGGCCATCAAATTTGAAATAAGGATGACAGATAACAAGGTGTATCCGAATTGTGAGCCTCCTGCAAGGTCTGTCGCCCAGTTGCCCGGATCCATATAACCTACGGCAACCATGTATCCGGGTCCCGCGAATGCAAGGAACTTACGGATGACTGAGCCTTTGCCCGGAACTTTCATCGATCTGAACACTTCAGGAAGCGAAGGTGCGTTTCTTTGGTGGCGCCAACCCTCTTCCTTGTTCGACGCTATATTTGAATCTTTATTAAGCATAATAGCACCTCATTTCAGTAAAACAACGTTGTGGGTTTGGAAAGTAGTTTTATGTACACGCAACTTTTGGGGTAATAAAATGACCAAAGTATTTGCTAATTTACATTGTACATGTGAAACTTTTTTTGTCTAGGGAAACTATTGAATCATGCGCTTAAGGAGAGCTGAGGGAGAGTAGATATGTCAGTTCTTACTGCTTGGATTTGAAGGCCGGTTAATGCTATAACAAAGACACTTGCAACCTGAGCCCCGGCAAAGGTAACGAATACCACAATTAGTATGGATAACAGTATTTTAATTATACGTCTTAGGATATAAACAAGTGAATCGAGGGGGATTATGTAACAACTTTACTTCACAGAATTCATGACCTTTTTTCAAAATGTCAAGACTCCCCCTGAAGGCGGTTGGCTTCTGTTATTTTTTTGGTGCGAAGAGAAAAATGCGCCCATACGAACGGCTATTTGCACAGCGGTTCGCATATGGGCGCAATCCCGATCAGGTTTCCTACGATAACGCAGACGGTATTGAGGTTATGAGCGAGTGCGTTGAAGTTCTGTCGTCAAAAGAGGCACAACCTCGAACAAATCGCCGACAATGCCGTAATCCGCGACGCCGAAAATAGGTGCGTCGGGGTCTTTGTTGATAGCGACGATGACGCGCGATTGGCTCATTCCGGCCAAATGCTGGATGGCGCCGCTGATGCCGCAGGCGATATAGAGCTGCGGGGTGACGACCTTGCCGGTTTGCCCGATTTGCAAGGCATAATCGCAATAGCCGGCGTCGCATGCGCCGCGCGAAGCACCGACCGCGCCGCCGAGCGCAGCAGCCATCGCTTGCAGCGGCTCGAAGCCTGCTGCGCTGCGCACGCCTCGACCGCCGGACACGACGATGTCGGCTTCGGCAAGGTCAAGCTGGCCGCCGGTTCGGCGCACAAGGCTGCGCACAGCGGTGTAAAGCGGCGGCACAGTGAACGGCAGAGTCAGGGCGGTGCCCGTGATGGCGGCGGCATCCTGCGGCTCGGCCGCCGGCAGGTTGTTCGGGCGCACCGTGATGACCCACGGATGGCCCGGCATGAAGCTGCGCCGCTCGAACGCCTTGCCGGCGTAGAGCGGGCGAATGAAGCCGACGTCGCCGCCATCGTCAGATGCTTCGATGGCGATGACGTCGGCTATGTGGCCGGCGCCATGGGCAGCGGCCACGCGGGGCGCGAGCTCGCGCCCCATAGCGGTGTGGCCGAGCAGAAGCGCGTCCGGCCTCACCGCAGCCATTGCCGCGCCCAGGACGGCGATGTACGCCTCGGGCGCGAAGGCGCGAAGGGAAGGATCGTCGGCGATATGTACGACGTCCGCACCCCGCGCGATGAGCGCGGCGGCTTCTTCCGCCGCGCCGCCGGAGCAGGCAAGAACGGCATGGACAGCTCCGTCCTTGCCTGCGAGCCGCCGTGCTGCGCCGAGTGCCTCCAGCGCCACCCGGCGGAGTGCGCCGTCCCGGCTTTCTGCAAATACGAGAATGGTTTTGGACATAGGATTCAGCTCCTCTCCCATAACTTTTACGATGCAATTAATCTCTACCTAAGCTGAATAAACTTCTTTCACATTTGTCTGCGCCTTCTCCAAGAGAGAGCTGTGTAGATGTGCGGAGCGAGGGGTTATTCTAAGCCATACCGCTCGCCTCACCCAAACGCCTCCATCAACGAAAGAGATGTGTAGTTGTACGAAGTGGGGGGTTATTCTAAGCCATACCGCTCACCTCACCCAAACGCCTCCATCAACGAAAGAGTTACGCAGCTGCACGTAGTAGGGGGTTAGTCAAACTAAGTAAACTTGCCGCTCCCACCCGCGTCTCCTCCAACGAAAGAGTTACATAGCTGCACGGAGTAAAGTCCTACGTCTGACATGCTTCTCTCAACATCAACTAATTTCATTTCATGGAACTAATTCGTCTCCCTTTTCTGGAGAGTGCGAATTAGTTCCATTTCGGGCAACTAAAAGGGCTGTTTTATCGCAGCATCATGAAAAAGGCAGATTTAGCTTCGCCCAATTGAACTAATGCAGCTAATCCGATGTACCGCCTTGTTTTAGCTTCGCTAAACCGAACTAAATACGCTAACCCCACCCAAACGCCTACCCCAACGAAAGAGTTACGCAGCTGCACGTAGTAGGGGGTTAGTCAAACTAAGTAAACTTGCCGCTCCCACCCGCGTCTCCTCCAACGAAAGAGTTACATAGCTGCACGGAGTAAGGTCCTACGTCTGACATGCTTCTCTCAACATCAACTAATTTCATTTCATGGAACTAATTCGTCTCCCTTTTCTGGAGAGTGCGAATTAGTTCCATTTCGGGCAACTAAAAGGGCTGTTTTATCGCAGCATCATGAAAAAGGCTGATTTAGCTTCGCCCAATTGAACTAATGCAGCTAATCCGATGTACCGCCTTGTTTTAGTTTTGCTAACCCGAACTAAATACGCTCACTTCAGCCACACGCCTCCACCAATGAAAGAGTTACGCAGCTGCACGTAGTAGGGGGTTAGTCAAACTAAGTAAACTTGCCTCGCCCAAACGCCTCCATCAACGAAAGAGTTACATAGCTGCTCGGAGTAAGGTCCTACGTCTGACATGCTTCTCTCAACATCAACTAATTTCATTTCATGGAACTAATTCGTCTCCCTTTTCTGGAGAGTGCGAATTAGTTCCATTTCGGGCAACTAAAAGGGCTGTTTTATCGCAGCCCCATGAAAAAGGCTGATTTAGCTTCGCCCAATTGAACTAATGCAGCTAATCCGATGTACCGCCTTGTTTTAGCTTCGCTAAACCGAACTAAATACGCTAACCCCACCCAATCGCCTCCACCAACGAAAGAGTTACGCAGCTGCACGTAGTAGGGGGTTAGTCAAACTAAGTAAACTTGCCTCGCCCACCCGCGTCTCCTCCAACGAAAGAGTTACATAGCTGCACGGAGTAAGGTCCTACGTCTGACATGCTTCTCTCAACATCAACTAATTTCATTTCATGGAACTAATTCGTCTCCCTTTTCTGGAGAGTGCGAATTAGTTCCATTTCGGGCAACTAAAAGGGCTGTTTTATCGCAGCATCATGAAAAAGGCTGATTTAGCTTCGCCCAATTGAACTAATGCAGCTAATCCGATGTACCGCCTTGTTTTAGCTTCGCTAAACCGAACTAAATACGCTAACCCCACCCAAACGCCTCCATCAACGAAAGAGCTGCATAGCTGCACGTAGTAGGGGGTTAGTCAAACTAAGTAAACTTGCCGCGCCCAAACGCCTCCATCAACGAAAGAGCTGCGCTGCATAGCTGCACGTAGTAGTGGGTTAGTCAAACTAAGTAAACTTGCCGCGCCCAAACGCCTCCACCAACGAAAGAGTTACATAGCTGCACGTAGTAGAGGGTTACTCAAACCAATACCTCTCACCTCACCCACGCGCCTACCCTAACCTTACAGAAGCTTGGCTTCCTCGCGCAGCAGTGAAATAAGCGCTGCCGCCTGCTCCGCCGGAGCGCCGGGGAGGCGTTTGCCAGCTGCGCGGGGCGGTGGCGGGAGCAGCTGCGTGCGTTCGGTGCGCGCCGAAATGCTCTCAGGTGCGAGCAAGCCGCTGCCGGTCAGCTCCTCAAGCGTCACCGTGCGCAGAGGCTTGCGCTTTGCTTTCATAATGCCCGGCAGCGAGGGATAACGCGGCTCGTTTAATCCCTGCTGTGCCGTAATGAGCGCAGGCAGCGGAATCGAAACGGTTTCCGTATCTCCTTCTACATCCCGCTCGACTAATGCGTAACGCTCGGCGCTCACAGCAGCAGGAGTGCTGAGCAGCCCAGCCGCAGGTAGGGAGCTTAGCTCGTCAGCAGTGACGATGGTAACCTTAACGGCGGAGGTCGCATGCGGCAAGCGAAGTTGCTGCGCGATCTGCAAAGCTACGCTTCCGGCACCGCTGTCTACCGCAAACAATCCCGCTAACAGCAGATCAGGGACAAGCGGCCCGATTACGGCAGCCAGCGCGGAAGCGACGGAGGCGCTGTCATCAGGCAAGACCGCGCTATCCAGCCGTATCGCCTCATCCGCTCCGATAGCCAGCGCGGTGCGGAGCGCCTCCTGCGACCGCTCGGGGCCGCAGGTAAGTGCGATTACCGTGCCTCCGAACTGCTCTCGCAGGCGAAGCGCTTCCTCCAGCGCATACTCGTCGTAAGGGTTAATGACAAATTTGGCATCTCTTTCATCGACGCCCGAAGGCGTTAAGACTATTTTTTCCTCGGTATCGAACGTTTGCTTGAGAAGCACCACTATTTTCAGCATAGAAGCTCCCTCACTTATTCCGATATTTTGTTCACTCTGTCCATCAGTGCTACGATATGTCGATTTGCGATGGAATAGACCGTGGGCATTCGCCTTCTGAGCGGCATGTTCAACGTAAAAAGCTCATATACATGAAGCACTGCGGCTATTTTTGTAAGCGCTTTAAGGCTTGTCCGACTACTTCGCGCATTGGTGCTTGGTTACATAAACAGGCATAAAAGGGGGGCGGGGCATATGCCATCGTTATTGGCATTCATACATGACGACCAATGGTTGAAATGGGGAAGATTTACATTGTTCGCAGCGGTAGTTCTGCTTGCCATTTCCATGTTCGCGGTGGTCGTGCAGAGGCGCATCATGTATATGCGGCTTGGGGTGCCGGCTGTTTTTGCGCGTTATCGGCGCAAACCGCAAAGCAAATCAGGCTTCAGCGGACAAGTGCTCGGCCATCGCAAGCTGCTGAATGATGTGAGAAGCGGAATCATGCATTTGGTTTATTTTTACGGCTTTATTGTGCTTCAGTTTGGTGCGGCGGATTTAATCTGGAAAGGATTGAACGACGGCGTACCGCTTCCGCTGCCCTATTATAACTGGTTCTCGCTAACGCAGGAGATGGCCGTAACGCTCGTATTTGCAGCTGTGCTGTACGGCGCCTTCCGCCGTTACGGAGAGCGTCTTCCACGGTTAAAGCGAGGGTGGAAGCCGTCGCTCGTCATGTGGTTTATCGGCTTGCTGATGCTTACGATCTTGTTTTCTTTAGCCTTTGAGAGACTGGCGCAGGAGAGCCAGCAGGGCATGGTGACATCGTCAAACGAGCCTGCCGCGCATTTGGTCAAAGCAAGCTATGCCCCGGTCAGCGCCCAGCTGGCAATGCTGCTTGAGGGAACCGGCATTCAGCCGCAAAGCGAAGCGGCCCGCGCCGGGTTTGAATTATTTTGGTGGCTGCATCTGCTGGTGCTGCTGAGCTTCCTAGTCTACGTGCCGCAGTCGAAGCATTTTCATTTGTTGACCGCTCCGGTCAATCTCTGGTTCCGGCGCAGCACGCCGCCCGGCCGGCTTACGCCGCTAAACCTGGAGGACGAGGAAGCAGAATCCTTCGGAGCGGGGAAGGTGGAGCATTTTACGCAAAAGCAGCTGCTTGATTTATACGCCTGCGTCGAATGCGGACGTTGTACGAATGTTTGTCCGGCTTCGAATACCGGTAAACTGCTGTCGCCGATGCATCTCATCGTAAAGCTGAGGGATCATTTGACCGAAAAAGGAGCTGCAATCACATCCAAGTCGCCATGGCTTCCTGCCGGGTTGTGGCAATCCAAAGCAAATGCTCCTTACGCACATGTGATGGGAGGGGTGCTGCCCGCTTGGGAGACGCCCTACGAGGGGGGGACGACGATTGAGCCGACGATGGCTGCGCAGGCAGGCGCATGGAGCATACGCGAAGCTGCAAAACCGGAGGAGGTGGAGTTGATCGGCGAGGTTTTGACCGAGGAGGAGCTGTGGGCGTGCACGACCTGCCGCAATTGCGAGGAGCAATGTCCGGTTGGCAATGAGCATGTCGACAAAATCATCGATATGCGCCGTTATCTGGTGCTGATGGAAGGCAGGCTGCCAAGCGATGGGCAGCGCGCGCTGCAGAACATCGAGCGTCAAAGCAATCCTTGGGGCTTACCGCGCGCCGAGCGGGCCGCTTGGATTGCCGATTGCGAGAGCCGCACCGGCATTCGAGTCGCAACGATGCAGGAGCTGAAGCAGCAGGGCAAGAAGGCCGACATCCTGATCTGGGCCGGCTCGATGGGAGCGTATGATATACGCAGCCGCCGTGTTTTGTACGATGTGGTGCGGCTTCTGGACCATGCGGGCGTCAGCTTCGCGACACTTGGCTTGGAGGAGAAGAGCTCCGGGGACACGGCAAGGCGGATCGGAAATGAGCTGCTCTTTCAAGAGCTGTGCCGCGAGAATATAGAGACGCTCAGCAAATATGACGTTACGCAAATCGTAACCGCCTGCCCTCATACCTATAACACGTTCAAAAACGAATATGCTGACTTTGGTCTCAGTCCTGATGTTATCGTGGAGCATCATACCGAGCTGCTCGCGCGTCTGCTTGCGAAAGGGTTGTTGAAGCCGGTGCATACGATCGATGAGCGTGTGACCGTTCACGATTCCTGCTATCTGGGCCGCTACAACGGCACCTACGAGGCGCCGCGCAATCTGCTGCGCGCCATTCCAGGGGTAACGATAGAAGAGATGGAGCGCTCTCGCTCAAACGGGATGTGCTGCGGGGCGGGCGGCGGATTGATGTGGATGGAGGAGCATTCGGGAACTCGGGTCAATCATGCAAGAACCGCTCAAGCGCTTGAGGTGAAGCCGTCGGTGATCAGCTCCGCCTGTCCTTATTGTCTAACGATGATGGAGGATGGCTTAAAGGCGTTATCCGCGGACGAGAAGGTGATTGCGCGCGATGTGGCAGAGCTGTTAGCCGAAAGCATTTTCGGCGAATAAGCAGTCAGTTATGTGAATGTCCGTCAGAATCCTTAGAGGAGCTGCTAGCCGAGAGCACAGCATATTCGGCGAATGAGCAGTCAGTTATGCAGTTGTCCGCCAATCCTAGAGGAGCTGCTAGGTGAGCGAATTCGGCAATGAGAGGCCAGTTGTACGTGTGCCTGCCAGCACCTCATAGGGGCTGGCGGTTGAACAAGCGGCAATAAGCTAAATAAGAGGAGGCTGACTATGACGTTTCAAGCGTCGCAAAAAAACGCAAGCTCGATTCGCAGAGCCGCCGTTATCGGCTCCGGCGTTATGGGGGCCGGCATTGCCGCGCACCTGGCGAATGCGGGTATGCGGGTCGTGCTGCTGGACATAGTTCCGCAGACGCTAACACCGGAGGAGGAGAGGCAGGGGTTGGCGCTCTCCGATGCCAAGGTTCGCAACCGGTTGGCGAACGCGGCCGTTGCGGGAATGAGCAAGGCAAAGCCGGCGCAGCTCTATGACCCGTCATGGTCGTCGCGCATCACGCCGGGCAATTTAACCGATCATCTGGCTGCGCTTGGCGAGGCGGATTGGATCGTTGAGGCGGTTATCGAGCGGCTGGATGTTAAGCGGGAGGTTTTGGCCGCGATTGAAGCCGTTCGCAGGCCGGGGTCCATCGTCTCTACGAACACGTCGGGCCTGTCGGCAGCTTCAATGGCAGAGGGCAGGAGCGAGGAGTTTCGCCGGCACTTTGGGGTGACGCATTTTTTTAACCCGCCGCGTTATATGAAGCTTGTCGAGATCGTTCCTACCGCAGACACGTCGCCCGAGGTTGTGCGGCTGCTGACGGAGGTTTGCGAGAAGCGGCTGGGCAAGGGCGTTGTACTCGCGAAGGATACGCCAAATTTCATTGCGAACCGGATCGGCACCTACGGCATGCTCGTCACGCTCGAAGATACGCTGCGCTTCGGACTGACGGTGGAGGAGGCGGACGCTTTGACCGGCCCTGCAATGGGCAGGCCGAAGACGGCGACGCTGCGCATGCTCGATCTGGTCGGATTAGATACGCTGCTACATGTCGTGGACAATGTGCGGGAGAGAAGCAGCGACCCGGGTGAGCAAGCGGTTTTTGCAAGGCCGCCGCTGCTGGAGCAATTGGTCGCATCAGGAAGACTCGGCGAAAAATCCGGAGCAGGCTTTTACCGGAAGGTCAAGGGGAAAGGCCGCAGTGAAATTGAGTCTCTTAGGCTGGCTACGCTCGAGTACGGACAGAAGCGTCCGGTGAACTCGCCCGTTCTCGATGCGTCCAAAGCGGCGAAGGGCGCGGCGGGCAAGGTCAGAGCGCTGCTCCGAACCGATCCTCATGACCGCTACGCGAAATTCGCATGGTCGACGATCAAAAAAACGCTGCTGTATGCAGCGGCTCAAGTCGGAGTCATCGCGGATTCCATCTCGGATATCGACCGCGCGATGCGCTGGGGCTTCAACTGGGAGCTTGGGCCGTTCGAGCTGTGGGATGCGATCGGGCTCCGGGAATCGGTTCAGCAAATGCAGAAGGAGGGCGATGAAATACCGGGGTGGGTGACGGCTTGGCTGGAAGCGGGGCATCAAAGCTTTTACCTTGCGGAGGGCGCCGAACGGCTCTATGCGGCGGGCGGCGTTTATAAGCGGGAAGAGGCGGAAGCGGACACGATTTCTTTAGCGGCGTTAAAAGCTTCCGGGAAAACGGTGTTTTCCACACCTGGCGCAAGCTTGATCGATATTGGCGATGATGTCGCTTTGCTTGAATTTCATTCGCAGAACAATGCAATCGGGGGTGATATATTATCCGCCATTAGGCAAAGCGTGAAGGAAGTATCGCAAAATTGGCGCGGGCTGGTGCTCGCAAATGAAGGGCGTAATTTTTGCGTCGGCGCGAATTTGATGCTTCTGCTGATGGAGGCGCAAAACGGAGATTGGGATGAGGTCGAGGATATTATCCGCTTCTTCCAAAGCAGCATGCTGGATCTTAAGCGGCTTGACCGGCCTGTCGTTGCGGCTCCGCACCGGATGACGCTGGGCGGCGGGGTAGAAGCCTGCCTGCCTGCCGACCGCATTATTTATTCCCCGGAGACATACTTTGGATTGGTGGAAACGGGAGTTGGTCTCATTCCGGCAGGCGGGGGCTGCAAGGAAGCGGCCGCGATGGCAGCAGAACGGGCGCTTATCGCAAGCGGCGGCAAGCCGGGCGGAGACTTGCAGCCGCATCTGAATGCGTTGTTTGAGACGATTGCGCTGGCCAAAGCATCCTCCAGCGGCTATGAGGTTGGCCAGCTCGGGCTGATGCGTCCTCAGGATCGCGTCATTATGCGGCAGGAGGCGCGTATGGCCGAAGCGAAGCGGGCGGTGCTCGAGCTGGACCGGGCGGGCTACTCGCCGAAAGCGGAGGGCCGCATCCGCGTTGCCGGACGCGAGGGCATTGCGGTGCTGAAGGTAGCGGTGCAAGCGATGCGGCTAAGCGGACATATTAGCGAGCATGACGCGCTCATCGCCGGCAAGCTCGGCTCTGTGCTCGCCGGCGGTGACATTCAACCGGGCGCGGAGGTGAGCGAGCAATATTTGCTCGATCTGGAATGCGAAGCGTTCCTCAGCCTGTGCGGGGAGCGCAAGACGCAGGAGCGCATGAGCCATATGCTCGCGACCGGCAAGCCGCTGCGCAACTAACGGCTAATATATTTTTTCAAAGGAGGAGAGCGGGATGTCAGCTTCATCACCGTTTGAAGTTCACGATCGCGATGCCGTTATCGTTGCTGCGGTGAGGACGGCGGTCGGCAAAGCAACGAAGGGAAGCCTGGCCGAGACAAGGGCGGAGGATCTTGGGCGAGCGGTGCTGCAAGGCGCGCTTGAGAAGCTCCCCGGCCTGTCGCCAGAGCTCATTGAGGATGTCATTATCGGCTGCGCAATGCCCGAGGGCGAGCAGGGACTAAACATGGCCCGGACCATCTCGCTTTATGCGGGGCTGCCGGTGACTACGCCTGCCGTTACGATTAACCGCTTCTGCGCATCGGGGTTACAAGCGATCGCTTATGCGGCGGAACGCATCCGGCTCGGCGACGCGGACATAATCGCGGCCGGAGGAGTCGAGAGCATGAGCCATGTCCCGATGACCGGCTTCAAGCTGTCGCCGCATCCGGTCATCGTCGATACGAGGCCTGAAGTTTATATGGGCATGGGACATACGGCGGAAGAGGTTGCACGCCGCTATGGCGTGACGCGCGAAGCGCAGGATGCCTTTGCATCGTCCAGCCACCGCAAGGCGGCAGCGGCTATTAAAGCAGGGAAGTTCCAAGCGGAGATCGTGCCGATAACGGTAAGCCGTTCGGGCGTGAACGACGCTGGGCGGCCTTGGTCGAAGGTGTTCCAATTCGATACCGATGAAGGGGTGCGGCCGGAGACAACGGTTCAAACGTTAGCGCCGCTTAAGCCCTCGTTCGCACGAGAGGGAACGGTAACAGCGGGCAATACGTCCCAAATGAGCGATGGCGCAGCCGCCGTTATCGTGATGAGCCGGGCGCGTGCTGCGGAGCTGGGCTTACGTCCGCTCGCGGTATTCCGCAGCTATAGCGTTGCTGGCGTCGCACCCGAGGTGATGGGCATCGGACCGATCGAAGCGGTGCCGGGGGCGCTGCGGAAAGCGGGCATTAGCCTAACGCAGGTCGATCTCTTCGAGCTTAACGAAGCTTTTGCGGCGCAATGCGTACCGATTATCAACGAGCTGGGCATCGATCCCGAGCGGGTGAATGTGAACGGCGGGGCGATTGCACTCGGGCATCCGCTTGGCTGTACGGGAACGAAACTTACCGTATCGCTTATTCATGAGCTTGGCCGGAGAGGCGGAGGTATCGGCGTCATTACGATGTGCGTAGGGGGCGGTATGGGAGCGGCCGGGGTAATCGAAGTGTATGGCACCAAATAATAAATAGTTGATTGAGTTAATGGTTTAAGGCGATTACTGTTTACGAGCCTAATAATCGATTTGACTGAAGGGAGACCTGCGGCATGACGGAAACGATACGTTTTGGCGGTCGATTTGTCGTGGAGGACAGTGTGCCGGAATCGGTCGTGACGCCCGAGGATTTTACGGAAGAGCAGCGGATGATGGGGGATGCGGCGCTGCAGTTCTTAGAGGCGGAAATTACGCCGCGCGATGCCGAACTGGAGGCGCTGAACTATGACCTGACGGTAGAGCTGATGCGCAAGGCTGGCGAGCTGGGTTTGCTGGGAGCAGATGTGCCCGAGGCTTACGGCGGACTCGGGCTTGATAAGGTGAGCACGACGCTGCTCGCGGAAACATTAGCGCGCGCTTCGTCGTTCGCGCTTTCGGTAGGCGCTCATACGGGCATCGGTACGCTTCCCATCGTGTTTTTTGGTACGCCCGCCCAAAAGAAAGCCTACCTTCCCGCGCTTGCGTCAGGAGAGCGTATTGCCGCTTATTGCTTGACTGAACCGGCCTCCGGCTCGGATGCCTTAGGGGCTAAGACGACAGCCAGGCTTTCGCCTGACGGCAAGCATTATGTTCTGAACGGCTCTAAGCTCTTTATTACGAATGCGGGTTTTGCCGACCTGTTTATCGTTTATGCGAAAGTCGACGGCGAGTATTTTACCGCTTTTATCGTTGAGAAGGGAATGCCGGGGTTCAGTATCGGTCCGGAGGAGCATAAGATGGGCATCAAGGGTTCCTCAACACGCCCTTTATTTTTTGAAGATGTGGCGGTACCGGCCCAAAACGTGCTTGGAGAAGTTGGAAAGGGACATCACATCGCCTTTAACATTTTGAATATCGGGAGGTTCAAGCTTGGGGCAGCTTGTCTCGGCTCATCCAAGGAGACGATCGAACTGGCGTCGGCCTATGCCAATGCACGGAAGCAGTTCGGGCGGGCGATCTCCTCGTATCCGCTCATTGGCGCCAAGCTGGCTGACATGAACATTCGCACGTACGTGCTGGAGAGTATGGTCTATCGGACCGCCGGCTATATCGATGCGATGCTGCGGACAACGGAAGCGGGGAGCGGAACGGCGGAAGACGGCATGAAGGTGGCGAAGGCGATCGGGGAGTATGCGATAGAATGCTCGATCGTAAAAGTATTTGCATCCGAAACGCTCGATTTTGTAGCGGATGAAGGGGTACAGATTCACGGCGGCTATGGCTACATCCGCGAGTATAAGGTGGAGAGAATTTATCGGGATTCGCGGATAAACCGGATTTTTGAAGGGACAAATGAAATTAACCGGATGCTCATTCCCGGTACGCTGATGAAAAAAGCTTTAAAGGGGGAGCTGCCGCTGCTGCGCAAGGTGCGCTCGCTTCAAACGGAGCTGGTTCAGCCGATGCCGATTCCGCCGCTCGAAAAGCCGCTTAGCAAGGAGGCGTACCGTGTTGCGCAAGCGAAAAAAACGTTTCTCGCCGTCGGAGGGCTTGCCGTTCAGAAGCTGGGGCTGCGGCTCGAGCAGGAGCAGGAGGTGTTATGCTCGCTTGCCGATCTGATGATCGAAATATTTGCAATGGAAAGCGTGCTGCTGCGTTCGCAAAAAATATGCAAAGCCAGCGGCGGCTTAGCTTCGGAAAAGACGGAGAATGCCATCGCGATGACGACGGTTTTCGTGCAGGAGGCGATGGAGCGGGTCGAGTCACTAGCCAAGCGTGCTCTTACTGCGCTGGAGCAGGGAGACGGGCTGCAAATGCAGCTTTCGATTTTGAAAAAGCTAATGCGCGCACCGCTTTCCGACACGGTTGCTTTGAAGCGGACGATAGCCGCCCGTGTCATTCGGAGTATGCATTATGTCGTGTGAAGGGGGAGAGCTTGAATGGATCCGCTCAGTCCGCAAGACCCGCTTGTGCCCGAGCAATCGCCTGCCGAAGCCGCAGAGCCCGCACGTCCATGGCTTCGTCATTACCCGAAGGAGGTTTCTCCTTCGCAGAGCTATCCCGATCAGAGTATCGTCCAATTTTTGTTAAATGCGGTTAATAACCATCCGGGCCATACAGCTGTCCATTTTCTTGGCAAAAATTTGACCTACCGCGAGCTGCATGGAGAAGCTGTCCGCCTTGCCACCGGCCTTCTTTCCCTGGGCATTGCCAAAGGAGACCGCGTGGCGATTATGCTCCCGAATTGCCCGCAGGCTGTCGCAGCGTTTTACGGCGTGCTGCTCGCAGGGGGCGTTGTCGTGCAGACGAACCCGCTGTACGTGGAACGCGAGCTGGAGCATCAGCTTGCGGATAGCGGGGCCGTCGCCATAATTACGGTTGATCTGCTGTATGCGCGCTTGTCCCGGGTGCGGGGCGAGCTGCCGGAAGCAGGCCCGCTGCCGAAGCTTCGGCATGCGATTATCACATCGATTAAGGACGGATTGCCGTTTCCGAAGAGCCTGCTCTATCCCCTTAAGCAGCGAAAAGAAGGCTTTCGAGCAAATATACCTTACGGCAGCTTTGGCGTTATTGCCTATAAGAAGCTGCTCGCTGCGCAGCATCTATTTATGCCGCTGCCCGAGCTCGCAAAGGGCGCTGAGCTAGCGGCGCTGCAATATACGGGAGGCACAACAGGGACGCCTAAGGGCGTGATGTTGACGCATCGGAATCTCGTTGCGAATACGATGCAAATCGCGGCTTGGTGCTATAAGGCGGAAGATGCTAAGGAACGCTTTCTTGCGGCGATGCCTTTGTTTCATGTGTTTGGATTAACGGTGTTAATGAATATGTCGGTGCTGCGGGCAGGCACGCTTATTCTTCTGCCACGGTTCGAGGTGGATAAGGTACTGCAGACGATCAATCAGCAGAAGCCCACCATTTTTCCGGGGGCGCCTACGATGTATGTCGCGATTATTCATCATAAAGACGCTGCGAAAACGGATCTTTCCTCGATTAATGTATGTGTAAGCGGGTCGGCTGCCTTGCCGCTTGAGGTGCAGGAACAGTTCGAAGCTTTAACCGGCGGAAGGCTCATTGAAGGCTACGGCTTATCAGAGGCTTCACCCGTAACGCATGCCAATCCGATATGGGGGCGGCGAAAAATCGGCACGATCGGCGTACCCTTCCCCGATACCGATGCTGTTGTCATTGATCCGGAAACAGGCGAGCGGCTGGGTGTAGGCGAGCTTGGAGAGCTGGTCGTACGCGGGCCGCAGGTCATGCAGGGATACTGGAACAAGCCTGCGGAAACCGAACAAGTATTACGGGACGGGTGGCTGTACACGGGCGATCTCGCGACAATGGACGAGGATGGCTATTTTACGATTATGGATCGGATTAAGGATGTTATCATCGCAGGCGGATTTAACATTTATCCGCGCGAGGTGGAGGAGGTGCTGTTCGAGCATCCGGCCGTGCGGGAAGCGGCGGTTGTCGGTGTGAAGGATGAATATCGGGGCGAATCGGTGAAAGCATATATCGTATTTAAGGAGGGCTGGGAGGTATCGCCCAGTCAGATGGACCGCTGGTGCAGAGAACGGCTGGCGGCCTACAAGGTACCGCATCACTATTCCTTCAGGGAAACGCTTCCAAAAACAATGATCGGCAAGGTGCTTCGCCGCAAGCTGCAGGAGGAGGAAGCGGAGACGAAGCAGGCCGCTGAGCATAAGGGAGAGTGAACGGGATGGATGAGGAGCGGTTTGTTCAGCAGGCAGATCAGGCCGGACACCTGACAAGACTCGCGGAGCGTGCGCAGGCGACGTTCTGGGGTTCGCTCGGCTGCGAGGTTGTGCAGGCAAATGCCAGAAAAGCGACTATTTGCCTGGATGCCTCGGATCGGCATTTAAACCTGATCGGAATCGTTCACGGCGGCGTGCTTATGTCACTGCTCGATAACGCGATGGGGCTCGTTGTCATGCTTGCGGTACCGGATGAGCGGGCTGTAACGGCGAATTTAGACACGCAATTTCTCGCTAGCAGCAAGGGCGGCGTGCTCCTATGCGAGGCAGAGCTGATACATCGAACGGATCGCACGCTCACGCTGCAAGCGCAGGTCAAGGATGAAGGGGGCAAGCTGCTAAGTATCGGAATCGGCGCTTATCGGGTCATCTAGGTAGAGGGAATTTGCTTGCCTGCTTCTGATTCGTTATAATGATACCTAATAAATGGAAGATTTTAAGGTGTTGAAAAGGACTAATAATTGACGGCGATATGCCGATAAATGTAGTAGGGGAAAGGAGGCGAGGATATGGTTCAGGGCTGGGTAACGACATTGGTTTTAGCGTTTGGAATGCTGGTTGCCATAATTGGAGTAATTGCTTATTTAAGAATGTTTCGTAAAGACAGGCTCTCTTCAACGTCTGACCAGGCAGCCGATGTCTCGCCTCCAAATATCATCATTGCAGCAAAATCAATGGAAAGCGGGCACAATACGGAAGCGAAACCCGAACAACCCGCTCCAAGAGATTAACAAATGTTAACTTTCATAATCGAAATCAAAATGTTATAATAGTAAGAAAAATGCAAACATTGCGACTCATTGGCCATGGAGATATCTGCACCGATGGGGGGTCTTGCGGTGAAACTGCCGCACGAGGTCTCGTATTATGCTGTTTAGGACGACCATCCAACGTAAAGGGGAGGAGATTTCATGGCGAAACATAGCCAGAATGAAGTCAAGGAAAGCCTGAAGGAACTAACGAGAATTTTTCAACCCAAGGACCCGCGTAAATTTGTTAAAGAGTATATTCGCAAGTACCGGATTACCGGAGGCTACGAAGATGAATTGACGACATTGGTGGAAAATGAATTAGGCAGAATCAACTCCTCGGTCAGCTAAACTCACAATGTAATATACGGCTTTGTAAACTGTCGATCGGCAGAATGCAAAGTCTTTTTGTTTTTGTTCTCCTTTGTCAGCCTCATAGTTATAAAATTTCTGAAAATCAGCATGCAATCATAATTTCGTCATACATGATCGTCATTTGTCTCCTTTTTCCCGAATAAGTTATACATAGCAGAGCCTAGGATTATGCTTACGAAGCGGATTTTGCACCCGTAAAACCTAAGTCTATGCTTATAAAGCCGATTTTGTACCCGCAAAGCCTAAGTTACGCTTACAGAGAGAATTTTTGCACCCCAAACCTAAGTTTACGCTTACGGAGCGGATGCTGCTCCCGCAAGACCTAAGCCTACGCTTACGAAGTGGATTTTGCTCCCGCAAAACCTAAGCCTATGCTTACGAAGTGGATTTTGCTCCCGCAAAACCTAAGCCTATGCTTACGAAGTGGATTTTGCTCCCGCAAAACCTAAGCCTACGCTTACGAAGTGGATTTTGCTCCCGCAAAACCTTAAGGAGGTTAGTACACACATGGCAGTGGATTTGAAAACGAAGGAACATATTCGAGGAATCCGTAAGGCTGGGCGTATTGTCGCTGCCTGTCACAAAGCGCTCTCTAAACGAATAGCGCCGGGTGTTACGACACAGGAAATTGATCGGTTTGTAGAACGGTTCATGCTTGACCGGGGAGCGACTCCAGCTCAGAAGGGCTATAAGGGATATCCGTTTGCCACGTGTGCCTCCGTTAATGAGGTCGTCTGCCACGGCTTTCCCGATTCAGAGCCGCTTGAAGCCGGCGATATTGTTACGATTGATATGGTGGCCGATTTGGATGGCTGGAAAGCAGACTCCGCTTGGACATACTCAATCGGCAGGACGAATGCGGCTACCGAGAAGCTGCTTCTTGCGGCGGAGCAATCGCTGCTTGATGGAATTAAGCAGGCTGTGCCGGGCAACCGGCTTGGCGATATAGGCTATGCGGTGCAATCGAGAGCGGAGAGGGCCGGATTTAAGGTCGTAACCGCTTTCGCCGGTCACGGCATAGGCAGAAACATGCATGAATTTCCTGAAGTCATGCACCGCGGCATACCCGGTCAAGGGATAGAGCTCGAAGAAGGCATGGTCATTACGATAGAGCCTATCATTACGGCAGGCAGAGCAGACGTATACATTGCGGAAGACGGCTGGACGGCGCGCACGATAGACGGGGCTTGGGCGGCGCAATTTGAACATACGATAGCGATTACGAAGGAAGGTCCGGTTATTCTGACCAGGTGGGAATGAAGGCTTTAACATACCGCCGAGCGGGGTTCAGGCAGCATGCCTGCAACCGCTCGGCTTTTTATTTCCTGCGTATCCATTTTTATTAAAAAATTGAACTATTTTCAAGTAAACCGCAGGCAAGACCAAGAAGGTGAAGATGCCTGCACATGGCTCGTTTGCCCTATACGACGAGAATGGCATCTGTGTGAACTTCACCGGGATCAGCGGCAATCATAAGGTTGTGCTGCCTGAGAAAGGCTCCATTGTTTTCGCTGGGGAAGCCGGGTCGAAGTATGAAATTGCAATAGAATAAAAGTATCTGTTAGGATGACTTTTACTTTTTAGTCTGGGTCGATTGTCCTTTTTTAAATCTAGAAATTATAGGGATATCTTACTATTGATATAAATTTTCTGCCTTGCTAGAATGAGGATGCAAAACGAATTACATACAGCGGGATTGTTACTGCACAGCAGGCAAGACCTAAAATGTTTGAGGATGACCGTACCGGCAGGTGCGTTATTCTTTGGACGTTTTAGGTCTTTTTTTGTTCCGCGAAAACGGAGGGAGGATCCGGAATAATCGGTTAACTGCAGCAAAAAACAATTAGCAATCAATTTTGGGGAGGAAAAAAAATATGAATAAAATAGCTAAATACGGGAAACTGATGTTGACCGCATCGATTCTCGCAGGCAGTCTGGCAGCGACTTCCGTTTCGGCAAAAGCGCCAACTACGCCTGACGATTTCACGGCAGTCTGGTCCCGTCAAGCAGCGGAGCAAGTCAAGCTTACGGCTACGAACACATCACCTAAGATCGATACTAACTTTAAACTGGCGGCTCCTGATGTATGGATCTGGGATACTTGGCCGCTCCAAAACCGCGATGGCTCCCTTGCTGTCGTCAACGGCTACAGAATCGCATTCGCATTGGTAGCTCCTCGTACGTTCGGATGGAACGACCGTCACACCGAAGCAAGAATCGGTATGTTCTACTCCAAGGACGGAGTCGACTGGACTTACGCAGGCATTCCTTATGACTATAATAAAGCTTACGGCCACATGCAATGGGCCGGTTCCGCAATGCTGGACAAGAAAGGCAAAATTCACTTGTTCTACACGGCTACTACCGATATGAACGCCAACGGCGGCAAAGAGTGGGATCAGAACGGCTGGGTACAGCGCGCTGAACAACGTCTGGCCACTACGACTTTCGATATTAAAGCGGATAACAGCGGCGTTAAACTGATCAATGAAGGCAAGCACCAAATCATCGCCGAGCCGGACGGCAAGTATTACGAAACGATTGATCAGTTCCATGATGGAGGCCACAACATCACGGCTTTCCGCGATCCGTTCTTCTTCCAGGATCCGAATTCAGGCAAAGAGTACATCATATTCGAAGGCCAAGTAGGCGGCAAATCGAGCGAGCAAAAACTGAAGCCTGAGAACATCGGTGACGAAGCATACCGCAGCACGCATACCGTTCCAGATAGAGCTGAGCTGTATGACGGTAACATCGGTATTGCGGAAGTACTCGACAATGATGTGACCAAACTGAAATTGCTTCCTCCTTTGCTCGAATCCATCGGTACGAACCATCAAGTGGAACGTCCGCACATGTACATCAAAGGCGACGATTATTACCTGATGACGATCAGCCATACCTTCACATACGCACCAGGCCTGACTGGTCCGGACGGCGTATACGGCTTCCACAACGAAGGCGGCATCCGCGGCGATTACAAACCGCTTAACGGTTCCGGTCTTGTTGTAGCCAACCCTAGTTCAAGTCCGTACCAGGCTTACTCCTGGATGGTTCTTCCGGATGAAACGGCAATCAGCTTCATCAACGAACCGCTTGACGAGAACGGCAATGTGAAACACGGCGGTACTTTTGCTCCGACGCTGCAGCTGTCCTTCGAGGGCGACAAAACTAAAATCGTCGGTGAATTGAAGCACGGCGAAATCCGCGACTTCGGCCCTTATCTCAGCGCTAAAGATCTGAAAAAAATTGAAAAAAAAAATCCGCAAACCGAAATAACAACGACTAACTGGACACGCGAGCAAGCGTCCATGATCCAGCAAAACGCAAACAACACCCTGCCATACACGGATATCAAAAAGCTTGAAAAAATGACGCCGGACTACCACATCTGGGATACATGGCCGCTAATGGACCGCGACGGAAGTGTCGCTACGTACAAAGGCTATAAAGTGCTCTTCGCGCTTTCCGCACCGAGCAACGTGCTGCCGGGCAAAGTTCACGATATCGCAACGATTCGTTACTTCATCTCGAAAGACGGCAAGGAATGGAAATTTGTAGGCGACCTGTTCCCGGCAGGCACTAGGCTCGGTTCCCGTAACTGGGCAGGTTCCGCGATGCTGGACGGCGATAAAATCTATGCTTTCTACACCGCTACCGGCCGTGAAGGCGAGACAAACCTGACTTATGAGCAACGCTTGGCTATGGCTGTCGGTGAAATCAAAGCCGACAAAAACGGCGTAGCATTCACGAACTGGGCTCCGCACCGCATTATTATGGAGCCGGACGGCCAATACTACCAAACGCTGGAGCAAGCGAAGCAAGGTGAAGGCGGCGGTTACGCTTTCCGTGATCCAATGTGGTTCAAAGATCCTAAAACGAAAAAAGAGTACATTGTATTCGAAGGCCAATCCGCAGGTGCTGTTGCAGACCGCCCATTGAAGCCGGAATACATCGGCAGCGAAGAGTACCAGAAAACTCATACTGTTCCTGCAGGCGCAGCTCATGCCAACGCTAGCATCGGTATTATCGAGGTCGTTAAAGGTGATTTCAATAATCTGAAGCTTCTTCCTCCGCTTCTTGAAGCGAACTATGTAAACGAAGAATTGGAGCGTCCGCACATCGTGGTTAAGGACGGTAAATACTATCTGTTCACAGACAGCCACATCAACAAATACGCGGATGGTCTGCAAGGTCCTGAAGGTCTGTACGGTTTCGTATCCGACAAACTGGGCGAAGAATTCAAACCGCTGAATGGCAGCGGTCTGGTTCTTGCCAACCCTAAGAACAACCCGTACCAAGCTTACTCCTGGCTGGTTCTGCCGAACCTGAGCGTCGTTGGTTTCGCGCACTTCGGCGATTTGGGCTCAATGTCCATTGGCGATATTGGCAATCAGTCTCCTGAATTCCAATTCGCACACTGGGGCGGTACGCTGCCTCCGACGGTTAAAATCGCACTCAATGGCGACACGACCAAAATTACAGGAGAGCTTCCTCCAGGCTCGATCAATTAAGAAACGAATTGAATAATGCCAGAATCTGCGCTCAGCTTATGCTGAGCGCATTTTGGCAATGTTCGGGCCGCACCGCGACAGATAACAAGCAGGCGAATCGAATGTTATAATAACGTAAACTCTACGTTTAGGAGGAACCTGCCATTCGAACCGAAGCGAATAAAATTGTCGAAGAGCTGCTGCCGCTGCTTGGCGGCAAACAGAATATCGCAAGCGCAGTCCACTGCACGACAAGGCTGCGTCTGGTTTTACATGACGAAGGAAAAGCGGACACCGCGGCAATAGAGAAGCTGGATCAGGTGCAGGGGGTATTTTCCAGAGCCGGACAATACCAGATTATTTTCGGAATCGGCATCGTGAACAAGATTTATAAGGGGCTGGAAGAAGCGATAGCAGAAGCGCCCGCCGAAACGGCGAAGCCTGCCGCATGTGAGCCGAAAAAAAGAAATCCTATCTTTATCATTACGAAGACACTGTCCAATATTTTTGTCCCGATCCTCCCTTTTATTGTAGCCAGCGGCTTGCTGAGAGGGCTGACCGGAATGATCGAGTCCAATAAGTGGGCTGCGCCGGAAAGCGCTTGGATGAATATGCTGGAGCTTTTCTCGACATCCGCGCTGCTTATTTTACCGGTCATCATCGGGTTCAGCGCTGCTAAGCAGTTCGGCGGCAGTCCGGTCCTGGGCGCTTTTATAGGCGGACTGTTGGTGCATTCCGAAGTACTGAAGCCCGAGGTGGTTGAAATTCATTCTCCGGAATGGCTGGATGTATTCGGTGTGCCGGCCGCTTCGACCGGCTACCAGGGAACGGTTATACCGATCCTGATGTCCGTATATCTGATGAGCAAGGTTGAAACGGGACTGAAAAAAATCGTGCCCCCGTCTATGGCTTTATTCGTTATTCCGCTGATCACCGTCCTGTTTACCGGCGTTGTCTCCCTGCTTGCGATTGGACCGGTCGGGGCACTGCTCGGCCATTTGCTTTCGCAGAACCTCGAGGCCGTTTATACGCATGGTGCCGGATTTATCGGCGGCTTTCTATTCGGCGGATTATATTCGCTCATCGTTGTTACCGGTCTTCATCACACGTTTCATGCGGTTGAGTTCGGTTTGATCGCCGACCCGAAAGTCGGAGTGAATTTTTTGCTGCCCGTTTGGTCAATGGCCAATATTGCGCAGGGCGGCGCCGGCTTGGCGATTTATTTTAAAACAAGAAACAAAAAGCTGAAGGAGAATGCAATTCCCGCGTCGCTGTCGGCCTTTTTCGGCATCACGGAGCCCGTCATGTTCGGCATGAATATACGGCTGCGAAATCCGTTTATCGGCGGCTGCATCGGGGGAGCGGCAGGCGGGGCCTATGTGCTCTTTGCTCATGTAGCGGCCAACTCATACGGTTTAACGGGTCTGCCGATGCTGGTCCTTGCGGCACCTTTAGGATTAGCGAACTTATTTCATTACCTTATTGGCTTCGTCATTTCCGTCGGTTGTGCATTTATTGCAACGTGGCTTATTGGATTCGATGAAGATAAAGGAGTACAAGATGATTAAACGTTGGATTGGCATGCAGCAGCGGAAAACGGAAGAAACGATTTTCTCGCCTATAAGCGGCAGAGTGCTGCCGATGGAGGAGGTACCCGACCCTATTTTCTCCAAAAGCATGGCTGGAATGGGCGTTGCGATAGATCCGGAAGACGGAAAGGTAGGATCACCCGTAGACGGAGAGATTGTTCACCTATTTCAAACGAAGCATGCGCTCTGGATTCGTGCCGACAGCGGCCTGGACCTGCTGATTCACATCGGCGTGGATACGGTCTGCCTGAATGGGGAGGGTTTTCACCATTACGTCAAGATGGGGGACCGGGTTAAAATGGGCCAGCCGCTTATGAATTTCTCGCTTGATCTCGTTCGGGAGAAAGCGACGAGTCCGGTTACTCCGATGTTCCTTATTCATACGGATCAAATTGAACAGATTGATATCGAGCTGCCGGAACGAGCTGAAAGAGGATTAACCCCGCTTATGAAGGTTAAAGTAAAATCTTAGGGCCAGAGACTCCCGGAAGGAGCTTGCGATGAAGATTAACAAAATATTGAACAACAATGCAATCGTCGTCAAAGATTGGGAGGGGGAGAAAATTGTTCTCGGGTCAGGCATTGCCTTTCAGAAACGGAAAAACGATCCTGTCGATCAAAGCCGTATTGAGAAAATTTTCGTCATGAAGGACCATACGAAGCATCAACAGTTTGAAGAAATATTGTCGACATTGCCGGAGGAGCATATTCAGGTTTCGGAGGAAATTATCTCCTATGCCGAATATCAGCTGGGCGTAGTCATCAACGAGCATATCCATATCGCGCTCACCGACCACTTATCGTTTGCGCTTGAACGTCTTGCCAAAGGGATGGTCATCAAAAATACGCTGCTGAACGAAATAAAAATATTATACGCGAAAGAATTTCAAATCGGATTGTACGCGAAGGAGCTTATACGTGAAAAGCTCGGAATCGAAATTCCGGAGGATGAGGTAGGCTATATCGCTTTGCATATTTATACTGCAAAAATCAATGCAGGGGAAATGACGAAAACGCTGGATATTACCGCCATGATACGGGGCATCGTTGAAATTATTGAGGAAGGTTTGGCGATCAAGCTACCGCAAGACAATGTATCCTATGAGCGGTTGATTGCACATTTGCGTTTTGCCGTTCAAAGGTCCGAGTCCGAATTGCCCTTCCACGAATTGGAGCCCGAGATGATCCGCATCATAAAAGAGAGATACCGTGAATCGTATTCCATCGCCCAGAAGGCTGGCCGTTATGTGCTGCAGGAGTATGATTTCGAGCTGTATGATTCGGAGATCGCTTACATCGCCATGCAGATCAAACGAATTACTACCAGAGAAACCGCATAAAGAAATAGCCCTCCATTTAACGATCGATGCTGGAGGGCTATTATTGTATAGGAAGCTCGTTCAGGGGGTCAGCCCAGTTTCATTTTCCGGAAATCGGAAGGCGTTACGCCGAAGCTCTTTTTGAACATGCGGTGGAAATAGGAACTGCTCGTATAGCCGCTCTTCACGGCAATATCGACGATCGACCAATCGGTATTCTCCAAATATTCCTGTGCCCGTTCCAGACGCACATTGTTAATGACATCAACGATTGCGGCTAACGTCTGCTGCTTGTAAACCCGGCTGAGGTAAATCGAGGACATATCTAATTCATCGGCGATCCAGTTTAGGCTGAGATTCGGATTGGCGTATTCTTTATGAATGAGATCATTGATCTTTCGAATCAAATCGCCCTGCTTCGTCGACCGCTTCGTAGACAGCTTCGTTTGGATATCATCGAATAGCGAGAAGAAGATTTCATTAATCTCGTTAATGGTTTCGAAATGATCCGGCGTCGGAATATGGATGCTGAGGCTTGCCTCAACGTCCAGACTGTTATTTTTCTGAATCGTGAACAAAATTTGGTTGACCGTCATCGTTAGATGCGAAATGGCCAGCTGCACGACATGAATCGGATACTCCGCCGTCTCCTGCACGATTTCCGCAAACAGCTTCTTCGCTTCCTCCGTCTTGGAGGTCATTAACGCATCCGTTAATTTCCGTTCTTTATCAGTCGGGAATATATATTCCTTCGACTTCAAGGACATGATGTTCTGAGCGCTAATCAAGCAGCCATGCCCATAATACAAGCGGTGCTGCGATGCTTCCTTGACCAGCTTGTAATGGTTAGATAGCTGCTGCGCTTGATAAGCCTCCGGGCTGTAGGTAACGGACAGGCCGATTTTCAAATAATCGAGAGATGATTGCTGAATTTGCGTCAGCACCTCCCGAAGCAGCTCATCGTCGGGCTCATCGGAAGCATCGAGACGGCCCAGAAGCATAATGACGTAATCGGCATCCATATCGACGGTTTCCACGCGATAATGCTTCAGGCCGATCTCCGCTCCAATGTTCATGATGGCGAATCTGTAGACATGCACATCATCGCCGCGCGATTCCTTCAAGGCGGCAAGCTGGTCTATTTTTAACAGAACGACGCGATAACGCGAATTAAAATCGAATGTAATCCCGTTTTGCAACAGCTTCTGAAGCTGCGCGTCCGTCTGCAGCGATTGCGAGCCTTGTATAAGACTGCGCAGCATATTTTGCCTGATGGTATAGGAACTGTTCCGTTTCTCGGTTTCGAGTATGCTCATCTTGTCCATAATTTGATGAATAGGGCGATACAGCATCCGGGATAACAGCCATGAAATGAACAGCCCGATCACCAAAATAACGACAGCGATCAAGATGGTTGTATTCCGGATGGAATAGATTGCTTTTGTTACCTGCTTGTAAGGTGTTACACGCACATACTGCCATTCCAACGAATCCGGTGAGGTAAATGAGATCAGAGATTTTTTACCGTCGAAATCGGCAACGACGTAGCCGGATTCCTTATTTTTAATGTTTTCGTTAAGCAGGGCGCTGTCCTTATCGCTTAGTTTTTTGGGCATAAGGGAATCGCCTGACAGCAGACGGTCCTGATTGTCCAGAATAAACGATTTACCCTCGCCTTCACTCTTATTCACGCCGATGTCTTTGTTGATCCAAGCGGATGAAATATTAACAATAACGGCGGAATTAAGCTTATTCGTTTTGCCGACGGCATCATAACCTAAATACGTGTAAGCCTTCGTTAGCTGTTCCCCTGCTAAGCTAACCGTCGTGTACGTTCTTGGAATAGGCGTGAACGGACGGTACTGCTGATAATTGGCGAGAATATCGAGTATTCCCTTATCCGCAAGCTCCTCTTTACTGAACGTGCCTCCTTCTCCTTGCCTGCTTGCCACATAGATTTGGCCGGTCGCCGAATTGTACACATAGATGGATTCAATGAAAGGCATCGAGCTTAAATAATTGTTCAGCTCGTTCATCGCAGCCGTTACGTCGTAAATGTTGGGCTCGGTATAGAACATAAGCTTCGATACGGTGAACGTCCGGTACATTTGGAAGGAGAGAGACTGCGCGCTTTCGGTCATGCTGATGACTTCTTTGCTGGTTTGGGTTAAATTGCTGAGGTCGGACTGATAAGCCTTCTTCAAATCGATCTGCATATAAGTGAAGAAATAGAACAAGGAGGATACTAATAGCGTAAGCACAATGCACAAGGTGATCGTGAACAGCAGCTTACTATACAATTTCCCGTTGTTATTGAGTTGAACTGCTGACATAAATGCTCCCCCTCTATATATTTGAAGCGCCTCTAGGCTAATAGCTTTGCTGCTTTTAAAATGTAACCGGTTTCTATAATGATGTGCCTTACCTCCAAACATAGGCCTCAAGGGAATTAGTAAGAATATTTCACTGAGGCTGGAGGCTGATACCTTCATCATTATAATCTTCACATGGCGCTGGGTGCAATGAACCAAATAAATACAGGTGAATGAACCTGATATTACAGGGTGAACATTCCATACACGAGTGAATTTATTGGCGAAATGCCCGAAGTAAAGTGACAAACCGCCGATCTATCCGTTAGAATGTCACGGAATTCCATGATAATAGCGGAAGGGACAGTGAAACAATGATTAGTTCGAAGCTGAAACAGATTTGGTATGGGGGAGACTATAATCCGGATCAATGGCCGGAGGAAATATGGCATGAGGATATGCGTTTATTTAAGGAAGCTGGAATAAATGTCGTGACGCTTCCCGTATTCAGTTGGGCGAAGCTGCAGCCTTCGGAGGATACGTACCATTTGGAATGGCTGGACAAAATATTGGATTTAATCGCGGATAACGGCATCTATGCTTGCCTCGCCACTTCGACCGCTGCGCAGCCGGCGTGGATGTCGCGGAAATACGAGGATGTGCTGCCGGTCGATGTTGACGGCAGGAAGCGCACGCATGGCTCGCGCACGAACTTCTGCCCGAACAGCAAGACGTACCGCCGTTTGTCGAGCCGGCTGGCACGCACGCTGGCCGACCGGTACAAGGATCACCCGGCGCTGCTTGTTTGGCATATTAATAACGAATACGGCACGCACTGCTACTGCGGCAATTGCGCAGCGGAGTTTCGTGAATGGTTGAAGGCGAAGTATGAGACGATTGACAGGCTGAACGCCGAATGGAATATGAGCTTCTGGGGCCATACCGTCTATGAATGGGAGGAAATTGTGCCCCCGTCCAATCTGAACGGCGATAATCGCAACTTTCAGCCGATGGCCCTCGATTACAAACGGTTTATGTCCGACTCGATTCTCGGTTGTTATCAAGGAGAGTATGCGGAGCTGAAAGCTGTTACGCCGGATATTCCGATCACGACGAACATTTGGGGATTGTTCAACGGCCTTGATCTGAAAAAATGGGGGGAAGCGATGGATGTCGTCTCTTGGGACAGCTATCCGCAAATGAATGAGCCGATGGGCAACGTTGCGATGCGCCATGACTACATGCGCGGCTTAAAGGACGGCAAGCCGTTCATGCTGATGGAGCAAACGCCGAGCCAGCAAAACTGGCAGCCGTATAATAGCTTAAAGCGTCCGGGCGTGATGAGGCTGTGGAGCTATCAGGCCGTTGCGCATGGCGCTGACACGGTTATGTTCTTCCAGCTCCGCCGCTCCTTCGGGGCATGCGAGAAATATCACGGAGCGGTTATCGAGCATGTCGGCCATGAGGATACGCGCGTGTTCCGGGAATGTGCGGCGCTGGGGCGGGAGCTGGGCGAACTGGGCGATCGTTTGCTTGACTCGGAGATTCATGCCGAGGCGGCGCTGTTATTTGATATCGATACGTGGAACGCAGTAGAGATTACAAGCGGACCAAGCGTCGATTTGAACTATTTGGACCAGGCGCAGAAGTATTACAAAGCCTTCTATGATCAGAACGTAGCCGTAGATGTCATTAGTCCGCTTAGCGATTTCTCGAAATACAAAATACTCGCGGCTCCTGTGCTGTACATGCTGAAGCCGGGCGTTGCCGAGCGTATTGAGGCGTTCGTGAAGAGCGGCGGGACTTTTATTACTACCTTCTTCAGCGGAATTGTGAACGAGAACGATCTGGTCACGCTTGGCGGGTATCCGGGCAAGCTTCGCAGCCTTCTAGGCCTATGGGTAGAAGAAATCGACAGCCTGCTTCCGGAAATGCGCAACAGTATCGAAATAGGCGAGGCATTCGGCCATGTCGAAGGCAAGTACGAGTGTGGCTTGCTCTGCGATCTTCTTCACTTGGAAGGCGCCCGGCCGCTGGGCACGTACGGAACTGATTTTTATGCGGGAATGCCGGCATTGACGGTGAATGAATATGGGAAGGGTGAAGCATACTACGTGGCAACGGCGCCTGAGCAAAAGCTGCTGGGAGACTTTATCCGTACCTTGTGCGAAAAGCATCAGATTGCTGCTCCGTTCGCTGCGGGAGCGGGCGTTGAATTAGCGCAGCGCGTCAAGGACGATCAAATCTATACCTTCGTATTGAATCATAACAGCCATCAAGCCGCCATCGAGCTCGACAATGCGGTCTATTTCGATCTATTAACGAAACGCCAGGTGAGCGCAACGGTAGAAATTGAGCCGCATGGCGTAATGATCTTGCAGAAAGTATAGCATTTTACCCTAAAAACCGCGAAGCCGCTAGTCTCGAATACCTATTCGAGCTAACGGTATCGTGGTTTTTTTTGTGCTTAACCTGCGTGAAATGGCTTGTTAATACATAAAAGTTTAAATCGTTCACTCTTCATTTCGCTATTTCGTTCACTGACTTTGCTTCTTTACTCTTTCACCCGAAACGCGCGGGCCGTACAGTGAGAACAGAGCAGACAACACTAAAAAGAAAAGAACGCTGTGAGAGGAGACATCATCTGCATGTTGAAAAAAAATGGAGTGCTTAAGGAACTTGTGACGAACCGCATCCTTTTCCTTATGCTATTGCCGGCACTTATCTTCTTCCTAATTAACTCGTATGTACCTATGGTCGGTGTTTACTACGCCTTTACCCGATTCGACTTCAACACAAGCTTATTCAACAGCCAATTCGTTGGATTAGACAATTTCAAGTTTTTGTGGCAATCGGGGGTTCTTGCCAAACTAACTTTAAATACGGTCGGCTACAACGTTGTGTTCATTCTATTTGGAAACGTACTCGCGATTGCGCTGGCGATTCTGCTAAGCGAGCTGCGCACGCAGTGGTTTAAGAAGCTGACGCAATCGATCATGTTTCTTCCATACTTCGTATCCTTCGTTATTCTTAGCGTTATCGTATACAACGTGTTCAACTACGAAAGCGGATTCTTGAACTCGACGCTGAAGTCATTCGGCTACGAACCGCTCGACGTATACAATACACCTTGGGTGTGGATATTTCTCATTATTATTTTCTACCTGTGGAAAAATATCGGCTACAGCATGGTCATCTACCTGGCATCGATTACAGGGATCAGCGATGAATATTATGAAGCGGCCAAAATCGACGGAGCGAACATTTTTCAGCGTATTTGGTACATCACGGTTCCTATGCTGAAGACGACTTTCGTCATGCTCCTGCTGTTCGCATTAGGCAGCATCATGAAAGGCCAGTTCGACTTGTTCTACCAGCTGATCGGCAACAACGGCGTCCTGTACAATACGACAGATATTCTCGATACGTATGTATACCGTTCACTGAAAGTAACGTTCGATATCGGAATGTCGACGGCAGCGGGCCTTTACCAATCGTTGTTCGGCTTTGTACTGATCATGACCGTTAACTACATCATCAAAAAAATCAATGACGAGTACGCATTGTTCTAAGCGATCAGCTCACAGTAGGAGGTACCTATGAAGATCAAAGAAGACAATTATATGAAGTGGTTTAGACTGATTGCATTTGTGGTCATACTGCTGGCAACCGTTGCATGCCTGTTTCCGTTCCTGCTTATCATCTCAGCTTCCTTCACGCAGAATGAAGCGATCATTAAAGATGGCTACCATCTCATACCGACTGTATTTTCCTTCGAGGGCTATGCGACGGTGTTCCGTTTTCCTAAACAGGTATTGACGGCATACGGCGTAACGACGATTACGACTGTAATCGGAACGACGCTGGGGCTGTTCCTGATGACGATGGCCGGTTACGTTTTGCAGCGCAAAGATTTCAAATACCGGAACTTCTTCTCCTTCATGATTTATTTCACAACGCTGTTTGGCGGAGGACTCGTGCCTTGGTACATCTTAATTACCAAGTATCTCAAGCTTACGGACAAACTTGAAGTATTGATTTTACCGGGCCTAATGACTCCATTCCTTATTATATTGATGAAAAACTTCATCCGCTCCGCAGTGCCGGACGAGGTTATTGAATCCGCTAAAATCGACGGAGCGAACGACTTTACGATCTATAGCCGGATTGTGCTTCAGCTGTCGATGCCGGGCATCGCAACCGTAGGATTGTTTTTGGCGCTTCATTATTGGAATGACTGGTTCACTTCCTCGTTGTTTATCAACGACACGACCAAGTACCAGCTGCAATATTACTTGTACAACGTCATTAATGCGATGAGCTTTATCGCGCAAATGGGTTCGGGAACCGGCGTCTCGTTAGGCTCCGACATGCCGACTGAATCGACGAAGATGGCAATGTCCATTATCGTTACAGGGCCGATCCTGTTCCTGTATCCGTTCGTACAGCGTTATTTCGTTAAAGGATTGACGATTGGTGCCGTTAAAGGTTAGAACTAGACGAGGGATTCACGATTCCAGGTTTAGCTAACATAGATAAGAACTTATTAAAGGGAGGATTCACATGACTAAGAAAGCGGCAAAAGCAGTCTCCATGTTACTATCGATCTTCATACTAATCGCAGTTCTGTCAGCTTGCGGATCAAGCAACAATGGAAACAGCGGCAATGCTACAAATGCTCCGAAAGAGACAGAGGGAACAACGAACGCAGGCGGAGCAAAAACGGGAATCGATACTTCGAAAAAAGTGGAATTGCAATTTTATATGCTGGGTGATGCTCCTAAAGACATCGCTTCGATTCAAGAGCAAGTTAACAAAATGGCATTGGAAGATTTGAATGCTACTGTTAAATTCAACTATACATCTTGGACGGATTGGGATCAGAAGTATAAGCTGCTGCTCGGTTCGGGCCAACAGGTTGACTTGATCTTCACGGCTGAGTGGACACAATACCAATCGTATGCGAAGAAAGGCGCTTTCCAAGCGCTTGATGAGCTTCTTCCGGTAGCGGCGCCTACGCTTAACTCTTTTGTGCCTAAAGAGATGTGGGATGCTGTAAAAATCGATGATAAAATCTACACGGTTCCTGCAACTTACAAAGAGTATGTAACAGACGGCTTTGTATGGCGTGAAGATCTTCGCGCGAAGTACAATCTGCCTACACCGGTTGATATCGCAACATTCGAGCAATATCTGGAAGGCATTAAGAAGAACGAGCCGACAGTTACGCCGCTTTCGATGAACTCTGACGTAAAAACAAACCTTATGGACCGCTTTAAAGGCATCGCACACGCTCCTATCGGCGCGCTTCCATACGGTATCGGCATCAACTACAAAACGCCAGGCGAAGTATATTCTTACTGGGGTTCAGACGAGCAAAAAGAAGATTTGAACGTATTAAAGCGTTGGCAGGATAACGGCTACATGGTGAAAAACGTTCTAGCTGTTAAAGATACTTTGCAAGACCAAATTACAAGCGGTAAAGCTGCTGCCATTCTTGGCGACAACCCTACCCGTTACAATGATATGGTTATCAAAATTCAATCGACTCACCCGGACTGGAAGCTTGGCTACACGCCGTACCCGGAAACAAACGGAATTGCAACGCCGGTTCACCCGATCCACAACGGTTTCGCTATTCCGGCCAGCAGCAAAAACGCAGAGCGCGCGCTTGCGTTCTACGAGAAGCTTGTTACAGACAAACGTTACAACATGCTTACGCAATACGGTGTGGAAGGCAAAAACTATGAAGTGAAAGACGGCTACTACTCCATGATCGGCGATTCGAACTCCAACGGTTTCCCTCGCGAGGGCATGAACGGTTGGGCTTGGAGAAACCCTGAGTACATGCTGTTCGACAAAAACTATGACGGCGTAAAAGCGATCTTCGAGAAGCTTGATAAAATTCAAGTGCCGGATAAATTCACAGGTTTCGCTGAAGATTACACACCTTACCAAGCGGAGAGAGCGGCGCTTGAGCAAGTGGAGAAGCAATACCTGTTCCCGCTTAATGCAGGACTTGTGAAAAACGTGGATGAAGGCTTGAACACCTTTATGGAAAAAGCAAAACAAGCCGGTCTTGAGAAAATTCAAGCGGAATACACGAAACAATGGAATGCTTACGTAACGGAGCAAGGCATTAAATAATCGGTTTTAGGAGGCTGTCTCAAAGGTATATCGATTACTGATGAGGCAGCCTTCATTATGAAGCTTTGAGATAGCGCTTACATGTACCCCGGCTATTTGGTTTCGTTACATGTCAAAGGAGGCGGACTCCTTACGTAAGCAATTCAAATCAACTGAATGGAGGAAAATAGTGCGATGAGAGCAGTTCCTGCATTATCTAAATTGCTGCTGGCCTTTTTAATTGTTTTCTCAAGTGTCTTACCGGCATACGCCGCAGCGGAGGAGGGGGCTCCTGTTGTACCGGAAGCCGCGCCTTCGACCGTTTTGTTCGAGGATGATTTCCAGGATGGCAACACGACGGGCTGGACGCTTAATAATCCGGCGATATTGACTGTTGCCGACGATGCGTCCGTTACGGGCAACAAAATGCTTTACGTGAGCAGCGGCGATGAGGCCATTGCTGCAGTAGATACAAGCGGCCATAGCAATTATGTTTATGAGGCTAAGGTGAAAAAGGTAGACAGCGGTTCTTTTCCAGGCATTATAGCCCGTTATACAGATGCGAATAACTACTACTTGTTTCAATTGGGCGACGGGAAATTCGCGTTGTCCAAGAAGGTAAGCGGCACAGGCGGAACGCTTGGCGAGTATACTTTCCCTGTTGTCGCAGGCCAGTGGTATACGATGCGCTTAGTGGTTGAAGGAAGCGTCATTAAAGGCTATGTGGACAATAAGCTGATTTTTAACGTAACAGATACTTCATTGAGCACAGGGAAGGCAGGCTTCCGCTCGAGATGGGCGAAGTCAGGTTTGGATGACGTTCAAATCCGCAGCATTGCGAATCCTGCGCCTGCCGCTCCAAGCCATGTTCAGGCAACAGACGTTACGTCAACAGCCGCAACGATCACATGGGAGGCTGCGGCGGGAACGCCGACTTATCGCGTTTACCGCTCGACACAGCCGGATACGAATTTCGTACAGGTATACAGCGGCACGGCAACATCCTTTGCGGATACAGGTCTTGCCTCGGGCGTGACCTACTACTACCGGGTTTCCTCTGAGGTAGATAAGTATGAAGCGGCAGCACCTGCGCTTAGCGTAACGACTGTATTAGTATTGCCATCATCTCCGGCTTTGCTGCCGGGCATCGTGGCGGCATACACATTCGATGAAACGTCCGGAACGACGGCTTCTCCGAGCGCGGCAAGCAGCAATCAGGCGAAGGCAACGCTAGTTAACGGGGCGGCTTGGACGACAGGCAGAACGGGCGGCGCCGTTGACCTTGACGGAACGAACGATCATGTCGTTCTGCCGAATGGCATACTGAATGGCTCGAACGATATGACGATTGCCACTTGGGTCAAGCAGGACACGCTTAAAACCTGGGGGCGTATCTTCGATATCGGCCTGGGAACGAACAACTACATCTTCCTATCGGCTGCTTCCGGCTCCGGCGATACAAGATTTGTATTCAAAAACGGCGGCAGCGAGCAGTATGTGGCAAAAAGTCCTGCTCAGCAGGCCGCGGGCGAATGGATGCATTATGCGGTAACGCTGTCAGGCAGTACGGCGATTCTGTACATAAACGGTACGGAGGTTGCGCGCAATAACAATATGACCATTAAGCCGAAGGATCTTGGCAACACGACCTTGAACTACATCGGCCGCTCGATGTTTAGCGCCGACCCTTACATGGACAGCAAAATCGATGATTTCTATGTATTCAACCGTAGTCTTGGTCCAGCGGAGATCGCATTGTTTACTTTCCCTGAGGATACCGCTAAGGTAGCGGCAGATAAGGAAGCATTGACGCTGGGCGATACGAGCGCCGTAATGGCCGATCTGAAGCTTCCTCTTCAGGGTGCGGGCGGAACGACGATCAGCTGGGAATCGGACAACGCTTCTGTAATAAGCCCGAGCGGCGCGGTTACGCGTCCTGCATTAGGCGAACCGGATGCCGAGCTTGTATTGACGGCTGCGATTAAACGGGGCAATGCGGTAGACACGAAAACCTTCAATGTAAAAGTTTTGGCGCAGCTGTCCGATGAGGAATCGGTAGCGGCAGACAAGGCTGCGCTTGCAATCGATCACGCGAATGCGGTAACGGCTAAGCTTTCGCTGCCTAAAGCAGGAGCGAATCAGACCGTGATTAGCTGGACATCCGATCATCCCGTTAATCTCAGACCGGATGGGATGGTTAGCCGTCCGGCAATCGGCAAAGGCAATCTGAATGTAACGCTGACGGCAACGATTAAGAGAGGCGCGTATTCAGAAACGAGAGCTTTTGCGGTTACGATTTTGGAACAGGATGCGTTTTCCGGTTATTTGCTCGCTTTCAAGAAAAATATTTCCGGCGTTGAAACGCTGAATTATGCGGTCAGCCGCAACGGCAGATCGTGGACGGAGCTCAGCGGCAATGCGACTGCGGAAGAAGTGAACGCTGCGAACCATGTCTTCAAGCTGCTCTCCGAGGACAAATGGTACAAGTACGAGTATGCCAGCGGCGTATGGTCGCTTTATTCCAGCATGAATGCGGATGGCAGCTGGACGAAGGACACGGCTAGCTTTACGCTTCCGGCGGGAGCTGTTGCAGGAAGCTTCAAGCTCATCACGGAAGCGGAATGGAGCAGTCTGGTTCACAGCAAGTCAACGCCGAGAACGCTTGATGTGTTAAAGGTGTCGACGAAGGCAGGCGTTGCACCGAGGCTTCCAGAGCTTGTGAAGATCGATTATACGAACAATTTGTATACGACCTTGGCAGTGGAATGGGATGCGGTCGATGCGTCCAAGTATGCAGCGGCGGGCTCCTTCACTGCGGCCGGTACAGTCAAGGGCGCGAGCACGCGGGTTCAAGCGGCTGTCACTGTCATTAACGATAGCGCGTTCAGCGATACGATCCGCAATGGGGAGTTCTGGTATGACGACGAGGGCGGCATGATTCAGGCGCATGGCGGCCATATCATTAAAGTTGAAGATACGTATTACTGGTTCGGCGAGGATAAAGGACATAATTCGGCTGTGCTGAAGGGTGTTTCCATTTATGCTTCTAAGGACTTGAAGAAATGGGAGTACCGGAACACTGTGCTGACGCCAGCTTCTCATCCCGAGCTTGCATCTGCCAAAATTGAGCGTCCAAAGGTGTTGTATAACGCGAAAACAGGCAAATATGTGCTGTGGGGACACTGGGAAGAGGCGGGCAACTACAATCAGGCCAATGTCGTAGTTGCTGTATCGGATACGGTAGATGGCGATTATACGTATGTGAACCGTTTCCAGCCGGGGGGCATGCAGTCGAGAGACTTTACCGTGTTCCAGGATGATGACGGTCAGGCTTATCTATTCTCTTCTTCGAATAATAACGCCGATATGAACATTTTCCGTCTTACGGATGACTATTTGTATGTGGATGAGTTTATGTATACCGCATTCCCGGGTGGAAAGCGCGAATCACCGGCTGTCGTGAAGAAGGATGGAATCTATTATCTGTTCACCTCCGGATTGTCGGGCTGGTATCCGAACCAGGGCATGTATGCGACAACAACGAACCTTGCGGATAAAAATGCATGGTCACCGCTTCGGAAATTCGGAGATCCTGCTACGTTTTACACGCAAGCCTCCTATATCGTAAGCGTATACGGAGCGGACACGACATCTTATATTTATGTAGGCGACCGCTGGACACCGACTGCGCTCATGGAGTCGCAATACATTTGGCTTCCGCTGCAATTGGATAACGGCGTGGCGGGGCTGGAATATTCCGGCGAATGGGATTTGAATGCGGCTACCGGCCGCTTTGAGACGCCGAAGGATTTGCTTGTATCACAAGACAAGCCGGCTACCGCAAGCTCTGAGGCATCGGGCTTCGGCGCATCGGCAGCGAATGACGGCAATTATGATACGTATTTCGACTCCGGCAGCACCTCCTTCCCGACGACATGGCGGGTTGACTTGGAACGGGAGTATGATTTGAGCCGTATCGATCTGAGCTGGAGAGAGTGGAATGGCTCAGAGGTTTATTATACCTACAAAATCGAAGGCAGCAACGACGATCAAAACTATACGGTTCTAGTGAATCAAAGCGCTAATAGAACCCCATCCTTCAACAGTCATAAGCTGACGGGCAAATACCGTTATGTGAAAGTGACGATTGTTGGTCAGTTTGGCCATACGAACAATGCCAATAACCCGGTAACGTGGTACAGAGGCTTGCACGAGGTGAAAATTTATTCGTCGGATATGCAGATCGATACGCCGCAGGGTCTCACTGCCATGCCGGTTGTTACATCCGCCGCTTCCAAAGAGGCGACAAGCGTTAATGTGAAATGGCAGGCCGTGCCGAGCGCTTCCCGTTATGTGTTGTATCGTTCAGCTGACCTGAACGGTACGTACTCCGAAGTTTACGATGGAAGAGCGGTTGCATACGGCGATCATGATTTGGCTAAAGACAAAACCTACTATTATAAAGTAAAAGCATTCCATCCGGGGGGAGGGTCTGAACTATCGGAAGCAGTTGCCGCAAAAACGTTCTCCGTACCTGATAATCTTGAAGTCTATGACAATACGATTGAGATGAAATGGCAGGATGAAGCAGGAAATGCCAAGATTTTCCCGACGCTCAAGGCAGGTTCGACTTATTACTACTATGAATATGAAAGAGATAGCGACGGATTTAAACAGATTAACGTCCAAACTTCGGAAGACGGGAAAAACTGGTCGGCGAAGAAGGTTATTCTTACAAGAGAGTCGCATCCGGATTTGGCGGCATGCAAATTCGAAGGCTTGTCCTTCACGTACAATGAAGCAACCGGCAAAGTCGTGGGCTGGATGCATTATGAAAATAATAAAGACTACTCGCTCGGCAGAGCGGCTGCGATGTCGGGAAATCCCGGAGAGGAATTAACCTTCCATGGCAGCTTCAGACCGAACGGCAACGATTCCAGGGATATTACGTTCTTTAAAGACGATGATGGCAAGGGATATATTCTTTCGGCGGGAAATACGAACAGCGATCTGTTCTTATACGAGCTGAGCGACGACTATATCACCGTGGTGAGACAAGTTGCGAAAATCCATGAAGGCAAGCATCGCGAAGCGCCAAGCCTGATTAAAAAAGACGGCATCTATTATCTGTTCACCTCGGAGGCTGCCGGCTGGTATCCGAGTAAGGGTATGTACTCTTCGGCCTCGTCACTTGAGGGTCCTTGGTCAGAGCTGCGCACGATTGGAAATTCATCGACGTTCTCCGCACAGTCGGGCGGAGTATCGACGATAAAGGGAACGGAAGCGACCTCGTTCATGATGAACGCGAACAGATGGCTGTTCGGATGGGCGAGCCATCCGACAGGCTCGACGCAGCGCTGGCTGCCGATTTCGCTGAACAACGGATACGCTTCCTTTGATTACTATGATAAAGTTCTCTTTAACCGGGCAACAGGCGTAGTCGTACCGGTTCAGGACGGTATTCTTCTATCTGAAGGAAAGCCCGCATATGCACAGGATTGGCTGGAAAGCAACCATGCCTCCAAAGCGAATGACGGGGATTATTACACAAGCTGGGTATCCGCCAGCGCCTCTTGGCCGAAGTGGTGGATGGTTGACCTGGGAGACATCTACAACCTTAGCAATATTCAGATTTCATGGTATCTGCACAAAGGTTCGGAGGGCTATCCGAAGTACAAAATTGAAACAAGCACAGACGGCATCAACTTTACGGCAGCTTTGGACCGCACGGATAATTTGGACTACGGTTTTACCTCCGATAAGCTGACCGGAAAGGCGAGATATGTCAGAGTGCAGCTGGTTGATGCGGTACTTCACAACAACCCGAGCAACTGGTATACTCCTCAGCTTAGCGAAGTGAAGGTGTTCGGGACTCCGCTGGATAAGACCGCACCGGTCACAACAGCGAAGGCGCAGCCGGCGCTTCCGCAAGGCGCGAACGGATGGTATACGTCGGATGTTACGCTGACGCTGACAGCTGAAGACGAAGGCGAAGGCGTGGAACTGACGGAGTACCGTGTGAACGGCGGGGAGTGGACCGCTTATACGGAACCGGTCATCCTCTCCGAGGAAGGCAAGTCCTTTGTCGAATACCGCAGCGTTGATAAGGCGGGTAATGTGGAGGAAGCCAAGTCACTTGAGGTCAAAATCGATCGTACGGCACCTGTGGTGCAAATATCAAGAGCGGTTTCGTATACGATTGACCAGACAGTCACCATGACGTGCAGCGCGGCCGATGTCATATCGGGCGTATATGGTACACCGTGCGCTAAACCGCTGCTTCAGGCCAAAGCGTATACTCTATTGTCCGGTCAGAATAAGGTAACGGTCACAGCGGAGGACATGGCGGGCCTTAAAACGACGGTTACGCATACGTACACGGTTAAGGCAACGTTTGACAGCTTAAAGACAGTGACAACTTCTTTCCTGCAGGCGACGGGTGCCAAAGGATGGGACAGTGCTGCAAAATCGTTGAATTCCCAACTAGATAAGGCAAAAGCTGCGGTTATTCAAGGGAAAACGGCTGCGGCGAAGGGCATCATGGCCGACTATATGGGTCAAGTGAAGGACCAAACCGGAAAAGTCCTAACGATTGAACAAGCTAACATCCTGATCCGTTGGGCACAAACGCTTATTTAGGCTAATGGAATGGAAGGCCGGTGGGAGTTATCCGAACCGGCCTTTTCATATAGCCAAAGCACAGTTGGTAACTTTTACAGTCTGCAATCCAATCATTTCATCTACAGGCTTACTATTGAACCGTGACCCGCAAGAAGGACACTTTGAAAAAAGTGCCCCTCATGCGGGTCATTTGTATTTTAATCAGATTGTCAGTGAAGGGCGTTGGGTTACAGTCCACTCTTCAGAAGATGGGCTGCTTTTTTGGCCTATTATGGGAGATGTAATACTTTCGTAATGGTTTTCTAATGGTTTAGCAAGTATATCGTTCTCGGATGGTTAGTATTGTTCGCTATTATCGTTCGTAGGTAAAAGAACATTGTGAATATCGGAGGAGAAGGCAGCTGGAGTCGAATCTATGTCCTAACGGCGTTATAATGTAGGAAGAAGATAGAAGCGGATGAACGAGGAGGGACCAGCGTTGAGCGCCAAAATAATAGTAGCCGATGACGAACGGAACATAACGGATGTGTGCCGACGTTATTTGGAGCGTGAGGGCTGGACCGTGTGGGTTGCGGCGGACGGCGAGGAAGCGGTTCAGCTGTGGCGAGAGCATCAGCCGGATTTGCTGGTGCTCGACTTAATGATGCCGAAGCTGGGCGGGATTGAGGTATGCGACCGTATTCGGCAGGAGGAGGAGACTCCGATTATTATGCTTACGGCGCGAGGCGAAGAGGCCGACCGGCTGCTCGGCTTAACGATGGGCGCCGACGATTACATGACGAAGCCGTTCAGTCCGCGGGAGCTCGTATTGCGGATCAAAAATATTTTGAGAAGGACGGGTGTGCAAGCGGGCAGCGTGGCGAAGGATCAGCGGAAGGCGGAGACAGGCAGCGGCAGCGGGGAGACGGGGAAGTCGCTTTATTTTGACGGATTAGCGATTTTTCCGCAGGAGAGAAGAGTTACCGTTAAGGGCGCGGAGTCGGATTTGACGGCCAAAGAATTTGATTTGCTGCATTTGCTGGCCCTTTACCCGGGGAAGGTGTTCTCGCGCAGTCAGCTGCTTAACCAGATTTGGGATGTTGCTTATGACGGCGATACGACAACCGTGACGGTTCATATTCGGCGGTTGCGGGAGAAGATTGAGGATAATCCGTCCGATCCGGGCTGGATCAAGACGGTGTGGGGGATCGGCTATAAGCTGGATGGCAAAGGGGCAACCGTATGAAGCTCCGCACCTATTTACTGCTGGCCAATACGATCAGCATCGCGTTTATTATTATTTTGCTGATGGCGTTTTACCGCTATATGCTCTTGAATAAGGAGCAGTTCATTTGGCTGACGCTGGCAGCCGTTGCTGCGGGCATCGTGTCGGGTTTGCTGCATTTCATGCTGCTGCGGCCGCTTGAGGGATCTGTCCGGCGTATTGGAGAAGGGGCGGGACGTATTGCGGCAGGCGATCTCGAAGCGCGTGTGGAGCATACCGGTTTGAAGGAGTTTAAGCAGCTAGCGGATCAATTCAATCATATGGGGATCAGCCTGGAGGAAAGCTTCCGGCAGGTGAAGGCGGCGGAATCGGCGCAGCGCGAGCTTGTTGCGAATATGGCGCATGATCTGCGGACGCCGCTCGCTTCGGTGCAGTCGTATGTCGAGGCATTGGAGGATGGCCTCATTCAGGATGAGGAAACCTTCAAGCGTTACTTGGGGACGATTCGCAGCGAAACGATCCGGCTTGGCGAGTTGATTCAGGATTTATTTGAATTGTCGACGCTGGATGCGAAGAAGCGGGAGCCGGAGGAGCTGAGGCCGGCGGTTGCGGAGGATGTACTTGTCGAGCTTTTACCGCGGTTTACGAAGCCGTTTGAGTCGAGGTCCCTGCAGCTTAGAGTGAAGCTGCCGGAGCGTCCGCTTCGCTTAACGATGCAGCCGCGGCATTTGCAAAGGGTTTTGCAAAATTTACTCGAAAATGCGGTGCGGCATTCGCCGCAGGGCGGGTTGATATTAATAGAAGCGGAAGAAATGAACGGACAGCCGGAGAAGCTGATACGCTTCACTGTCTCCGATGAAGGGGAAGGCGTGCCGGTGGAGGAAAGAGAGCGGATATTTGAGCGGTTTTACCGTTCGGACCGTTCACGAAGCCGGGAGAGCGGAGGCGCTGGTCTTGGATTGTCCATTGCCAAGCTCTTGGTGGAGCAGTACGGAGGAACGATTGGCGTCCAGCAGTCAGGTCTACAGGGGAGCGCGTTCTGGTTTACGGTGCAGGAGGCGCCTGATGGTGCAAGCATCGGTCATTTGGCAGAAGACAAGAGGGAGAAGGAGGTTGCTTTGTAAATGAGCGGACTAATGGAACGGCTTCGCAAGGGCTATGGGAAAAAGCTTGTTTCGCTGCATGCTTGGAACGGCTGGATTGTTGTTATTTTGGCATTGACCGGGCTTATACTCATAGGCGGCTTCTGGCGCGGCTTTCTCGGGGAGGGCCGGGTATGGATCAAGTGGGCCCATATCGTCGTCGGTATTGCTTCCATTCTGCCGGTCATCTATTACCTGCTCCTTGCGGGCAAGCATTGGAAGCAGCTGAAGCAAAAGCCGTGGCAGCGGTTTAATGTGCTAGTTGTTCTTGGTTTATTGCTTGGCTGGTTCGGTTCCGGCGTGCTGCTGTGGCAGTTCAGAGCGGTCGGGCCAAGCGTATCAAACACTGCGCTGGTTGTGCATGATTTACTGACATGGATCGGTCTTCCTTATATCATTTACCATTCGATTACGCGTGCCAAATGGCTGAAGGAGCCGAATCGCCGAACCGTCAAAAACGAGCGCGAGCTTGATGGCGTACATCCTGCGGCGCCGCAGCCTGTCTATACGCGAAAAGCGTTCATTCGCGGTGCGATCGGCATTGGGCTCGCTGTTACGATGGGGCCGTCTTTTCTAAAATGGCTGGGCACCTCGCTTGGCAGCGTTGGCGGCAGCGAAACGATCGATAAGCTGATCGAAAAGGATACGAATATGCTGCTGCCTGCGCCGCAGCCGCTGCCGGCGTCCGCCCCTCCGATGGGGGGAGGCGCGATCGGGCAATTCCGCGTGTACACGGTAACGCCGATCCCTTCTTTTACAAATGCAGACTGGTCATTTACGATCGACGGGCTTGTTGAAAAGTCGTTTAAATGGGATTGGAAGCAGTTTGTGGCGCTGAAGCGAACGGTGCAGGTCAGCGATTTTCACTGCGTGACCGGCTGGTCGGTGTATAAAAACACATGGGAGGGCATCAAGCTCAAGGAGCTGCTGAAGATGGCGGGCGTGAAGCCCGGCGCTCAGACCGTGAAGCTGTATTCGGGTGATGGGGTGTATACCGATACGTTAACGCTTGAGCAGGCCGACATGGACGACGTCATGGTAGCGGTCATGCATGACGGCAAGCCGATTCCGAGCGATCTCGGCGGCCCGGTCCGTCTGGTCGTGCCGAAAATGTACGCCTACAAGTCGGTGAAATGGCTGAACCGGATCGAGCTGATTGAAGGCGAGCATGTGGGCTATTGGGAGGCTCGAGGATACGCGAACGATGCGTGGGTGTAGCTTGCTTCTTAAAAAATCAACATAAAGTTTCAACTCCATACCATGTTTTAATGATATGATAATTGGACAATGATACAGTCAGAGCCAATCGACCATATTTTATGAAAAATAGCTATGGGGAGGGTGCTGCTAGTGGATAATGCGAATGTGCTGCATGAGACGTTTACGTTGGAGTTGGAACCGGGAGTGTATATTAGAGGCGACATACGGGCGCAGGAGGATGGAGGACGCAAGCCGGTCCTCCTCTTTGCGCATGGCTTCAAGGGCTTCAAGGATTGGGGGTTTTTCCCTTATGCATCCGAGCGGTTTGCAAGTCAGCATTATGCGGTTATTACGTTTAACTTCTCGCATAACGGCGTTTATGAGCAGGATTTCGACGAGCTGGATAAATTCGGGTTGAACACATACTCGCAGGAGCAGAAGGATCTGTCGGCCATTCTTACAGCGGTGCTGGAAGACAGGTTACCGCTGGCGGAGCAGCTGGATAACGGGCAAATTTTTCTCGTCGGGCACAGCCGCGGAGGCGGGAACAGCGTGCTGTTCGCAGCGGAGCATCCCGAGATACGCGGCGTTGTGGCTTGGAACGGGATTGCGGACGGCAACCTGTTCGGAGAAGAATTCAGGGAACAGGTACTGCGTGACGGTGTAGGCTATGTGGCTAACGCAAGGACGAAGCAGCAAATGCCAATTAACGCTGTATTTTTTGAAGATCTGGACCGCAACCGCGAGCGCTTCGATATCCCGGCTAGAGCGGCGTCACTTACGACACCTGTGCTGTTCATCCAAGGCTCACAGGATTCAGAACGATTGCTTGCGGGCTACCGCATCTTGCGGAAGGCTGCGCCCCATCACCGCTTCGCGACGCTGGAAGGGGCGACCCATACATTCGGCACCGTGCATCCTTTTGCAGGGACGACGGATGATTTGGAGCGGGCGATAGCGATTACGGGCGCTTTCTTTGCGCCGCTCCTGCAGCGCCCGTCAGAAAGCGATCAATAAGAAAACGATCAAAGAAGAAATCATATGTTAAAGGAGCTAAGCAGAATGACCTATTATCAAAAAGCGGCTTGGGTACTTGAACGTTTGGGTGAGGAAGGCACGGTTATCGTTGATGCACGTTACGCGCTAAACGATTCGGATGCGGGCAGAAGAGCGTATGCGGAGGCGCATATTCCAGGCGCTTATTATTTAGATTTAAGCCGCGACCTTTCCGGGCCGAAGCTCCCGAACGGAGAAGGCGGCCGCCATCCGCTGCCGGAGCCGGAGGCGCTGGCGGCAGTGCTTGGGCGCATCGGCATCGGCAGCAATACGACGGTTATCGCCTATGACGATCAAGGCGGCGCCATGGCCTCCCGTCTGCGCTGGCTGCTGCAGTGGCTCGGCCATGATGGACAAGTCTATCTAGTAGAAGGCGGGTTCGCAGGCTGGCAAGCGGCTGGACATCCGATCAGCACAGAAGTGCCGGCTCCAGCAGAGGGAGTCACATTCACGCCGGTCGTTCGGAATGACATGTTGGTGAGTCAAAAGGATGTAAAAGCGCGAATGGGCAAAGCCGGCACCGTGCTGATCGATTCTCGCGAAGCTCCCCGCTATCGCGGCGAGGTCGAGCCGCTCGATCCGGCGGCCGGACATATTCCAGGCGCCATCAACCGCTTCTGGAACGAAGGCAAACGCGCCGACGGCACCTGGAAATCGCCGGAGGAGCAGGCCGCGCGCTTCGCAGGTTTGTCGCAGGACGACGAAATCATCGTCTACTGTGGATCAGGTGTGACGGCTACGCCGAATGTATTTGCTTTGCAGGAGGCGGGGTTCCGCAATGTGAAGCTTTATGCGGGGAGTTGGAGTGATTGGAGTTCTGATCCTTCGAATAAAATAGCGACTGGAGACGAGTAAGTGCTGAAAGACGTATAAGAGTATGTAAGATTTGAATACATCGCTAAGTAGGCCGTATGCCTTGAGCGATGTATTTTTTATGCTCCAAGTCAACACGGAGTCAACAATGAGCAGCTGAAACCACTTTGAACGAGTTTTTGACAGGTTATTTGAAGCAAAATAATATGGATAGGCATATGATTCAACAGATCCCTCTGTTAATGGATTACAGAAATATAAGCTCTTTCTTCTGGTGGCTGGACAGTTGGGATGGAGATGAAAGCAAGCTTTCTGACTTTCAGAAAAAGGCCATTGCCCATGCGGCCAGGCTCATACACAACGGGCACCCCTTTGATGGCTGTGATATTCAAATGTAAGATCCGTCTGAAACCATGTTCAGAGGTTAACCGACTGTTGGAGCGATTGGAGTTCTGACACGAAGAATCCTGTGGCTACGAGGGAAGATGTGGGGTGAGCTAAACGCTTGTTCGAATCCTCTAAATAGACTTAATGAAGGCCAGAACTCCTTGCCTAGGGACTCTGGCCTTTGCTATTAGTAATTGTTATTGCAATAGAGACAGATTTCCGGCAGACGGATTTAGGTTGCCCAACCCGGTCTTAAACTGTACCAGACCGTGCTTATAATCATATACAACGCCGCTCCAATGGCAATGATCATTAGAGTTGTATCGCTCAGATCGTCGAATGAACCGAATAGGCTTGTCTTTACCATCGTAAAGAATGCCACATTAAACGAACAGCCGATTAGAATAACGTACCAGATTGATTTCAATTTGCTATACATATAGCCGTACAAAAATCCTAACGGGATACCAAGAAGCTGCATGGCAATCCCACCCGGCTGCAATGCCGCAATAATAAGCGCGATGATAAGCATTGCCCAGAAGCTAGGTACTCTCCTTCGCGCTTCATTAAACATAATGCCCATAAAAAGAACGAGCTCCAGCGCAGTGTTTAGGACAGCTGAAGCGATCAAATAAAAAGCGGGTACATTGCTGTATTGAGCCGTAAAATCCTCCAATTCCGACATACCCTGATGAAGAAGGAACTTCATGACCGAGGTGAATAGTAAGGAAAACGCCAGACCAACGGTTATCATATGAATGGATTGCGGCAAACGAATAGGCAAGTATTGATGGAGTCGAATAAAGCTTAAGGGAGTTTGGGTTCTAAGAATCTTGTACTTCAGGGAGTAGGCGATCCATGATAAGACAATCGAAACGGTCAATACGATAAAAACTTGAGCAGGAAGTTGATCCCCCTTCCCGAATTCCCCCCAGCCAAAGATTGGATTCACTATGAAGTTGTAGAACAAGATAGCAATGATAATCAGGGTTGCGTAAAGAAAGTAGTTGACCAACATTCCCGCATATCGAATCATACTAGATTCCGCCTCTCCTAATGTGCAATCGACTACACTTAACCTATGTACAAAATTTTGATAGCATTCCAAATATAAGAGGCTGCGTCACTTAAGGGAAAACGCCAGCTGGAGCGATTGGAGTTCCAACCTTGAGAATCCTGTAGCGACAGGCGACGAGGAAGAAAAGAAAAAGGAATAGCGTTATGCAGCATTTTAATACATCGCCATGTGGACTGTTAGTCCTTGGCGGTGTTTTTTTATGCTTTAGTTCCGACTCCCCGCACGCCTGCTCGGAGCGAAGCGTTTATATTCATAAGGTCTTTCTTTGCCAATATGCCGCTCAGACCACCGCTAAATGGCTTTGTATTTTGAATGTTTAGGGCGCTGAAGCCGTCATTTTCATTTTTTTTAATTTTTTTTATAGCCATTTGATAAAATAGTTCAGATATGAAGCGAACATCACATGTTAGGTTTGACTGAAATGACGGTATTCTATATCCGGATGAAAACCGGAATCGGATCAGCGCCACAGTTGTTCACTGTCAAAGTAAACAAAAATGACTATATAAAAAATACAAATTTAGTAGGTTATTTCCTTTGATTTGCACCTTGCCACCAGCCCTTTGGGCAGGCCGCGAGCGAATTCTCGTGTAAGCATTCGGTGCTTTTCCGCACCATTCTTCGATGGGATGCCGATAGCCCTGTTTTCCGCTGACTGTATGTATTTTTCGTGTAAAAAGGTCTTGCCTTTTTCCATTTTTTTGCCGTTCACGACTCGTTTTAGGAGCCACGCCAGATGCTCGCGAACCGTTAAAAAACGTTATGGGAGCAGAAGAAAATCGAATATGTATCCCGTTTCTATCATGTCAGGTTAGTTGTGATTTGTACTATCTAAATATTAATTTGCATTATTTCGTTGAATTCTTTAATATAAATCGATATTATGACTGAAAAACGGTTAGCTATCGACAAAATCTGCAAAACTAGCACATGCTCTTATGCTCTATTTTCGCATAGCCATTCCGCGGGAATGGGGGGGGCTTTGTCTTAATTTTAGGAGGAGTAAAAATGGGAATTTTGAAAGTGGGCATCGTGGGGTACGGAAACCTCGGCAAAGGCGTCGAAAAGGCGATTTCGCAAAATCCGGATATGGAGCTTGTGGCGATTTTCACCCGCAGACAGCCGGAACATCTGGCATCGTACGGTGCTAAATTCGAGCATATCTCGGCGGCCGAGCAGTACAAGGGCAAGATTGACGTCATGATTTTATGCGGTGGATCGGCGACGGACCTTCCGGAGCAGACCCCGTTCATGGCGAGCATGTTCAACACGGTGGACAGCTTTGACACGCATGCCGAGAGTCCGGCGTTTTTCGATCGGGTTCATGCTGTAGCAAAGCAAAGCGGTAAACTATGCGTCATTTCGACTGGCTGGGATCCGGGCCTATTTTCGCTTAACCGGCTGTTGGCGCAAGCCATCCTTCCGGAAGGAACGGACTATACGTTCTGGGGCAAGGGCGTCAGCCAAGGCCATTCGGATGCCATTCGCCGCGTGCCGGGCGTGAAAGCCGGCGTGCAGTATACGGTTCCCGTCCAATCAGTCATCGAGCGCATCCGTGCGGGAGAGACACCGGTGCTGGCGACGCGCGAGAAGCATCTTCGCGAGTGCTTTGTCGTAGCGGAAGAAGGCGCGGACAAGGATGCCATTCGGGAGACGATCATTTCGATGCCGAACTACTTCTCCGATTACGACACGACGGTTGCCTTCATCTCCGAAGAGCAATTGAAGGCCGAGCATCAGGGCATGCCTCACGGCGGCTTCGTTATCCGCAGCGGCATTACCGGAGAAGGCACGAAACAAATTGTCGAGTTCGGCTTGAAGCTGGAGAGCAATCCGGAATTTACGGCAAGCGTACTGGTTGCTTACGCAAGAGCGGTTAACCGGATGAGCCAAGAAGGACAAACCGGCGCCAAAACCGTTTTCGATGTTCCGTTCTCCTATTTGTCGCCGAAATCGGGCGAAGAGCTTCGCCGCGAATTGCTGTAAGTTGCATTTACATAAGTCCATACCCTATTCATAAGCGCAAACGACGTGTTTCGTTCTACGTTCATTCCCCGTCGTATCGTGTAAAAGGAGCGTCCACTGAAGTGAATGATCTATTGGTTAAGCAGCAAACGGCAAAGGAATACGTACATTCGGTTTACGAGATGGTCATCAGCCGCAACCAAGGCGAGAAAGAATTTTTTCAAGCGGTCAAAGAGATATTGGATTCGCTCATTCCAGTGATCGAAGCGAACCCGCATTATATCGAGCACAGCATCTTGGAGAGGATCACCGAGCCTGAGCGTGTCGTCTCCTTCCGCGTGCCTTGGGTCGACGATAACGGCAAGGCGCAAGTAAACCGCGGCTTCCGCGTTCAGTTCAACAGCGCGCTCGGGCCGTATAAAGGCGGCCTTCGCTTCCATCCGTCGGTCAACGCGAGCATTATTAAATTTCTCGGCTTCGAGCAAATTTTCAAAAACTCGCTGACCGGCCAACCGATTGGCGGCGGTAAAGGCGGCTCCGACTTCGATCCGAAGGGGAAATCGGAACAAGAAATCATGCGCTTTACGCAAAGCTTCATGACGGAGCTATACCGTTACATAGGACCCGATATTGACGTGCCTGCCGGCGACATCGGCGTAGGCGCGCGAGAGATTGGCTATATGTTCGGTCAATACAAACGGATTAGAAGCGGCAACGAAGCAGGCGTTCTGACGGGTAAAGGCCTGCTCTACGGCGGCAGCCTCGCCCGCAAAGAGGCGACAGGCTACGGCTGCGTCTATTTCGTGAACGAGATGCTGCAAGCGAAAGGATTAAGCCTGGAAGGATCCACGGTCGTCGTATCCGGTTCCGGCAACGTGTCGATCTACGCAATCGAAAAATTGCAGCAGTTGGGCGCGAAGGTCGTGGCCTGCAGCGATTCGAACGGCTACGTTCACGATCCGGAAGGCATTGATCTGGCGCTTCTGAAGCGATTGAAGGAAGTGGAGCGCAAACGAATCAGCGAATACGTCCAGTCCCGCCCGAATGCGGTTTATACGCCGGGCTGCGAAGGCATTTGGTCGATTCCTTGCGAGATCGCTCTTCCTTGCGCGACGCAAAACGAGATCGACGACCAATCGGCCGCTATGCTCGTCGCGAACGGCGTCATTGCGGTCGGCGAAGGCGCAAACATGCCGTCTACATTGGCTGCGATTGACGTATTTCTGAATAACAAGGTTTTGTTCGGGCCTGCGAAAGCAGCAAATGCCGGCGGCGTGGCCGTTTCCGCGCTAGAGATGGCGCAGAACAGCATGCGCCTATCGTGGACGTTCGAGGAAGTGGATGCGAAGCTGCATGATATTATGCGCAACATTTATCGCAACAGCGAAGCGGAAGCGGCAAAATACGGCTACCCGGGCAACCTGGTTGTCGGAGCGAATATTGCCGGCTTCGTTCGCGTCGCGGACGCGATGATCGCGCAAGGCGTCGTTTAATCGGTGATTGACAGAAGGAAAAGAAGCGGTCCCGCAGTGGGCCGCTTCTTTTTTGGCGCGAACGTACAGGCGCGTATAACGCAGCTTTTTCATTCATCTAGCGGTCAGGTGCAGCGTTTTGTTAGATTTTGTTATGATTGAAAGTTATAACTACATTTCCTTTTTTGTGACCTTGATCGACATACCGGTGCGCCTCGACCATTTGCTCCAGCGGATAGCAGCGGTCAATAACCGGTTTCAACCGGCCCGTCTCAGCAAGCTTTTTGAGAAAAAGCAGATCTTCTTTGCGTGTGACTGCTGTCCCGCCGATGACTTTCTTATCAGATGTCAACGAATACCACAGCCCTTTTATCTCTGATCCCAGCATGACCGTATGAAGATAATTTCCTTTGTTCTTCAGCGAGCTCTTGCATTGTGATAACGTAGTCTTGCCTACCGTATCAAAAATAATATCGTAGGTCTGACCGTTTTTCGTGAAATCCGCTTGGGTGTAGTCTATTACCTTATCGGCTCCCAGAGATTTCACCATTTTAACATTCGCAGTACTGCATACCCCGGTGACTTCCGCCCCAAAGCACTTGGCAAGCTGTACCGCAAAAGTGCCTACACTTCCCGAAGCGCCAATGATGAGCACTTTTTTTCCGGGCTCGATGCTGCCTTTTTGGAGGAAAAACAGAGCGGTAGTTGCTCCAATAGAAAGAGCAGCGGCTTCCTCATAGGTCAAATTGTCCGGTTTTGTTACCACTGCTCCATCCTCGGGCAGACATTTGTACTCGGCATGGGCACCAAAATTCACCTTGAAGGTCGATGCAAAAACCTGATCACCTGCCTTGAACTGTGTTACATCTTTGCCGACTACTTCAACTTCACCGGCTAGCTCCATTCCTAATATCGGATTTCTTGGTTTTCTGAAACCTAAAGCGATTCGACCGGGGAGCCAGAACATGGGGGGGACTGTAAAACTTCGCATTCTACTGTCCCCGGCGTTTACGGTTGTCGCATGCACTTTAACCAGTATTTCATTGTCTTTGGGCGCAGGTTTTTCGACCTCTTTGAGCTGAAGAACCTCCGGTGATCCGTATTTTGTTGCTACAATTGCTTTAATAAATATCCCTCCTTGCCGATAAATTGAATCCTTAACGGCTATTCATTTTTATCCCCATAAAAGAATACCTCTGTTTTGGTGTTGTGAAAGGTTGCCAAGAAGAGGGCCTGTTACGGCCCTCTTGTGCTTTCCATTCAACAGCTTGCAAACAAGAAGTCGGAGAAAGGATCTAAAGCGGCTGTTTTAGCAAGGCTTATAGAGATAAATTCCCACTAATCACAAGCCCAAAGCAGGCAGCGTTCAACAGAAAAGTAATGCCGGCGCCGATCAGCAATCCTTGAACGATCCCGCTCTTTTTACGGAAAATAAGGATAGCAGGAATCAGGTATATGATTTGTGCGACGCTGATAAAGAAAAAGGCGATAGGAAAAAGGAAAAGCAATAAATGCAGCGCGGCTAACAGCCCGATTCCGAGCCATACCTGCTTGATATGGCCAGGCGATTTGCCGGAAGGCGATACGCCTGGCTGCTTGTTATCCTCATCACTCATTCCACTCATTGACTTTACCTCCCGGGCGCATGTCAAATTCATTTCTCAGCTCTACGAGCTTCTTCTCCTGATCACCGCGATAGAACATATTGTACGTGTCAAAAGGAATGATTCGTCCATCGGGGTGTACGATGTGAACGCAAGATTTTTTGACGGAGCGCACATCGAAATTGTATGGATCTAAAAACTGCATAATGATGACACGGAATACATTATCATAGCTAATGTTGTCAGGCACGGCGACCATCGGCAAGCAGCATAGCAGGTTTTTCAGCGAAAGCGCTGAAGAGGCAGGGGAATGAGCAGTCGAGAACAGCTCGAATATTTTTGACTTAAGGGTTTGATCCTGCTCGAACACGATCGTGTTGCGGCCGCCCTCCAGTAATATTTGAGGGTCCATTAAGCCGGTAAGCGGCAGCACATCCCCGCCAAGCTTCAAGGCGTAGCCCATCGCCAAACAATCGGGGTGGCATGGCACCGGAATAATATCCTCCGAGCGAAAAATGCCCGATTGGTCAATGATTCCTTGCCGCACCTCGCTAAGGGTCAAGCGGTCCTTCGCCGGATCGTAATCTTCCAATCGTCCTGCCGCTTGGATAGGCTGGAAGGTGACACCGCGTACGGCGGGCTGCTTCAGGCCGAACTGAATAATGTCGCCGATCTCATGGTCGTTCAGTCCTTTTTTGAGCGTAACGACCAGCGTGGTCGAGATATTGAATTCGTTCAAATGCTCTAAAGCCCGGCGGCGAACGTCACGCAGATCAACGCCGCGAAGCTCCCGCAGCGCCTCCTCCTGGAAGCTGTCGAACTGCAGGTAAATTTCAAAGCCGGGCATATATTCGGCTAACCGCTTGGCAAAGCTGCGGTCCTGAGCTATGCGGAGGCCATTGGTGTTTACCATAATATGCTTGATTGGCTTGCTTTTGGCGAGGTCCAGTATTTCGAAAAACTGCGGATGAATAGTAGGCTCGCCCCCGCTAATTTGCACAATATCGGGCTCGCCCTCGTTGCGGACGATGGCATCGAGCATTTTCTCGATCTGCTCCAGTGAGCGCCATGAGTCCTTATGCGGGGAGGACTCTGCATAGCAAATCGGACATTGCAGATTACAGCGGTCTGTGACCTCGAGCAGCGTCAGACAGCTATGCTGCTCATGATCAGGACATAGTCCGCAATCATAGGGGCAGCCGTAACGGATCGGTGTGTTCCAGTGCTGCGGCATTTCCGCAGGCTTCAGGAATTCGCGGCATTTCTTATAATAAGCGGCGTCGCTTGCAATCAGTACCTTTTCCCGTCCGTGCTGTCCGCAATATTTGAGCAGAAACACTTGATTGTCCTCTATGATGACTTTAGCTTCGACCTTGCGCAAGCATTTCGAACAGATGCTGTTCGTCAGCTCGTAGAAAATGTAGGGTCTGTTTTTCGTTGTCATCGTTACAACTCCTTCCTATGTGAGCGCAGCGGCTGTCCCAGCCACTTGTATATCAAAGCAAAGTAATAGATTAAGCCTGTGAGGCAAGCCAGCTGAATGTTGTTAAGCCCGAGATAAAGATGAGGGGTTGGTTTTATAAAATCGACGGCCAAGCGGAACAAGAGATACCCCGCCATAAAAAGCTGGAAAATCGCTCCGTCAGGAAATGCGTCTCTTTTTTTCCATCGGTAGAGCAACCCTCCAAGCAGAAGCAAGAAAGCCATTTCATACAGCTGTGTCGGATGTCTAAGGATGCCGTCGCCAAAATCAATGCCTGTCATCCAAGTTGTCGGCGTGCCGTAGGTATGATCAGTAAGCCCGGTCATAAAGCAGCCGATGCGCCCAATAACCATGCCTACAATAATCGGCAGTGCCATATCATCGCCAGTGGAACGGGTAATGCCGACGCTCTTCTTCATCCACTCCACACCGATCAGTCCGCCCAGCAGACCGCCGACTATCGTTTTTCCCTCCATTAAATAGGTGTAGCTGCGCAAGTTTTCGATCGTCCGCACGGGGTCCTCCAGCCAGTACAACACTTTAGACCCGATGGCAGCTCCTAGAATGGCTCCGACAATGATCCACATGCCCTGCACAATCGGAAGCTTATCTTTGCTGCGGGTGTAGAGGTACACTCGAAAGCCGATAAAATAAGCGAGCGCTTCAAATACTGCATGAGGATGCAGCTTTATAAAGCCAAGATTGATCCAAATAGGGAAGGTCATTGTGTTCTCCAGTTTCGTTTTATGAATTTATTTGCTATACATTCGCTAGCGGCAATCGATAATCCTTTATGAAATCCGCTCTCCAATATTATTGATAAACTAAACTAGAAAACTTCATTCCTTCTGCTGCAAATAATATGTTAGCTGTTAGTGTTTTTATCGTATTAATGCGGTACCAGCCCATTATTTTTTATTAGAAACAGGTTTTTATTTCTATATTCTATTAAAAATATACACACGGAACTCTATCAATTTCCATATGATAATATCAATTCTTAATGAAAGGAGATGGTAGGAATGAAGAACAAAGGGGGATGCAAAGGCTCAAGGAACCGAAGTCACGGTAGTAAAAACTCGAAGAGTCGAAGCCACGGAAGTAAATGCTCGGATTGTCGGAGCAACGGAAGTAAAAGCTCGGGGAGTCAAAGCAACGGAAGTAAAAGATCAGAGGAAAAAAGCTGCGGCCAAAATAGTCGCTTTCATTGCATTCTATCAGAGATTGGAGTAGGTACTCCCAATATTCGAATTCATTTTGACGGAACAGTTCGTACCGGAGTGTTTTTAGGTATTGTAGATGGCTGTGTCGTTATAAATGTGAAAGGTGTCGTTAGCTATATAACAATCACCTCAATAACTGCCGTGGACGTTGGATTCAGCAAAGATAAGGATAAGGACAAGGACAAGAAAAGGAGAAAGAAATGTAGACCCAAATGTAAAAAAAGAATTCGAATACGGCGGGTGAAGTGTAAGTGCTGAGAAGCTCCGTCGTGCAAAGACTGAGCTTACATCGCACTTGTCACAAATAAGGCCATTACGCTGGATTCTAAAAACAGAGCACAGGAGGTGTGATCTCCTGTGCTTTGTTTTTTTAATGTTCAACATGGAATCCAAGCGCTGGTACCTTAGATTTTCGCTAAATATGCGTCGAGCTGATCGAAGGTGCCGCCAAATCCTTGCTGCATGGATTCAAACATACCTTTATAGAACGCGTGCTCCTCAGCAGTTGCATTGTGAGGGCCTCCCCGAAGCGTAAGAGTGGTTTGGCCTTCATGTTCGGCGAACGTTGCGATATTCATCACTTCAAGCGGAAATTCAGAACTGAATGGGGGACGTATCGTATTTCCCTCTGCATCGGAGAAGGAGTTGATGAAGACGATTTTTTCCGGTGCAACGATTTCTTGATAAACGAACTTGCCCCACATTTCATGGCCGTCAGGGGAGCGCATGCCATAGTGGAACATCCCGCCTGGGCGCAGATCAAGCTTCTTTACTTCAAGTGACATTCCCGTAGGTCCCCACCAATGCATCAAGTGCTCGGCCTCCGTCCATACTTTAAACACTAACTCACGCGGTGCGTTGAAAGTGCGGGTGATAACAAACTTTCCTTCCTCTGTGTTCATGGGATTTGTGTTTGCTGCTTGGCTTTCAGTCATGACAATTCCTCCAAACTTGATTTTAGTATTGATTAGGCGAGAGCGAATAAGATTAAGTTCATAAACCGAATATACTCCATTAGGAATATTCTTGTCAAGGAATATTGTGCTTTTGTTTGCCTGAGGCAACCCTAAGAAAAGTTGAAATTCTCGCAGGTTTGGAGAAGGAAAGCTCACAAGGAATAGTTAAAAAAAACCATATTTAAGTATATTTGTAGTTTTCAAGTGAGTTTCCAAGTGATGCTATAAAAGAGAAATCTGTTATAATGCTTATAGGAGACGAATAGGCGCTCAATTTCACGTCATGCTTTTGTAAATTACATGTTAAATTTGAAATAACTATTCATTTTTCATTCTGCTATAATTATAATTAAACGTAATGCTTTACGAATCTCCTCGCGCCATCCATCTTGCTTCAACGTTGACCCCATAGCCTATCATTCCCCTAAATTATAATTTGCAGACATTTAAGTAGAATGGAGATTATATGAAATTCAAAACAAAGCTTTATTTAGGATTGGGTTCTTTTTTAGTAATCATAATTATCCTCGTGACGTTTTTAATAAATATGCTGGATCAAATAACAGTAAAAATGAATGTCGTAGTCAAGGAATTATCCGAAAGGGTAAGTATGACTTCAACCATTCAGTACGAGATTGCCAATTTGGACAGAGGATTAAAGGGGCTCACTTCCGATCCGCCAGATGATCTCCTTCAAGATTTCACGAATGATATGGAAAAATCCCGTATGAATACCAGCATGGCCATTGAGTCCCTAAAGAAGATGGACACTCGTGAAAAGTCTCAGGAATTAATTGTAAAATTCACAGCACTCTATGGAACTTATACTGAAATGACACAACAAATTTTAACGCTCAAAAAAGCGGGTATGAAAGCTGAATACGAAGAATTGCTATGGTATGATTCGAAGCAGCTTCGTGAACGGCTGCTGCAAAATATAGACTTATTAAATACCCTGCAGGAACAAGAGATGAAAAACGAATTGTATCGGACCCGCACGACATATAATGTAGCCACCAAAATGATTTATACATATGTCTTAATAGGTTTGATCATTGGAATAGGGATGACGGTTTGGTTGATTCTAAGCATTACAAAAAATCTTAATAAAGTAACATCTGTAATGACTAGCGTAACCCATAATAATGTAACGAAGTTACCCCGTATTAAGGTGACTTCCAAAGATGAGATTGGTGCGATCGCTGAAGCCTTTAATGGAATGGCTCAAGATTTGGAAGAACGCGCCAAGCAGGAAATAGAGTTAAAAGAAGAGGCGCAGGAAAAGAGTCGGCTAAAAACGAAAATTGCAGAAATCGCCACGATGTATTCTAAAGTTGATGATTTGCAGACCCTGGCTAAATTGTTCATTACGAAGATTACGCCTATGGTGGGGGCCAGTTATGGAGTCTTCTATACGCAGGAGGGTGAAGGGGATCAATACCGGCTGCGAAAGTTGGCTGGCTATGCTGCTCATCATGAACCAATTGGCTTCGAAAGTTTTCGTGCGGGGGAGGGGCTTGTTGGACAATGCGCAGTGCTAAAACAGTCTATCTTGCTTAATCAGATCCCGGATGATCATCTAAAGATAGTCTCCGGCACCGGTATGTCATCGCCAGCAAGCCTAATCATTTTACCCGCTGTGTATGAGGGAGAGATACTGGCGGTCATTGAATTGGCTACCTTTGAAACATTCTGTCCTCTTCAACAAATGCTGCTTCATGAAGTCATGAGCAATATTGGGATTGTCATAAATAGTGTCAAAAGCCGAATGCAAGTGGCAAAATTGCTGCAAGAATCACAGGCTCTTACAGAAGAGCTGCAAAGCCAATCTGAGGAGCTCCAAATGCAGCAAGAGGAGTTAAGATCGGCCCATGAAAGACTCGAAGAACAATATGAAAACTCGGAACAGAAGAAGACGGAGCTGGAAGAAATCAGGTTGGTTCTCGAGGAAAAAGCTCAGCATTTGGCACTTAGCTCTCAATATAAATCCGAGTTTCTTGCTAATATGTCCCATGAACTGCGAACACCGCTCAACAGTTTATTGATTCTGACTCATATACTTGCTGAGAATTCGGAAGGGAATCTTACCGATAAACAATTGGAATATATCCGGACAATCTATTCATCAGGTGATGATTTGCTCAATTTAATCAACGACATCTTAGATTTGGCGAAAGTGGAATCTGGCAACTTGGAGGTCATTCCTGAAGAATTACAGCTGCATGATGTGCAGGTATTTGTAGAAAATCAATTTTTCCCTATTGCCCGCCAGAAAGGAATACAATTTTCCGTTCGGATCGATCCGGATTTACCGAAAAGCATGTTTACCGATGAGCATCGTTTGCAGCAAATTCTGAAAAATTTATTATCAAACGCCTTTAAATTTACGGAAAAGGGCAGTGTATCCCTATATATTCATAAGTCGTCCCAAAAAGTTTTTAATGAAAAACTTATTGTTGACCAAATGGGATCAGTGTTGGCCTTTTCAGTTATAGATACGGGAATTGGGATTCCGGAAGAAAAACTGGAAATGATTTTCGAAACATTTAAACAGGCGGATGGAACCACTAGCCGAAAATACGGCGGCACTGGTTTAGGCCTGCCGATTAGCCGGGAAATTGCCCAGCTGTTAGGCGGTTTCATCCAAGTGAACAGTGAAGTAGACAAGGGAACTATCTTTACCCTGTATTTGCCTAGTATTAAATCGTTCCCATTGACAGAAGATCGATACTCTAAGAAAGAGGCAGCTGCAGGGCTTTACGAACAGGAGCACAATTCCGTGGAATCTGCTGCAAAGCATGGACTGCAGGTTGAATCGTGGAACCCTAATCCGTATGAAAAAAACTTGCTCGACGGTAAAAAAATCCTCATTGTGGATGATGATATGCGCAATATATTCGCCTTAACGACAGCGTTAGAGGGATATCATATGGAAGTTATATTTGCACTAAATGGCCGGGAAGGAATTGAAAGCTTACGCAGCAATCCTGAAACGGATTTGGTGCTGATGGATATCATGATGCCGGAGATGGACGGTTTTGAGGCTATTCACGCGATTCGTCAAATGCCCCAATTCAAAAAGCTGCCAATAATCGCACTTACAGCAAAGGCAATGAAACAGGATAGGGAACAATGCATTAATGCCGGGGCTTCTGATTATATCAGCAAACCGATAAATATCATTCAACTACTCTCACTAATACAGGTATGGGTATACAGATAGGCGGGACTACCATTACAGTGCAAAGCGAAGAAAAGAGTATTGATCAAATACAAGATGATGCTGAATTGGAGAAAATTGAAATCGAATTATTGCTTGAAGGCATGTATCGTTATTACGGCTTTGATTTTAGATCTTATTCATTTCCCTTTATTCAGCGCAGAATATGGCATCGCATTCATGCTGAGAAATTAAAAAGTATATCAGGCCTTCAGGAAAGAGTTTTCCATGATCCTGCCTTGATGAAAAGATTTTATGCCGATTTCTCTATCAATGTGACGGAGATGTTCCGCGATCCCAGCTTTTTTTTATCCTTTCGTAATAAAGTCATTCCGAAGCTGAGGGACTGCCCGTTTATTCGGATTTGGCATGCGGGCTGTTCAGTAGGACAAGAAGTTTATTCGATGGCCATTCTTTTGCACGAGGAAGGAATATACGACAAAACTAAAATCTATGCAACAGATATGAATGGCACTCTTTTAGAAGAGGCGAAAAATGGAGTTTTCCCTTTAGACCGGATGCAAATGTATACTAAAAATTATTTGGAAGCCGGTGGAACGAGAGCCTTTTCCGAATACTACACTGTTAAGCAGGACAAAGTGATTTTCCATCCTTTTCTTCGGGAAAATGTTGTATTTGCTCAGCATAATTTGGCGACCGATCACTCTTTTAATGAATTTCACATCATTATTTGCAGAAATGTGATGATTTATTTCAATAAATCTTTGCAAGATCATGTACATCAGCTGTTTTATGAGAGTTTAAGTTTATCGGGTTTTATTGGTCTCGGTAATAGAGAGGGGATTCGGTATACAAGATATGCTGACCATTATGAAGAGTTTGATTCCGCAGAAAGACTGTACCGCAAAATCAAATAGTGCAATATCGACCGAAAACGTCAATATTTTAATCGTGGATGATCACCCGGAAAATTTATTAGCATTAGAAGCTGTGCTCATGTCCCCGAACTATTGTTTTACCAAAGCAAATTCGGGAGAAGAAGCATTGATGTATGTTTTACAGCGGGAATTTGCCGTTATTGTGCTGGACGTACAAATGCCGGGATTGAATGGATTTGAGACGGCTAAGTTAATCAAAGAAAGAGAAAAATCAAAACATATCCCTATTATTTTTGTAACAGCGATTAGCCAGGATATTGAAAATGTCCTTCGCGGTTATTCCGTTGGAGCCATTGATTATATTACCAAACCCTTCCATCCTGAAACACTGAGAAGGAAAATGGAACAACTTATAAAAATTCACAAAAATTATGAACAAAGTGAATGGGAGCGTAATCTTGAGCTTCAGGAAGTTAACAAAAAGCTTGATCGCACGACTCTGGATTTGCGCAAAAAGGAAGCATTGGAGAGAGTTATTGGAGAAACGCTGACAGACACGATTATAACATTTGATGAAAGCGGATATATTTTTTCTGTCAACCATGCCGTTAAAGGTATGTTTGGGTACATCACGGAGGAGTTATTAGGCCAGCATGTCGCTACCCTTCTCCCTGTATTTAAGCAAGAGGATAGGAAAGAGGCCTCATTGATCATTTCTCCCTCGGTTAAGCCGATTACCGGCAAGTTGATGGAGGCTGTTGCCTTGCGCAAAGACAAAAGCATGTTTCCCGTGGATATTCAAATTGGGGAAGCGAATATTGAGAATCAAAACATCTATGTATGTTCCATTCGAGATATTACGGATAGAAAAAAATTCGAGGCTCTGCGAAGGCAGCAATTCAATGATTTAGAGAAGCTGGTGGAAGAACGGACATTGGAACTCTTACTGGCCAACGAGAAGCTCCAGAATGAGATTGAGGAGCGGAAAAAAATAGCGGATGACCTTTGTGTATCCCAGGAACGTTTTCGGAAAATTTTCGAGTCCAGCCCTTGCTTGATAGCGATTCGTTCTCTCCAGGATGGAAGGTTCATTGATGTTAATGAGAGCTGGGTCCATTATACCGGTTATCGTTATGAAGAGATAAAGAATCAAACGGACGATATGCTGCATCTTATATCGGACTCTGATAGGAGCAATACCGTTCTATTCAGTCTTGAATACGGAACAACGATTCGCAATGAGAAGATTCGTTATATGAGCAAGTCCGAGGAAGTGCGTGAGGGCTTATTATCAACAGAGCTAATAGAAATCCAAGGAGAATCTTGTATTATCATTGTGGTGACTGACGTAACCGAAAGAACTCTATTGGAGAAAGAAATGGTTCGATTGGACCGTTTGAATTTAATAGGTGAAATGGCAGCAGGAATTGCCCATGAGATTCGAAATCCATTGACTTCTGTCAGGGGATTTTTACAAATGTCTAAGTTTAAACGTGATATTTTATCACAGGAGCATATTGAATTAATGATGGGAGAACTTGATCGGGCCAACGGCATCATTACAGAATTTCTGACTCTGGCTAAAAATAAAGTCAATGATAAAACCCAAAAACATCTCAATGAGATATTAATAGCGCTATTTCCACTGATTCAGGCAGAAGCGCTGCTTTCTGACAAGCATGTGCTGCATGAATTAGGGGATTGCCCGAAACTGTATTTAGATGAAAAGGAAATTCGCCAGCTTATTTTAAATCTCGTTTTAAATGGGCTCGAGGCCATGTCTTCAGGAGGAACGCTTACGATAAAGACATATTCTGAAGAACAATCGGTAGTTCTGGAGATACGGGATCAGGGAGTGGGAATTAAACCGGAACTGCTGGAGAAAATAGGAACCCCCTTCTTCACGACGAAAGATAAGGGATCCGGATTAGGCCTGGCTATTTGCTACAGTGTGGCTGAACGTCATCATGCTGTCATCGATGTAAAATCAGGCGATCAGGGGACTGTCTTTTCTATTCGCTTCAGGGCTTGTCATGCATGAACCGCAATAGAAATCTGAATGTCCGGAAAAAACATGCGAGGAGGGGATAAGTGATGAGGAAAAGATGGATGGCCCCATTGGTTTGCACAATCGTACTTTTCGGTTTAATCGGGTTAACAGTCAAGCTAATAGACAAGAATGAGAGTCCAAAGGTTGTTGTCGTTCTTGAAGGATTAGATTCAGAGTATTGGAAAATTGTTGAAGCAGGGGCGAATAAAGCATTTCTTGATTTTAATATAGAAGGTAAAGTTATAGCAGCCAATAACAATACTCTGACAAAGGCAGCATTGTTGAAAAACGTGTTGAAACAAAACCCGGAAGCGCTAATTGTCGCTCCGCATCAACCTTCTTCCATAATTCCTATATTAATGGAATATAAGAAAAACAATATTCCTGTGTTGTTTGTGGATACGGAAGCCGATTGGAATGATAAAACGGCTTATATTGGAACGGATAACCCTGCATTGGGTAAAAAAGCGGGTGAGCTGCTAGCTTCTATGCTGCAGCCCGGTGATCAAGTAGCCCTCATTGGGGGAATATCAGAAAACGCGAATGAACGGATACAAGGAGCTAAAGAATCTTTAGAAGCCGCAGGAATTAAAATTGTCGAGCAGCAGTTTGAGCGTGTGGACGACATTGCAGAGGTTAGATCAGTAATGAGAAACATTTTGAAGACGAATACGTATCAGACGATTTCCGATATTAAAGGTGTATTTGCCACTTATGACACGTTAGCTCTAAAGGCATTAAAAGTAACAGAAGAAGAAGGTTTAAAAATTCCCGTCGTCGGGGCGGACGGCATTATGGACATGGTCAAGGCCATAGAAGCGGGGACGCTGACCGCTACAGTGACACAGAACCCTTATGACATGGGTTATTTAAGTGTTGAAAACGCATTGAAAGCTATCAATGGGGAGACGGTTGAAACAAGGATTGATAGCGGTATTGATATCATAACGAAAGATAATGCGAAGGAAAAATTAGATTTCCTCACACAAATATTAAATTAGAATCTCTCCTATTCGAATCATTCAACCTGCCCGGCCAGTTTTAGCAGTTCATCAACAACAAGGCCTGGCTGATAACTGTGTATATAATGGGAGCTGCCTTGCACGTTGATTTGCTTGCCGGAAACGGACCAAGAAGGAAGCGCTGCTTGACTGTCTTTCCATGCTTGATCATTGCCCAGCTTGCCGAAATAGTCGGCAGTCATTACTGTAATGGGGATTTTAAGCGGTTTTCCGCCCGCAAGCACGATTCCGGCATTCTCCCGGCTTTGGCGCATTTCATCCGTCATATTCCGGTTTCCGGCCCTAAGCAGTGTGGCTTTGCGGTTCAATTCCTTCAGCTCCTCCGGCAACAGCTTCTCCCCGTTGCTTTGGTCTGCAACCCATTCGGCGAAGCCGTTCAGATGATACAATGTCCGAAGTATGCCCACTGTCCGGAGTCCCTTGTACATCCAAGGAATGAGGGTAAGCTCCGGGCTGGTATTGTAATATTCAGGACTTCCGCCTTCTATGAGCAGAATACCCTTCACTTCTTCCGGGAACCGCTGCGCGTACCGAATGGTCTCCAGAGCACCCAGCGAGTGGGCGGCGAATACATAAGGCGGTTTCTGCCCGGATACTTGAAGAAGCTCATGAATCTCGTCGGTGATCGTATCGATATCCCGTTTTCTGCCGGTCATATCGCTGAAACCGTAACCGAACCGGTCATAGACCGCAATCTTCACATGCTGCTTCAGCCCTTCATACAAAGGATAAAAATCGGCGTATGGATTTACCGTTCCCCACCCTGAAGCTAACACTACAGTAGTGTCCCCTTCACCTTCCGTATAGAGATGCATTTTGCTGCCTGCTACATCATACAGTTTCCCGGCAGGTTGATAGGTTCTCCGGTCCTGCCCGGAACCGTACCATTGATACGCGGCTCCGATACCTGCCAGCCCCACAAGCATGACGAGTAAGTAAAACGCTATTTTGCGGCCCCGTTTCCACATGTTCTTCACTTCCCCCTTCAAGCAAACAGATTCCAGTTTTCCAGCGCCCCCTATAATGTACAGGAATATAGCGGCAAAGATTAACCGCCTTAAGCAGGGGGGGGACCTCGCCTTTAGTCTGGTTCAGCCGTCTTGGGTAATTGCAGAGCTCGGCGGCTGTCATCCTTCTCCTTCGTAAACAGCGCAAGAGCCGTCTGGATAAACAGCTTGACCGCAAGCGATGCTTCCTCCAGAGAAGGAACAGCCAGCCGAATATCCCGGTAAGCTTCCGGCCGCAGCTCGCGCTTGATGACATTCGGCGGGAGCGACTGAAGGGAGAGCTGCGATAAGATCGCAAAGCCAAGCCCCTCCTGCACCATGCTGAGTGCCGTATTGAAATTTTTAATGATAAATTTGATCGTAAAATCAGTCTCGGCGCGCTGGAACAGGTCGACAATAGGAATTTCGTAGCCCGATTTGCAGCTAATCAGCGGGTAGCCGCTCAGTTCCTTGACAGAAATAACGTCGCTGCTTCCTAATTGGTGATCCTCCCGCAAAACCGCGTACATCCGCTCCTTGTATAGGGGCACGGTCTCAAAAGCTTCGTCCGGCGGAATAATGAAGGCAATATCAATGACACGCGTATCCAGCCATTCTTTCACCTCGTCTATCGTTCCTTCATGCAGCTCGAATTCCAGCTTTGGATGCTTGGCGATAATGGCGCTTATAATTTTGGGCACAAAATAAGACGCGGCAACCGGGAAAGCGCCAACGCGGATGGTACCGACCTCCAACCCTTTCTCCTGGGAAATTTCCTGTTCAATCCGTTCATGGGATTTCAAAATATCGCGAAACATACCAAGCAGCCGCCTGCCAATATCAGTCAGCATAATCCCGTTTCGGCGGTCGCGGATGAGCAGTGCCACGCCAAGCTCCGCTTCCAGTGTAGACATCGCCCGGCTAACGGCAGGCTGCGTCATATTGAGCTCCAGCCCGGCTTTCGTAAAGCTTCCGGTTTCGGAGATTTTTACGAATAGTTGCATTTGCGAGTTTGTCATAACTAAATTGATATGCCTCCTATGATTAACATTCATTTTATTTATGTAAGAAACTATTGTATCATTTGATAAAACGACAGCACAAGGAGCTATTCCCAATGCCTAAAACATCACGTACAGCAGCAGCTGTATATTTAATTTTTTTAGTGCTGGTGTGGGGCATTAATTGGCCGCTCTCCAAATATGCGCTTACGTATTCCCCTCCTTTATTGTTTGCAGGCATCCGAACGGCCATTGGCGGTTTGCTGCTCATAGCCTTTGCCTTATGGCAGCGCAAGCCGCTGCGCCTCAGGCAGACCTGGCATATCTATCTCATTGCCTCGCTGCTGAATATAATTCTGTATTACAGCTTTCAGACGGTTGGCCTGCAGTATATGCCTGCGGGGTTGTTCACTGCCATCGTATTTTTACAGCCGGTGCTGCTAGGCGTTTTTTCCTGGCTGTGGCTGGGGGAAACGATGTATCCGCTCAAAATTTTCGGACTGCTGCTCGGCTTTGCCGGAGTGGCGGCTATTACGACAGGAGGCATATCCGGGCATTTTTCCATATGGGGCGCTGTGCTTGCCATTGCTTCAGCTGTAAGCTGGGCTGCCGGTACCATCTATGCGAAAAAGATGGCGCCGCTCGTTGATTCGCTCTGGATGACGGGGATGCAAGTAGCGTTTGGCGGCATCGTCATTCTGGGGACTGGCTCGATTACCGAGAGCTGGTCCGATATCGTCTGGAACATGCCATTTATAGCGGATACGCTGTTCATTGGGATTTTTGTTATCGCGTTTGGCTGGATCGTCTACTTCAAATTAATCCGCAGCGGAGAAGCTGGTAAGGTCGGTTCGTTTATGTTCCTGATTCCGCTTATTGCCATTTTGGTCAGCGTGCTGTTCTTGAATGAGCATGTAACCATTAATTTAGCGGCGGGGCTCGCGCTGATCGCGGCCAGCATTATTGTGGTCAATATGAAACGTAAACGGTTTAAGGGAGGACTGTCTTCCAGCCGCGAGGTGCCGAACCCCCATTAATTTGTATCGGAATCATCATAAAAAACGAACCGGCAAGTTAGACTTGAACGGTTCGTTTTTTTTGCGTCCAGAAATATGGATGTTAAAACAAAGGGCCGGGAACGCTGCAGCCCGGAAATGAATTAATATCCTGAATCGTATTGAAAGGGTATTGTTTGGTGGCAAATTGGCTTTGGTACAAGTATTCTTGCAGGACCACGATGCCTCCGGTGACGCTGCATAAAACCCCCGTTACACCTTGCCCGTTAACCAATGACACTCCGACAGGCTGGCCGACTAACCCCACAGCCTTTGTATACCATGGCATTTGCAGCAAAATATATTCACCTCCAGAAGCCATTATATGTAGGACATTCGGGGAGAGGAACTACTTATGCAGCTCAATGCGTGCTGTCGCGAATCGCTAAATAATGCGTGACATTGGTATGCTGCGGAATATCCGTGGCGCCTTTGATCATTTTGAACAGATTGCGGGCAGCTGTCATGCCGATCTCCGTAGCGGAGTATTCCACTGTCGAAAGTCTGGGTCTTACTATTGTTGACATGTAGGAGCCGTCAAAGCCGAAAACGGAAACGTCTTCAGGAATGCGAAGGCCATTGTCGAGTAAATAATTCATCGCACCCAGAGCCATGAGATCTGTTGAACAAAATACAGCGGTAGGCAGCGAACCCGATGCTGCAATGATGCCCATCGCCCTCATTCCCTCCTCTACGGAAAACTCACTCTCCACGACCCAATCTTTGCGCATAGAGATACCCGCCTCCTTTAAAGCCTGCCGGTAGCCTATAAAACGCTCTCCGCCTACGGCCGATATGCCTGTACCTCGTATCATCGCAATATTGCGGTGGCCCTTATGTATCAGAGAGGTTACGGCTTCATATGCAGCCGTGATGTTATCTACATGTACAGAAGGAATGGAAGGGATTTCTGAGATTTGGCCGATCGCAATGCACGGTGTGCTTTCGATAAAGTCGGCATGTTTTTTATGTATAGGCGTTCCTGCGAAAATAATGCCGTGAGTTTGGAGTTTGCGAAATAGCTCCAAATGGTGAAGCTCGCTTTCGATGGTACCATCTGTTTGTGTGATCAAAACGTCATAGCCGTATAAATTGGCTACGTTATTGATACCAATGATAAATTCGTCCAACACCGTATGGATATATAGCGGAATAATGACGCTGATCAGACAAGATTCACTCTTCTTAACACCGCCCGCTAAAGTGCTATGGCGATAGTCGGTTTGCTTGATTGCGTCTATAACCCGTTTCCGTACTTCCTCATTAACGGGTTTGCTGTCATTGAGCACTCGTGAGACTGTAGATATAGAAACCCCGGCCATTTTTGCTATATCGTTTATTGTTATTTTCATGTGCATCACCCCCGAGTGAGACTGACCGTTCGAAATATAGGAAAATTTTTTCCTGAATAGACAAATTATATTTCACGTCAATTCAATATGCAATAGAAAATAGATGGACTGCAATTCGAATAGGAATTTTTGCTTTACAGCATTAATTATTTGTGAACGACAATGCCGCTGACTGCTTAGTTTATAACGGATGTATCAGCAAAATGGGGGCTGACGGCTATCTCTCAACCCGTGCTTGTACGTTCATTGTTAACTTAAAATTAAATCCTAGCATGATCGTTGGAAATTATCCAAATTAGCATTGACTAGGAAAATAAATTATCATATACTCGGTCGTAATAGGAAAATATTTTCCGATGTACGAGTAAAGAAGGATAATATTTTTCAGTTAGGACTTTTTCTGTAAAAAAATACTAAATGTAAATTCCTTTAAAATAAATACGATAAGCGATTGGAGCTCTATCCCTGACAATCCCATCGTCCACAGGCTCGAATTAACTTACAGGGAAAAGAAGGGAATTATGATGGACTCAAGCAGACAAGAAAAGTCCAATGGAAGACGGAACATTCTAAAAATAATATTCATCTATGTACTTATTACAGTTCTGTGGATTGTAATAACAGACAATGTATTGGCTGTGTTTTTCAAGGATGCGGAAATCATAACTAGAATGCAAACGATAAAGGGCTGTTTCTTTGTCGTTGTAATGGCATGGCTGCTTTATTTACTTTTGCAGATTAATAATTTTAAGCGGAATCAAATCGAAGAAATGCTTCGTGACAGCGAGTCCAGATACCGGAGAATCATTAAGCTTTCGCCTGAACCTATAACGATTCATAGCGACGGTATTTTGATTTATGCAAACGATGCTGCTCTGAAAGTAGTTGGGGCAACTACGATTGAGGAAGTGGTAGGAAAGCCGATCTTTGATTTCTTACATCCCGACTATCATGAGATGGAGATAGAACGAAGCCGGTCAATTATACCGACGGAAGAACGTTCGGAATGCGTGGAGCAGAAGATTATCCGATTAGACGGAGAGATTATAGACGTCGAAACCTCATGCATCTGTATTGATAAATATTTGGGTAAGCCCGTGATTCAAAATGTGATGAGAGACATAACGGAGCGAAAGCGAACAGAGGAAATGATCAGGAAGTCGGAAAAGCTCTCCGTGGTAGGTCAATTGGCAGCGGGGGTTGCGCATGAAATCCGGAATCCATTGACTTCTTTGAAAGGGTTTTTACAATTATTAAATTCGAAAAATCTTGGTTATGAAAACTATTTTGAGATTATGCGAGCCGAGATCGAACGAATTAATTTTATCGTAAATGAATTTATGATCGTTTCAAATCCGCAGGCAGCCCGCTCTCTGGAAGAAAAAAAATTGGAAAGTATTCTACAGAGTATCGTACTGCTGCTTAGCGCACAGGCCAATCTTATTAATGTGCAAATGATAACCGAATTTGATAGTGACATTCCCTTAATCAAGTGTGATGAAAATCAGATGAAGCAGGTTTTTATTAACATTCTTAAAAATGCTCTGGAAGCGATGGACGATGGAGGCGTAATCCTTATTCAAGTTAAAAATATTCAGCCAAATGAAATATTAATCCGGTTTATTGATCAAGGCATAGGTATTCCTGAGGAACAACTGCCTAAGCTGGGCGAACCGTTTCATTCCACTAAAGAGACTGGAACGGGGCTCGGATTAATGGTAACGAATAAAATAATAGAAGGACACAATGGGCGTATATCAATAAAAAGTCAAGTTGATCAAGGGACGACCGTCGACATCATCCTGCCTATTGAATAAATACAGCATGAGGGATAGATGAATCAAAGCAGCAAAAAAGGCCGGGAAGCCACCCCATTAGGTGTCTCCCGGCTTTTGTGTGCTGGAGCCGATTATACTCGCAGTCCCGTTAAGGAATAAGCAGCACTCGGCCGGCCGTTTCGCGCCGTTCAAAGCGGGCATGGGCTGTTGCGGCTTCGGCCATCGGATACGTTCCGTCAATGTGGACGGTTAGTTGGCCTTGTTTGATCCAGCTAAGGAAATCCCGGCTGAATTCAGGCCAATGCTTGCGGTAAGGAAGCCCATTTGTTCGTGTAATGAAAAGGGAGCCTTTCTCCTGCAAGGTCATTAGATCAACTGGAGGAATAAAGCCGCTAGCTTGCCCGTATATGATCAAATAACCTCCGGGACAGAGGCTGTCGAGATTAGCCTCGAACGTATCCTTGCCGACGCCGTCGAATACAACGTTGACGCCTTCTCCACTTGTTATTCGCCGTACTTCCTTCGAGATGTCCGATTCCTTCGACACGATGATATCGTCTGCCCCGGCCTCGCGGGCGACCTTGCCTTTCTCCTCCGTTGAAACCACACCAATGACGCGTCCGCCGCGCAGCTTTGCCATTTGAATCAAAAGTAGTCCTAATCCGCCAGCGGCCGCTTGAATAAGGCACCAATCTCCGGGCTGAACCGGATAAGCTTTATGTGTGAAAGCATAGGCAAGAAACCCCTGCGTGTATCCGGCGGCCGCCAGTTCGAAATCGAGCTCGTCTGGAATCGGCATGACCCTGTCGGCTTTAGTTATGGCATACGTCGCATACGTGCCTGTTCCTCCGAAGCAAAGTACCCGGTCTCCGACCCTAAGATGGGGAGGACAGCCGTCTCCGAGCGCTTCTACGATGCCGGCGCCTTGACTGCCTGGCGTAATCGGAAGATTCGTCTCCAGCCCGCCTTTTTCTTTGTAAAACTTTTGATGAATCAATTCGCCCCTCCGCTGCTGGATGTCGAGGAAATTCACGGAAGCCGCGTGGATACGAACAAGTACTTCTCCGGGATTTAAGGGAGGAAGCTTCACATCTTCCCACTGCATTAATTCAGGTCCGCCGTAAGCGTGAATTCGAATGGCTTTCACAAACATCATCTCCTCAAATCAACATTGTTTCCTGGAAACAATATAACGCGGAAGGAGCTGTAAGTCAATATTGTTTCCGAGAAACTTTATTTAATGAGGGAGTGCTGTTATACTGATTTCAAAATGTTAGTGAAAGGTGACCGTCATGGATCCATCGATAAACAATCAAACCCTCAAATCTGACAAGCTCTCGGTTATTACGGAGATCATGAATCTAACCGGGAAAATCGGGCAACGCATTCAAGCGGAGGATGACGAGGAGCGGCGCTGGCTTGTCCGGCATTGTCCAAATCCTGTCATTGAAGCGCTGCTGAAGGATATGACCGTGTTGGAGCTTCACGTAGTAGACGCGATCGGACGATTGGAGCCGGTGAACGGAATTACAATTTCCAAGCAGATCGGTATTCCCAAAGGCAGCGTCTCCAAAATCACACGCAGATTGGTTCAGAAAAAGCTTATTTTAACGGAATATCTGCCCAATAATAAAAAAGAGGTTTTATTCAGTACGACCCCGCTTGGCAAACAATTATTCGATTTGCATCGGGACTTGCATGTTGAGATCGAAAAGGGAGTCCAAAAATTTCTTGGAAAATACAAGACGGACGAGTTGGCGCTATTCGCTCGCGTCCTGCAGGATTTTCTTCAAGCTTCCTGGGTTGACGAAAATGTCGACTCTAGCCTTTCATCGAAAGAAAGGGAATGAACAAGATAGTTGAAGCGCTTGATTGGAGGAGAGCTGCAAAGCTAATAGGGATGCTATCACGATACGGTGATGGGCATCCCTTTTACCTATTCACCCGATTCATCCGGCTGGTTGGCTGCAATATAATCGGCCGTGTGTATAGATAGAGCTACGGTGGAGAGGGTTGGATTGGAGCCGCCGGTGTTCGGCAGAACGCTGTTGTCGGCGACGTAAAGGTTGGAGAAGCCATGCACTTGACCAAATGAATTTGTGACGGAAGTAAGCGGATTGACGCCCATCCGGCATGTTCCTGCTTCATGGAAGTCGCGGCCGGGCGGCATGAGACAGACATCGGAGGATCCTTCCGTTTGTTCTGCGGTCAATCCGATTGCGCGTGCCACGCTACGCATACCCGCGGCCATTTGCATAATGACAGCATCATCTTCCGCGCCGTATTGAAAATGGACCCGCGCATTCGGCATGCCGTTCCGGTCAGTCGTGCTGCCGAGCTCGACGAGATTGCTCACTCTCGGCGTAACAAAGCCGAAGCCAACTAACGTGACGAGGAGCTCATCCGAAAGCGGGGGAGTAAGATAGGGAGAGGACCACTGACTGTGAAGTACCATGATCTCGTATAACCGATCGGCGTTTCGTGGAACGAGCGAATTTAGCTGCATCGAAGCACTCGGAAACTCTGACCTTGGAAGGGTGCCGCTAAGTCTGGTGAAGGAATGAGTCGTCAAATAATGCCCGATAGCCGGATTCGGAATGGAGGAGTTCAAGAGCAGCCGCGGCGATTGGATAGCGCCGCAGCTGACGATATATTGCCTAGCCGTCAGCAGCCGCTGCTTGCCGTCTGGACCTGCGACGATGAGGCCTTTCACATGCCCTTCCGACCATAGCAGCCGAATGGCTTGAGCGTTGATGGCGATATCTACCGGTGTACCGCTGTTCTGCGCGGCTGCAATTGCATCTATCGAGCTGTAGTTGACGCTTGAGCGGATTTGTCCATAGCGGGTTTGCGTCAAGTCCACTGCCATAGGCATCGGGATCGTATCGGGGAAGCCGCCTTTCTGCAGGCGGCTGAGTATATCCTCGTTTAAAGGAGAGCCCTCCGTAAACGAGCTCGTCACATGCATATGCTGTTCAGCTATTCCGTAATAGATGTTCATTTCGCTCTGGCTGACAGGCCACGCTGCAATATCGAGCGGGGACATGCGGACGGCGGCAATTCCCCATAAGATCATTTTTCCGCCAAGCGCAAACACTTGAATCGCGCCGGGCATCCCGATAACCGGCTTCGCTACGGCAGGGCTAAGAATATAATTATATTCATTCACAGGCGTTATCGTCGGTAAGTTGCGGATATGCGAAGGGAGCAGCAGATCCCCGGCTTCAATCATGCCGATCCGGTGGTTTTCCCCTTTCCAGTTTTGGGAAAGCCTCCACAATTGTGCGCCTCCTCCCGCGCCGCTGCCAATAATAAGGGCGTCATAATGCACGCTTTCCATCTCTTCAAGCGAAGCGAGCGGGAGCCAGGCATTCATCGGCTTGATCTCCTGATCGGGCTGGCATTCAGATATGAAAGGGGCGGGCTGTTCGAGCTGCCTCTGTTGCTGTGCAGTCCAATTCATTTGCATCTGAATGGCTCCTTCGCAATTTAATACATCTGGCAGGCCGTATCGTAACACGATTCTCCCGCGCACATCGTTCTCACGACTGTGCTCTTTTTGGACGCGAATGCAGAGTGCGGGCTATATTCAACCTTATGTGCCGGCCGGAGCTACTATTCAGGAAGAAGCTGATTTTACCGTGCTGCTGCTCAAAATAATATTGACAAAAACAGGACATATAACCGAGCCGGGCCTCGGCCATTCTCATGCTTTTACAGTGTATAACTCTAGCAAATGTTAACATTAATTTTATATTTTCTGAATTGTCAGAAAATATTGACTTCTTGTATGAATTCGCTTACAATGTAAAAAATACTAGAAAGGAGTCGATTAAATGGAAGTAAAAGTATAGCGTCTCGACGTCAAACGACAATCTGGGGAAGAGTAAATGTTAGCAAGTGCGAGAGACAGAGAGGAGATTAACCGGTGCAAAAAATAGAATGCGTAGCCATGCTTTTGGCTGGGGGTGAAGGGAAACGATTATTCAATCTGACCGCCAATCTTGCCAAGCCCGCCGTTCCCTTTGGGGGCAAATACCGAATTATTGATTTTACGTTGAGCAATTGCTGCAATTCCGGAATTCATACAGTCGGGGTGCTGACCCAATACCAGCCGATGGTGCTGAATTCCTACATTGGAATCGGCAGTTCATGGGATTTGGATCGGAAAAACGGAGGCGTTACCGTGCTTCCCCCTTATGTCGCAAAAAACGGAGGTAATTGGTATAAAGGGACAGCCCATGCCATTTATCAAAACTTAGGGTATTTGGAGCAATATAATCCAGAATATGTGCTCGTCATTTCCGGCGACCATATTTATAAGATGGATTATGCCGCGATGATACAGGCGCATAAGGATGCAAACGCAGACGCTACCATCGCGGTTATAGAAGTTCCGATAGAAGAGGCCAACCGGTTCGGCATTATGAATGTAGACGAAGACGACCGGATTATCGAATTTGACGAAAAACCCAAATTTCCGAAAAATAATCTGGCTTCTATGGGCGTGTACATTTTCAACTGGAGTGTATTAAGGGAGCTGTTGATAGCTGACGAGGACAATCCACTGTCATCCAACGATTTCGGCAAAGACATCATTCCGGCTATGCTTGAAAGCAATCAATATTTATTAGCTTATCGGTTCAAAGACTATTGGAAAGATGTCGGAACGCTGGACAGCCTTTGGGAAGCGCATATGGACTTGCTCGAGGATGAGCCGCCATTTTCTCTCCATGACAAAAAAACTCGAATTTACACGAAAAACCCTAACCTCCCGCCGCAATATATTGCGCCTAACGCGAAAATTAACCGTTCCATGGTGAATGAGGGCTGCAGGGTATTCGGGGAAATCGATCATTCTGTACTATCATACGGCGTAAGAGTCGGTGAAAGGAGCCTGATCAAAGATTCGATCATTATGCCTAACTGCCGCATCGGCAAAGATGTCGTGATCCATAGAGCTATTATTGGCTCCGGCGTGGTCATTGAAGACGGCGCCCGGATCGGTAGCCCGTATGATACGGAAATTACCCTGATCGGGGATAAAATGGTCATTTCATCTTAACGTCAAAGGAGCTTGTACCGTGAATAATGTGTTAGGTGTAATTAATCTTAGTATCAACCAGCCGCTATTACATGAACTTACATACTCGCGGGCAACCGCAACTGTACCGTTCGGCGGCAGATACCGGCTGATTGATTTTGTACTATCCAATATGGTGAATTCGGGGATCAATAATGTTGCGGTCCTTGCCCACAACAACTACCGTTCCATCATCGATCATTTAGGCTCCGGGAAGGAATGGGATTTAGACAGAAAGCAGAAGGGACTATACATTTTACCTCCCAACAATACTCATTTTCCCGGCTTTAACGGCGATTTGCAAAATTTTTACGGTTCCCTCGATTATTTTGCCCGCAGCACGGAGGAGTACGTGGTTGTATCAAGCAGTCACATGATCTGTAACATTAATTTTGCCGAAGTGGTGGAATTCCATCAGAAGAGAAATGCGGATATTACCATCATTTACAAAGAAATGAACACCAGCGAGGAAAACCTCGCCAACCTGATCATGGTGGAGCTGAACGAGGACGGCCGCGTCACGAATATGACCGAGAACCATCTGAAGCATGACAGCAGCAAAGTGTATATGCGGACGATCATTATTAAAAAGGAATTATTAGTTGATCTGGTGAAAAAGAGCGTGGCGCAAAACTACTACGATCTTGTAAGACATGTCATAATGCGCAATCTTGATGCATTAAATGTATACGCCTTTGAATATAAAGGTCATCTGGCTGTTATTAATTCCATTCATAATTATTACAAATTCAGTATGGACTTATTAAAACCGGAAGTGTATGAATCGCTCTTTTTCGAGCCGGGTCCCATTTACACCAAAATCAAGGACGAGCCTCCCACTAAGTATACGAGAGATATTCAAGCAACAAATTCACTGATCGCGAACGGCTGCATTATTGAAGGAACTGTTGAGAACAGCATTCTGTTCAGGGGAGTTAAAGTCGCTAAAGGCGCGGTTGTTAAGAACAGCATATTGATGCAAAATTGCGTCATTGAAGAAGAGGCTGTTTTAGACCGCGTTATCCTTGACAAGGAAGTATATGTCACACAGGGAAGCAGACTTATAGGAGAACAGACTGCCCCAACGGTATTCACAAAGAAAAGCAGAATTTAACCAACTAATGCTAACAGACGAATTGAGGAAGTGTAGAAAATGCCTAGACCACTAGTAATCGGAAACAGTAAAATGCTTATTAACTTTGATGACAAACTTCGCTTAAGAGATCTTTATTATCCATATGTAGGACAACTCAATCATGTGGGCGGCCATTACTGCAAAATGGGTGTATGGACGGACGAGATGTTTAACTGGCTGGATGAAGACGATTGGAATCGGACATTGCGCTATCAGCCGGATTCTCTGGTTACTAACATTCGCGCCACAAACGATAGATTGCAGTTAGAACTGCACATGGAAGACGGTATTCATCAACGGGATAATATTTATTTGAAAAGGGTTCGGGTCCGCAACTGGTCTTCGAAACCCCGGGAAATCCGCCTGTTTTTCCACCACGACTTTAACTTGAATGAATCGGAAATAGGCGATACCGCACTGTATGATCCCAGCTTGAATTCCGTCTACCACTACAAGCGGAATGTTTACATCATGGCGAACGGTAAAACGCCTACGGAAGGAGTCCATCAATACAGTATCGGGATCAAACGGTTTAATCAGGCCGAAGGAACATGGCGTGATGCAGAGGACGGCGTGCTCGGCGGCAATACCATTGCTCAAGGTTCGGTTGACAGCACAATCTCTTTCCGCCTTTTCCTTGATGCGGGCGAAGAGCAAACCTTGTATTACTGGTTGTGTGTCGGTGAAACCTATCAGGATGTAAAAAAACTGAACAATTACGTCATGGAGAACGATCCGAACCATCTTCTGTCACGAATCGAGGTATACTGGCAGCGTTGGGTAAACAAAGAAAATGACGATTTTGCTAATCTTCCTTCGGAGCTTGTAGATTTATACAAAAAGAGCCTCTTGGTCGTAAGCACCCAAATCGATCAGAATGGCGCTATTATTGCCGCTAACGATACGGACGTCTTGGAGTTCAACCGCGATCACTACAGTTATATGTGGCCGCGTGACGGCGCACTGGTTTCTCTGGCTATGATTAAGGCCGGCTATGGCGGAATGGTATACAATTTTTATAAATTTTGCAAAAAGGCGCTTTCAAGAGAAGGGTATCTTCTGCACAAATACAATCCTGACGGTTCGGTTGGATCAAGCTGGCATCCGATTATCCAGAACGGTGAAGTGCAGCTGCCGATTCAAGAAGACGAAACCGCACTCGTATTGTATACGCTGTGGGAATACTATGAGAAGACCAAGCAGATTGAGCACTGTCAGTCATTGTATGCTTCGCTAATCCGTCCAGCAGCTAAATTTTTATTAAATTACACGCATGCGGAACTGGAGCTGCCACTGCCAAGCTATGATTTATGGGAAGAACGGCGAGGTATCTTTACCTTTACCTGCTCCTCTGTATATGCCGGGTTGAAGGCAGCAGCTAATTTTGCCCAATTGTTCGGCGATGACATCCGCTACACTCGTTACAACGACAAAGCGGAATCGATTAAAGCGGCCATGCTGCGTCATTTGTACGATGAGGAAGCGGGGCGCTTCTTGCGGGGAATTTACCTGAACAGCGACGGAACAATCAGCAAAGATTACAATGTGGAAAGCAGCATGTTCTCCCTCTTTTCCTTTGGAGTACTGCCGGCAGATGATCCGCGGGTTGTCCGTACGATGGAAGCGATCAAAGCAATTCTGAGTGTGAAAACTGAGGTTGGCGGTTATGCCCGTTATGAAGCGGATTATTATTTCAGCGTATCAAACGACTATGGAAGGATCCCCGGCAATCCGTGGATTATCTGCACGCTCTGGGTGGCGGAATGGGAAATTGCGAGAGCAAAAACATTGTCCGATTTGGAAGAACCGTTAAACTTACTTTGCTGGACCTATAAACAAGCTATGGAAAGCGGCGTCCTCCCCGAACAGCTGAATCCCTTGACTGGAGAGCCCCTTTCGGTGGCCCCTCTTACTTGGTCCCACTCCACATTTGTGCTAACCGTGACTAAATATACGGAGAAATACAATCAGATACGAGTTGAAATGGAACTTGACCGCGTAAGGCAGCTTCAAGTGCATAGCTAAACCATTTCAAGGTCATTTCCTACTCTATCCCGGAAAACGACAAGCAGAAATTCGTATTTCCTTATCATTTAATAGTGGCAGTCTGGAACTTATAAACAAAGTTGCAGGCTGCCATTTTCTTTGCTGGGCTGGGCTAATCGATCATGTACATGCATGAGGGTAAAAGGTAAGGCCGGGAAGCCCTCACTTGAGAGCTCCCGGCCTTTGGCATCTTATGAAAGATAAAAAACGAGTTCAGGAGAGATGTTAAGCTTGCCATTAGTCACTTTGATCGACTTATTTAGCGTCAATAAATAGAACCCGTCAAAGTATTGCTCATAGCTGACGCATGAATATTGATGATAGGCTTCGACCATTGCAGGTCCGATTGCGTTATCCCATCTTTCACGGAAAAGTCGATATTCACATTGAAATGCTGGCGAATCGAAGAATCATAATAACGGTACCACTCAAACTCGCCTTCCGGTAAATAAAAGGAGAAGGCACCGGCTGGAGCGCTTTGTACGTAGCACGCCTTGTTCTCGCCCGTTGAGCAAAATATCAAGATTACCATAGACCGTTTCCGATTCCCCGGCTACTTGCCCTTTAATATTAGGGGGATGCGCAATGATATCTAGTGTAGTGACAACGCCAGCTTCATCAATCGTAAAGGCTGATACAGCACCTCGTATCCAAGCGCATTGCCGAAAAATCGGAGAGGGACAAATGTACTGCCCTTTATTACGATAGGCGGTGTTGTTATAGACACCGATTCGCCACATAAGCCATTTCATTGTTTGCATAAGCTACCATCGCTTTTCTCTATATATTCCATTTAATATTATTGATTAAATTTCCAATTTTATCAAGTAATATTGGGGGGGTAATATGGGATTTCATGGGCATTATAAAAAAGTTGGTGAGTAGATAGGTTCAAATACAAACTAAACTTTTGGTCTATGAGGTGAATTTCATTATGCTTCGCTCTTCCAAACATAGCCGGCGTGGATGGACGCGGTCACGGCAACTAATGAGTCCTGAAATTTCGTTTAGACAAAATCGGCCTTTGCATTTTATGATTGCTGTATTCGTTCTAGCCTGGGGGGCGCTTGCCATATCTCCCGTGAACATGAGAGATTGGCTCCTCGAAAATGCTGTTCTGCTGCTTTCAGTTGCAGCAATTGCGATCCTATATCGATTCTTCAAGTTCAGCAATCGTTCTTATTTATTTATCACCTTATTTTGCATATTGCATATGATTGGCGCGCATTATGCGTACAAAAATACGCCGCTGGATCTATGGGCCAAAAACCTTTTCGGGATGAAGAGGGGGATTTATGATTGGTTTGTCCACTTTTCATTCGGTCTGTTCATTGTTTATCCCGTTAGGGAATTTATTGCGGCGTTATTGAGACTGCAGCGTAAATGGTTGTATACCTTCACATTTTCAATCATTATGATGTCTAGCGCATTATTTGAAATCGGAGAAATGGGTGTCGTATTGGTGGCTTCTCAAACGCTTGCCAAGGAATATCTTGGCGTTCAGGGAGATGTGCTGGATTCTCAGAAAGATATGTCTATGACGCTTTTCGGCGCAATGATATCCATTGGAATATTGGTCACGATCAGTTATTTCCGACGCGGAAAACACGAAGCATAAACACGCTGCACAGCAATTACTCTATGGGCAAATGTGTGGAAAAGAGGTAGTCTATTTGACGTTAAAATCAATTGGGAGCATTAGTGAAATAAACAGATATCCCGTAAAATCGTTAGCGGGAGAAAGTGTAGAAACGATCAGAATCGAGCCATATGGTTTATATGGCGACCGCTGCCATGCTTTTATAGATGAAACAAAGGAAGGATGGGACAGCTACTTCACTGCGCGGGATATCCCTAGCATGCTCAGTTATAAGGCGGAACTCATTAGCGAGAGCGCGGATGAGGAGTTCCTCAACGTGAATATAACATCACCAGACGGAACAATATTTAATTGGGATGATGATTTATTAGTTGAAATGCAAAAGTATACCAAGAAAAAAATGTCTATGCTGAGCTGTAAAACGCAGCAATCTGACCTAATGGCTGTCGATATGGGCAGCATTCTGATTGTTACAGATGCTGAATTGCGCAAACTTGAAGCGCTGTGGGGAAAGAGTTTGGATAAACGCCGGTTTAGAGCCAACTTAGTTGTAACGTTAGACGAAAGCATATGCAATGAAAGCGATTTGATAGGAAAGAGATTGCTGGCAGGCAGTACAGAATTGCAAGTTGATATTTATTGCGACCGCTGTTCCATGATTACAATCCACCCCGATACGCTTGAAAGAGATGCTTCTTTGCTCAAAAAGGTTAATGAGGAGATGGGTTTGAATTTTGGCGTGTATGCTTCAGTTAAAAAAACGGGACAGTTGAATGTTGGCGAGAAGGTCTACTTAGTTGAATGACGAAAAGCATCCGCCTTATTCGCAATTCGAAAGGCGCCCGATTAGACGCCTTTATGTTCTAGGGCATATAAATAAAGAGTCGTCGTATAAAAATTCAGTTGCCCCTCAAGATTTGAAATTCGCTAACCTACGGATAAATTTTCAATAACGCGGCGCCATGCGGAGGAATGGGAATCATGATGTTATCATGGAGGCTCCCCAGTTCCGTGCGCTGCCACAGATTTCTCACTTTTAATTTGTCAGAGAGCCCGAACCATTCCGAGGTAATCGGGAAGGTCAATAACACCTCGCTTAGGTTAAACAACGCTAAATAAATGTTTCCATCTGCATCATCGGCAATCCAAGAGGACCAATAGCCGTCGCGGTACAGCGGCCGATTATTGCGGCTATTTTTATGGACTTGCAACACCTCTTCGTTGGTAAGTAAATAAAGGGTCCACCTATCGTTATCGCGGAGCTCTCCACCGACCATAAGGGGGGATCGAAATATCGTCCAAAGCGTCATCATGGTGATTTGCTCATCACTGGTAAATCTTGTCCAGCGATCACCGTCGACGGAGCGGATCCCGATGTGGCCCAGAGGAAGCATGTCGCAATCCGGCCAATGTCCGGGTCCCGAATAAGGAAACCACTTCTCGCATCTTTCGAACATTCGGTAAAGGAGCTCCCAACGATCCCAAAAGTCGTCCGTCATTCGCCACATATTTGCGTTTTTCACTAAGAATTCCGCTTCGTCCAAAGGCGCTGGGCCAGGGGAGAGGCTGAGCACCATGGGTCGTCCGCAACGGTCAATCGCTTTTCGGATCAATCGGATTTCGTCCAAATGTATACCGTAAAGGCTGGAAGCTGCAATATCGTCCACTTTGACGAAATCCACTCCCCATGCGGCATACATTTCAAACAAGGAGTTGTAATACGCCTGAGCGCCTACCTTCGTGGCGTCAACGCCATACATGTCCGTATTCCATGGGCAGATGGAATTGATGTGGGCGATATCCCGGGCTCTGGAGACGGAGCCTTTAATTGGAGTATTGGCATGAACGGCTTGCCGGGGAATGCCCCGCATCATATGAATGCCAAACTTCAAGCCAAGTCCGTGCACATAATCCGATAAAGGCCTAAAACCTGCTCCCCCAGCGGCGGAAGGAAACCGGTTGACAGCCGGAACAAGCCGGGAGTACTCATCCATCTCCAGTGGCACATAAGGACGGTATTCGGATGAGTTTGCTCCGGGTTCATACCACTGAATATCCACAACAACATATTCCCAACCGTACGGCTTCAAATAGAGGGACATATACATGGCGTTTCCGCGCACTTCCGCTTCCGTAACGCTTGCTCCGTAGCTGTCCCAGCTGTTCCAGCCCATAGGCGGAGTCAAAGCAACATTATGATGCTCCCTCATGCCGCATTCTTCCTTTCCTCCGCGTTAGTTAATCTGCGCGAGTCGTTAAGTATCTGACTAAACGTGATTAAGTAATCACTTTAAATCTTATGAACTCTAAACAAGTTGATGCCTATACTAAGGCTTAGCACACACCGCCAGAAAGCCGTCTTATTGCCGCATCGTGCGTATATTCGATAAAAAAATGACAAAATAACATTACTGTCATTTCAATTGTGATTTGATATAATAGGATGAAAGCGCTGAGAGGAGGGAGTTCTGAGCAATCGGATTGTAAATTGGATTGGAGACGATTGCTTGGCTGCCCAATATGACCAATGATCTTCCGTTGAATAAGGAGCAAATTTTAGATGCGGCCGAACAGGTGTTGAGACGTTTCGGGCCGGATAAAACCTCGGTTGTAGACGTAGCCAAGGTGCTTAAAGTAAGCCATGGTACGCTATATCGCCATTTTGCAAGTAAAGCCGCTTTGCGGGAAGCGGTCACCGAACGCTGGCTGCATCGCTGCATCGTTCTTCCATTAGCGAAGATTGCGAGCCAAACGGGCGGAAGTTCTACGGAGCGTTTGCGCTTATGGCTGGAGACTCTTATCCGCAGCAAGCATAACTATGCGGCCAATGATTCAGAGATGTTTGCGATGTACACAGCTGTAACCTTTGATGCGGTTGAGATGATCACTGCACATGTTAACCGTCTGATTGGGCAGATCGCGCAAATGATCGATGAAGGGATTCAATCCAAGGAATTCAAGCCTGGACAATCGGAGAGTATTGCCAAGGCACTGTTCATCGCAACCTCGCGTTTTCATCATCCCGGACATGCCTACGAATGGTCGGCGGAAAAAGCGGATGCGGAGTTCGATAGTGTATGGAACCTGCTGCTTAAAGGAATCGCATAATCTAATTAGTGAACATAGGATGGAGCTGTCTCAAAAGGTTATGGACCTTGAAGGATAGCTCCTTCTACTATGTCCAGCCGTAATTGCAATTAATTTGTACAAAAACACGTTGTGGAAAAACGGAGAAATATTTAGAAAATAGGCCTATTGCAGCGCGCACCCCACCAATGAGCATCTAGGCACCTTCCATTGAAAATAGATCTAGAATCTAGATCTAATTCTGTCAAACCAGCCCCATTCAAGTTGAGTCCATATAATTGTGTAAAATGATGAACTTCATAAAAAGTAAGCCATGAAGCAAATACTCATCTAGAAGAAGTCGCCAAACCATTCCAGAGGAGAGTATTTATTCATGGCTCAATATCAGGTTACACTAGATCACCAATTATTAAACCAACTCTTTATCGGAGAATCTCGTGATGCAGGAGTTGCTGCTTTGCTCGAGACCGTATTGAACCAAGTGCTAAAGGCACAAGCCACAGAACAACTAGCAGCATCCGAATATGAGCGCACACCGGATAGACAGGGACAACGAAATGGAAGCTACAATCGAAGCCTGACGACACGT
>NZ_JBWDNW010000057.1:0-2234 GCF_056269405.1 Paenibacillus sp. J2L1-98 | reverse complement strand
GAATGGCGAGTTTCTCCAAAGCAGTATATTTTCCTCTAGACATGAAAAAGCTCCCCTCACAGTAGCAGGCTTTTTATTATTTCACCTGTCTACCGTATGGGGAGCATATCACAGAACGATCGGCTGCCGTCGTTGCGCTAACGGGAGGATAGGAACGAATTACCAATAAACTAATTTATTATTTTTTGAGATAATTAAATGGTTTCCGAAATATCGAAATTATGGTTGGTGAAAAATGAAGAAGTATGCTTCGTTAAACATAAGTCTTTTTACTTTATTTGTTGTATGGACGACAAGCGCGTTATTTATTGTATATAAGGACATTGATTCTCCGCTTGCAGCGAAATTTGTTATTGGATATATAATTTATCTTCTTTTATATGCTTTGTGTTCTACTGCTTTAATTCTGATAAATATAAGGAAGTTAACTTGGATTGAAATAAGAAAAAAGTTGTTTACATTTATTACTTGGTTTATTTTCCTTAGTGGTTCAAGGTTTCTTTTTAATTATCTTTTTAGCCCATCGGAAATTAATGTTGGGGATTTTGGTTCTCCTTTGGGTTTATCATTAGCAATAGCCTTTTCTGACATAATGTTCTTTGGAAAGAAGAAGTTTAACGGGACACGATAGCAGCCTGTTCGGCTACTGGTAGGTTAGCCTCAGTAGCTCTAGACATATTCAAGTGCCATTCAAGGAACATTGCCCTATAATTTCTAGCAAGAGAGTTTTATAAAGGAGAATAATATGAAAGTCAAATTGCTTGAGGTACTAGTATGTCTTATGTTAGGTTTTTTTACGGGAGTATGGCTGAGCGGTAATGGGATTCATTTGCAAGAAAGTGGAGTTCAAATTCTACTTGGTTGCATTCTTTGGATCTCGATCTTTGCTTATCTTAAAAGGAAATAAACTTAGTTATTTGTTACGCTAACTGGCAAGATAGTTTAAGTCATTTAGCGAATACCTCGACGAAAGCCGATTGACTAATAAACGGGAGAGATAAACGATGGGAACGAAATTTGCGAATCTACATGTTCGAACGGACTACCCTGCGGCAACTATAAAACTGCTCGAACAGCGCTTTGTACAGACGACCGATGACAAGGCTCGTGAGGAATCGGAAGTTGACATAATCGATCTATACGTATATGGTGACAGAGCCGCTTTGGATACATACAGGTTAAAGTCCAAAGTGTATGTCGGGGAGTTTAATGGCTGGGTAAGCTTGTTGCATTCCGAGTTTTCCTGGGGTTCGGTGGAGGAGTATGCACTATCCTTATCGCAGGATTTGCAAGATCCAGTGCTGGCAGTATCTTATTTCGATGACGATATCCTATCTATAGGAGCATACTTAAAGGGTACGCTGGTCAATCAGCATATTAAGTCTTATGGAGATTATGACATAGACGACAAGGAATTGGACATTTGGTCGTTTATCCAAACACTCGATATACAGATAACACCAGAAGAGGTGCGATCAGCTTTATTCAGTCAAGATATACAGAAGCAGGTCGAGGAGCTTGAAGAGTTACTAGGTCTTCCCCTCTGGATCGATGCGGAATGGATAGATGAAAGCGATCTGGAGTATTACGAAGAAATCGTTAATCCCTAATCACAGGTACGCTTAACGAAATTAACGGGAACTAATAGTTCAATATGCAACAACAAGGGGCAGCGATCACTTAGATCAGCTGCCTTTGCTCAACTAAACGGGCAGTTATCGCTAACGAAGTGTCTTCAATACCCTTTGGGCATACTAATTTTTGAGTGTTAATTTTATTCAGGAAGTGATATTACGATGTTTTTTCGCCAAGAAGTTTCGGCTATTGCGGGTATCATCAAGGAAATTGGACTCCGTATTCGGTTTTGGTTCGTTTCAGATGAAGAGAAGTTTAAGCATAATTTGGGATTACTAAAACAAAAATATTGGTTTCAGGAAATGCTTATGAATAAAGCGACACTTGAAAAAGTGATAGTAGAAAACCAGGAAATAAAAAATTATCTAATCTCAAGTAAAAACACAAGAAAATTGCTGCACAATTCACAAAAACGGGAAAAATTCAAAGAATGGTTAGAAGAAAAACATAACATTAAATAGCTTTCTTCCAAAAGTTAGTTCATTAAACTAACGGGTACGATAGCATTCCTGTAGAGCGTTAAATTTCCGCTTTGCAAAAAAACGAGCGCCTCGGTACGATGGAAGTACGCAACGGGTCATAGCCCTAAAAATTCCATC
>NZ_JBWDNW010000009.1:0-216085 GCF_056269405.1 Paenibacillus sp. J2L1-98 | reverse complement strand
TCCCGAAGGACAAGATCCGCTCGACTTGCATGTATTAGGCACGCCGCCAGCGTTCGTCCTGAGCCAGGATCAAACTCTCCAAATTGGTGTTTGACTTGCTCATTACTTTTTATCGCTTTTTCGCTTATCCCGAAGGATTTGCGAGGCAGTTATTACTCGTTGTTCAGTTTTCAAAGAACAATCTTTTCTTTCGTGTCGACCGCGTATTTCGTATCGGCGACTTTTATAATATATCACATTCGCCTATCTCTTTGCAAGTACTTTTTTTCGTCGTTCGACATTTTTTTTGAAATTGTCGTTTTCGCGAATGTGCTTGCTGTAAAAGCGGCGAGTATTAATATATCATCTGACGTTTGTTGAAGTCAAGCATGTTTTTCAGAAATTCATAATCAATAAAAAAAGCACTTCTTTGCCACTTTAGATACAGGCAACCAAGCGCTTTATTCTTATATATACTGTTGATATTAGCTTAGTGTGTTATTCATCATGTAGCGTAATTCAAGAGCGCCGATATCTCCTAATTCATTCATAACAGCGACCTCACGAATGTACTCCCGCTTCACCAGCTTTTGCAAAATAAGCGATAAATCGACATGCAATACATTTATGGAGGAATGCGACTGCAGCTCAGCTATACTCCATGGCTCCTCGCGGCTTCCGAGTATTTTAAATAATAAAGCGCAGCTTGTTTTCATCTTGCTCATTATAGAGAACTCGCAGCCGAGCATAACTAATTGCACTCTTTGCTCCAATGTTTCCGGACTTACGGTAAGCTCCTCATAAAGCTTGTATATCCCAGGGTGAACCCGCTTCAGCTGCTTCCACACCGTGAGCTCCGGATGACGCCCTTCTTCTATAAGAACAATATGAGCCCAATGATGCAGCGCCGTTAGCACATGGCTGTATGCATCCAACAAATTGCCATCCAACAGATCCTGCTTCGCTTGCAAATAAGTTCTTAAAAAACCGGCAAACTCCGTAAACTGCTTTTGCTCCCGCATTGTCTCGGGAAACTGGAGCAGTCGTTCACGTACACTACTTAAATAGCCGTCGCGATCCACCAAGATCTCCCCCCGAACTAGCCACTCAATAATATTACGATTTTCTCCACCGGCCAACCAGTCATTCAAACTTATAGAATCAATTGTACGAATCATTACCCGCTGTCCTGAGATTTGGACATGCTCCGTCTCATTGCGGGCTTTATTTCCCTCCGCTACGACGAGTACTAATGAATCTAATCCATCAATTAAAGGATTATATGGATATGGGTTTTCAATAACAGCCAAACCGACTACATCTGGTTCGTCTCGATAGCTGTCTGCGAAGTGTGCTTTTATATGTTCCACGGGTTCCTCCATATAGCTAATCACATTTTATTACGCTATAATAAAAATCTACAGTTTTATTCTTTTTCGACAGGTTAGAGGCACTTTCCTGCTTACTAACTTAGAAAACAGTCTCAAATTCATAAGTCATTAGTCATAGGAAGGGTTTGAATGCATGAAAAACTTCTTTTTTAAGTCCGCCAAAATTAATGAATTCCGTCTCTGGGGGCTCGTTTTCACCCTGGTCGGTATGGGCGTAATGATACTCGGCACAGCCGGCATCGTTTTCTGGGGACAGACCGGCAAAATTATCGCTGCAATCTTCATGGTAATCGGCATGATCTCCTTGCTCATCAGTGTAGCCGTCTATTTCTGGGCTGGCATGATGTCGACAAGCGCCACGATGCTGCAATGTCCTGAATGCGGACGTCCAACCAAAATGCTTGGGAAAACCGATCGCTGCATGTACTGCAAAACGATGCTCACGTTGGATCCTGCTCAAGCGACGCATAGTTCGTCTGAACAGCAAGTTTAACAAACGAAACGCAACGGCAGACGCCACGCTTTAACGGAAAGCTCGTTTCGCGATGAAATATAAGCCCTCTCCAAGAAGCAAAGCTGATAAATTCTTATATTTCAAAAAAGAAACGCCCCCTTCGCAAAGGGGGCGTTTCTTTATGAAATAAGTGCAATCGCTATTATAAATAAATTATGGCCTAGTCTTAATGGCTTTGTCGATCGTTTCCCAAATGGATGCCGTTTGGAACGATCGCTGCCACGTTGCGGCGCCTGCTAAATTATACTTGCGAACAAGCGCGACCCGAGCCTTCATGGATACATCATCCTCTATCCAAATCCGGTTCAAAGCGCCGCCTTCCTTATATTCCACGTAATGCTGACCTGCCGCTGCGTCAAGCACCGGTTTCAGCTTCTTCGCGCTAATTAATTCCTTTACTTGCTCCATTCCGACCGCTTTCGAAGTGACTGCTATTTTGCCGTCTACGCCCTTCTTCTCCGTCCATATTCGGGTATAGAGCGGCATACTAAGAATAAGCTTGCTTGGAGGAACGCCATCCTCATTCATAATACGAACGAGTGAGCTCTCCGTCCAAGGCAAGGAAGCGACTGAACCCGACTTCGGGCTCGACGCCCAATGCTCGTCATAAGCCATTACCATCATATAATCGGCTATCCTGCCTAACGCTGCGCGATCAAGAAACAGTGACCACATTTCGCTATTCGATTTCGGTGTTACATCAATCGACACAACCAAGCCTTGCTCGTGGAGCAGCGGTGTCAGCTCGCGAACAAACTGCACAAAGTTGGCCTTATCGGAGGTATGCACATTTTCGAAATCGATATTAATCCCCTGCAAACCATAAACTTCGGCAAAAGCAATTAGCTGCTGTATCATGAAAAATCTCGTTTCCACGGTTGCTAATGCTTTTGTTGTACGGTCCGGCTCAAAATCATTGCTGAACAGCGCCCAAATTTGCATGCCTTGCTGATGCGCCCATTTCACGTATGCAGAATCAGCCTTGCCTTTAATCGTCCCTTTATCATCTGCCAATGCAAACCAAGTAGGGCTAACTACATTTACACCCTGCATGGGACCGATCGTAGAGGTATCGATTTTCCGGTCATAGACAGCTTCCCATGTCATATTAATTTTGTTGCCAAGCACCTTCCAAGCAATGAAAGCAGGATCACGCACTTGATCTGGCATTTGATCAATCGTCGTCAGCTTCACGTCTTTTTTGTTAATGAAGCCAGTCAGCCCGCTGCTGCTTTGAACAAGCAGCCACCCATCCTGCTCCTTCCAAATTCTAACCGTTGCCGATTGAGGCACCTTCTCTACATAGGGCGCTCGAATGGTCGGCTCGTTTCGAATGGCTGCTCCCTTCTCACTTGCTGCTTCAGCAAGTTGAACCGCGTCTCCCGCTGATAGCAGCGTTACGATACCCGTCTCCTGCACGAATTCCACTTGTAAGCCGTATAGCTCCTTCAAGGGCTCTGCCGGAATGTAGACGGTCCCGTCAGATGTTTCTGCGGCAATCGTTAAATTATAAGGCTTTTGATTAATCGTTGCCGTTAAAGAGTCTGTCTTAAGATGAAGTACCTTATTAGCCGTCGTCAAAATAATGGAGCCAGAATCCGGTTCATACCGGATAGGCTTGTCCTCGCCCAACACTTGCTGCACCGCGGAAAGAGGCAGCTTTACTTCTTTATTCTCAATAATGGCCCCTTGCTCGGCCTCTATACCTTGAATGATGACCGGGTATTCGGAATGATAGCCGGGATCAACCATTTCACTATTCGGAATAAAACGCATGTACCCATACCAGCAAAAAGCACTTATTACCCCCACAATAAAGAAAAAAAACAAGCTCCGAACACCTCGGCTGTCTCTTCGACGTGGCGCCCGGTTGTGAATCGTTTCCAAGTCATCACTCTCCTGTTTGGTACTTTATGACTATAAAATTGCCATAATAAAAAACGTGCAGATTAGCGTTTATCGCTTCCCGGCACGTTCCTATTGGCTTAAAGCCAATTATTTCGCTGATTTACTATTGCATGTAGAGCAAATACCGTATATTTCCATCCGGTGGCCTTCAACCACAAACCCCGTCACGCGTGATGCAGCACGCTCAACCTCTAGCAGAGGCGGATAATCAAAGTCGACGATTGAACCGCATTTTTTACAAATGGCATGATAATGATCAGATAAATCCGAATCAAAACGGCTAGAATCATCGCCATAAGTCAGCTCACGCACTAATCCAGCTTCTACAAATAAACGCAGATTGTTATATATGGTAGCTACGCTCATGCTCGGATACAAGGGAGAGAGCGCTTTATAAATTTCATCTGCAGTCGGATGAGACATCGAGTCCATCAAGTAGCTTAATATGGCGTGACGTTGCGGGGTCATTCGGACGCCATTCATCTTCAGTTGCTCCAGTGCTAAGTTAACGCTGGCTCCCATTCCCCTCACGCCCTTCCTAAGTAGTTACGACTATTGTACGTTCTCATTTGCGAGTTTGTCAATGAAAGCGCCTTTTTAGGAAAGCCCAAATTGTTTGATCGCAATGCTGTTGGTGGCGTTAATTTGGATCCGGTAAGTGCCCTTGCCCATTGTGCCTCTTATCGTTTTTTTACTCACCTCAAGCGGCAGCTCGGTCGTAATATTACCGAAAGTTACCGATCCGTTAACCGTGAAATGGCCATCCATTGGCATGGCAAGCTTAATCTCGCCGACGGAGCTGTCCAAATCCCAATCACCGCCTACTTTGGCGCTGCTTAGCTCAATGCTGCCATTAAGGGTATCCGCTTTTACAGAAGCACCTGCACCGTCCATTTTGATTTTACCGTTTTTCGTTTCGGCTTCAATGTCACCCTTAATCTCCTTGATTTCCAAGCTTCCATTGAGCGTATTGGCAAAAAGCTTGCCTTGAATCGACGCAGCCGTAATCGTGCCGTTCTTCGTTTCAAGACTGCTGTCCCCAATTATGCCAGTCACATTTATACCGCCATTGTTACCTTTGACGGAAACCGAGCCATTAATGTTGCTAACGGCAATTAATCCGCTATTGCTTCGAATGTCGAGACCTCCAGGCAGCGTTAGGGACTTGATATCGACTGAACCGTTTCCTGATTCCACCTTCAGCTTTAACGCCGACTTCGGTTCTTCCTCGGTTTCTGGTGTTTGCTCAGACATATCGTCTAGACTTGTATCCGGTACTTCAAGAGCGTCCGTCGCCGTCTGCTCGCTAGAATCGATCGGAATTCCAGTTGTGTTTGGCTTCTCCAACCCGGCAGCGCTTTCCAAGGTCAAGGGTGATGTTGCAGGCGCCTCATCCACTTCCAGCCGATCAGACAGGGACATTGGCACCGTGATGATCATATTCATTCTCGGCTTCCTGCTTCCGTTAGCTCCGAATGATTGGCCTTTAGCCTCAAACGTCATCTCTGCTCCTGGATTAATTTTCACTGTGGATTGTTCTGCTACGGCATCAGCTTCCGCTTTGTCGGTCAAATCAACCCATACCGCTGTCAGAAGCTCGATCTCCTGCACGTCGCCCGAACGAACGGTTACTTGTCCATTCGGATTTACGATGCGTATTAACGATGCCTCTTCATCCAGCGGAACTTTAATGATTGCCTTGTCGTAGCGGAAACCCTTCTCTTCGCCATATTCCGCAGACCCGTTCAGATCAACGTTAAATTGATCCAACCAGCGAAAAGGAATATCCGCGTATTGCGTTACGACGTATGCAGTCAGCGTAATCGCTAACGCAACCATTCCGCCTGCGACGTCAAGCCTGAGCTTCTTTTCCATTCCATTAAACTTTACGCTAAACAATATGATTTCAAGGCCTAATAAGATAAATATGACCGGCCACCATTGTCCAAGTAGCGAAATATCATTCCGACCTTGAATTTGGTCCCACAGAAGCAATGCCCCCACGGTTAGGACAAGCGCAGCTGCCGTAAAACGTCCTAGCTTAAACATAGATACCGATCCTTTCCGTGAACGTAACAGCAACGTAATTGAAGCAATTATTAAAATTGGGCCCACGCACAGCTCCGCAAGCTCATTCATCCAGGGCAAAATCGCTTCGGGAGGCTTTACTAAAATAAGCATAAAGCTTCCCGCTGTTAAAAGTAAAATACCATGCATGCGGCTTAATGCAACGGGGCTGTGATCCTCTGCTTCCGTGCTCTGCAAAGAATCAAACACGCTAATGAAGTAAAAGACTGGCAGCATGATACCTAAATAAACGATAAGCAGTAAATGGCTGCCTCCATCCGAATCGGCCAGCCGAACAATCGCCGTTAAATCCAGCAGGAAGGCGGCAATTAGCAGCAAACCCTTCGGATGCTGTCCTGTATACATATGACCTGCTCCTGGCAAAGCAAACGCAAATAATACGGTGAGCAGCCTGTTTTTGGTTCGTTTTATTCTGAGCTGACCCAACGCACACCCTCCAAATGCTTTATTTTGTCAAGCAGCATAAGCAGCGCTTCCGATTTCGGCAACGTAATATAGACCTGCAGCATTATCTGGTCGCCTTCTCCATCGCCATCGCACTCCTCCAGCAGTATTTTCCGAATGATGATTTTATGCTCCGTCAGCAATCCATTTATATCAAGCAAAGCTTGAGACAGGTCATTGGCTTTTATTTTGAGCAGATGCGCTCTCTTTGTGCTTATATACCTTTTCTCCAGCTTATTGAAGGCCCATAACGTAACCAGCACCATAATCGTTGCTGTTGCCGATGCGAAATAGAAGCCCGCTCCGACAGCCAAACCAATAGCAGACACGACCCAGAGCGAAGCTGCTGTCGTTAAGCCAGTTATCGATTTCCCCGTAAATAAAATTGTGCCGGCTCCGAGAAAGCCAATGCCGGTAATGACAGCCGCGGCTAGACGCGCAGGGTCGACCCTTACGTTCGGCTCATCAACAAAAGCAGAAAAGCCGTACATGGAGAGAAGCATAAGCAAGCAAGAGCCTAAACAAACCAAAATATTCGTTCGCAGTCCTGCCGCATGATTCGACTGCTCGCGCTCGAACCCTACGAGACCGCCTAGCAGCAGGGCGAGAAGCAGCCTCAGCAAAATGTGCATTTCACTGATGTACCAAGGATTATGAACTGTATTCAACACCATACGCGATCCGACCTTTCTCTACACGTTATTGTAACATAATTATATGCGGCAATTGGAGCTTACAGGTCTCATGTCCATAACGATGATCAAAAAGAAAGACGCAGCTCATCATAGCGATGAGCCGCGTCTTAACGTGCAGATGCACTTATTTCAGCCGCTCAACAAGCAGCTTATTTACAAGTGCAGGATTTGCTTTACCTTTGGATGCCTTCATGATTTGTCCAACCAGGAAGCCAATCGCTTTCTCTTTGCCGGCTCTGTAATCCTCGACCGATTGCGGATTCGCTTCTATGATCTCATTTACAATAGATTGAATTGCGCCTTCGTCGCTAATTTGAACGAGGCCCTGCTCCTCAACGATTTGCTGCGGCAGCTTACCTGATTCCAGCATAGCTTTGAATACGGTCTTGGCAATTTTTCCGTTGATCGTTCCTTTCTCAAGCAGGCCGATCATTTCGCCAAGTCCTTGGCCCGTTATTTTCACATCGGAGATTTCTTGGCCGTTCGCATTCAAATAGCCAAGGAGATCACCCATGATCCAGTTCGAAACGGCTTTGGCATCCTTCGTATAGGAAAGGCTTTCCTCGAAAAAGTCCGCAAGCTTCTTAGATGAAGTAATAACCTCCGCATCATAAGAAGGCAGACTGTACTCAGACGTATATCTCGCTTTGCGGGCATCCGGCAATTCTGGAATCGTAGCACGGATGCTTTGCTTCCATTCTTCGCTGATATGCAGCGAAACGAGATCCGGGTCCGGGAAGTAGCGGTAATCATGAGCTTCTTCCTTGCCGCGCATAGAGAAGGATTTGCCGAGCGCATCGTCGAAACGACGAGTCTCTTGGATCACTTCACCGCCGCTGTCGAGAATTTCCGCTTGGCGGAACTGCTCATACTCAAGGCCGCGCTGAACGCCGCGGAAGGAGTTCATATTTTTGAGCTCGGCACGCGTACCGAATTCTTTCTGTCCGTAAGGACGCAAGCTGATGTTCGCATCACAGCGCAAGCTGCCTTCTTCCATCTTCACGTCAGAAACGTCGCAATACTGCATAATCGCTTTGATCTTCTCCAAGTAAGCCTTCGCTTCCTCGGGAGTGCGAATATCCGGCTCGGATACGATCTCGATAAGCGGCGTACCGACACGGTTAAAATCGACAAGAGATGCATATCCGCCGTCAACGTGGGTCAGCTTGCCCGCATCCTCTTCTAGATGCAGTCTAGTAATGCCGATTCGCTTCGTCTCACCATTCACCTCGATCTCGATCCAACCGTGCTCGCCGATCGGCTGATCGAATTGCGAAATTTGGTACGCCTTAGGCGAATCCGGGTAAAAGTAGTTTTTACGGTCAAACTTGCTGATGTCGGCAATTTGACAGTTGAGTGCCATTGCCGCCTTCATTGCATATTCAACCGCTTGGCGGTTCAATACCGGCAACACGCCGGGATGTCCAAGACATACTGGACAGGTATGGGTGTTCGGCGGCGCGCCGAAAGCCGTAGAGCAGCCGCAAAAGATTTTACTATTCGTATGCAGCTCCACATGGACTTCCAGCCCGACAACCGTCTCGTATTTGTTCGGTTCAGACATTCGTATCGATCCCTTCGTAAACGTATATAGATCCGCTTATAGCTGCGGACGTTGTTTATGATGCTCCGTGTTCTGCTCGAACGCATGAGCGGCGCGCAGCACCGTCGATTCGTCGAACGCTTTCCCGATAATTTGCAGGCCGATTGGCAAGCCATCAGCGGAACCGCAAGGAATACTTATGGCAGGAACACCCGCCAAGCTAACCGGTATCGTACAAATATCGTTTAAATACATCGTCAACGGATCGCCAACCTGCTCCCCGATTCGGAAAGCCGGTGTCGGAGCCGTTGGTCCGATGATAAGATCATATTCATTAAACACTTGGTCAAAATCCTGCTTAATAAGCGTGCGCACCTTCTGTGCCTTCAAATAGTAAGCATCATAATAGCCGGAGCTAAGCGCATACGTACCGAGCATAATGCGGCGTTTTACTTCAGGGCCAAAGCCTTCGCTGCGTGACTTCTTATACAAATCGATCAGATTCGATGGATTGTCCGCACGAACGCCATAGCGTACGCCGTCAAATCGGGCCAGGTTAGAAGAAGCTTCCGATGAAGCGAGCAGGTAGTAAGTAGCGATCGCATATTCGGTATGCGGAAGCGAAACCTCTTCCCATGTCGCACCTAGCGATTCGTACACGGCTAAAGCCTTAAGCACCGCTTCCTTCACACGCGGATCGATGCCCTCACCAAGGTATTCCTTCGGCACGCCGATGCGGAGGCCCTTAACATCCCCCGTCAAAGCGGAGGTGTAGTCCGGAATGTCCACATTGGCGGAGGTAGAGTCGCTTGCATCATAGCCGGCAATGGCTTGCAGCACATAAGCGGAATCTTCCACATTTTTGGTAAGCGGGCCGATTTGGTCCAGAGACGATGCGAAGGCAACTAGTCCAAAGCGTGAAACAAGACCGTAGGTCGGCTTCAAGCCGACGATGCCGCAATACGCTGCGGGCTGACGTATCGAACCGCCCGTGTCAGAACCAAGCGAGAAGTATACCTGCCCTGCAGCAACAGACGCCGCTGAGCCGCCGCTTGAGCCGCCAGGCACGTACTCTGTATTCCATGGATTGCGTGTTGGGAAGTAGCTCGAGTTCTCATTCGAACCGCCCATTGCGAATTCATCCATATTCAGCTTGCCGATCGTTACCGATTGAGCAGCCTTTAGCTTGCGAACGACGGATGCGTCATAAATCGGATTATGATTGCTTAAGAACTGGCTCGCACAGGTCGTCAGCAAGCCTTCCGTCACAATGTTATCCTTAATGCCCGCCGGCAGTCCAAACAGCAAACCGCGTTCGCCGCCTTCTTGCAATTGCTTATCCAGCTTGGAAGCCTGCAAGCGTGCGTTCTCTTCATTCAATGTAATAAAAGCCTGGATAGCAGGCTCGGTTTCCGCAATTCTCGCATATGATGCGCTAACCAGCTCAGAAACGGATAGTTCCTTATTGTTAAGCTTGTTATGTACATCCTGCAGGCGCAAATCAAACAGTGCCAACAGTAGTTCCTCCCTTCAATTAAAACCCATTCTTATTATTCAAGCACCGCAGGTACTTTAAATTGTCCATCCTCATCATCAGGCGCGTTCAGCAGCACCTTCTCGATCGGCAGCGACTGGCGTTTCTCATCCGCACGCATGACGTTCGTGATTGGCAGCACATGGCTGGTCGGCTCGACATTTTCCGTATCCAAGCCGTTAAGCTTTTCCGCATATTTCAAAATAGCATTGAGCTGATCCGTAAATTGATCCTTCTCCGAATCGGAAAGCTCTAACCGCGCCAGTCTGGCGACATGCTCTACATCCTTGGGCGTAATGCTCATCTGGTATTCTTCCTTTCCTATTCCTGTAATCATTCTTCCTATTATATCTCACTTGTAGGGCGAACATCAATGTAAACGGCAAGTTGCCTTTTGCACAAAAAAAAGACTGTCCCGAAGTCAGCAAGGTGACATACAGAACAGTCCGCTATGCGCGGCTGTGGATTAAATCCAAGCCTTTAAATTAACTTGACGAATAAAGTCCGCTGGACTGAGCGGTTCCTTGCCTGCATTCTCCGGTTCCGGTTCTGGCTCATTCCCGCCGTTCATAATGCGTTTAAACAATTCCTCGTTGTGCGTAGCCAGCGCAAAATCGATAAGCGCTTCCCGCTCAATGCGGTCAACTTCATCTTGAATAAGCACTTCTTCAAGCTCCACGTCTTCATCGGGAATAAGAAAGTTCCGGTTGGCCGAAGGGACTCTCAGCACATAATCAAATACATTATCCGCATTACGGTCGTACGCTATTATATAACCATAATCCCCGATGGGAAGGTTTTGTTCATATTGGTCAGCCACTATGACGACCTTTGTACCTAGTTGTAGCATCGTCCTCAACTCCTGTTTCTTCGCCGCTGATTCTTTCACTTCTATCCTACTAAAAAATAATAGCGGTGTCCAATCGAAGAGAGAGTTAATAGAATACATTTTTTTATTCTAGAGCCGAACTTCTGCGAAGCATCCCTGCGGATATCGTTATAGCCGCTGCAATGCATACAACTGCCGAAGTTACCGACCATCCGAATCGGCTGGCATTAACGATCCCCGTAGTAACAGATTGATATGCAAAGCCGCTTAACGCACCAGGGCTCCACCCAAGAAGCTTAGGGAAAAGGCCCGCCAGCAAGGACAGCGCGACGGCGCCGCCAAGCGTCGAAAAGGCCGCCGCGGCAGGGCTCCGGAGCAGCGCGCTGAAAAGTATCGTTATCGTTACCACAAAGGACAGCCATAAGCCATAAACGAGAAGACTGCTAATTACCTTCGCAAGCGGTACTTCTCCGAATAACAGACCCGTATAATACCAAGAAGCGAAATAGCCGGCGGTGAGCGAGCCCCAAGTAAGCAGCAGCATAGCGGTCCACTTGGAACCGATAAAGGATAGCACTGAAATCGGCTTCACGAGGATGAGCGATGCCGTACCGCTGTTGCGCTCACCCGATACCGTACCCATACAGACGAGCACAAGAACAAGAACGCCAAGCGTGCCGAATTGCTGCAGCGTTTGCGCAAGCACCTCGGAGCCCGGAGGCTTCGGTATTTCAATAACCGTTCCTTCCGGTAAGCTGCCTGCCTGCTCAAGGATAACCGGCATGAAGTAAGCGGATACCGGCTGCATAATGCCCAGCAATAAGTAGACAAGCGGTACCCAAAGCAGCTTAAAGCTGCGAACAAGCTCGAGAAGCTCCTTTTGAACCATAACGATGAACCGGGTAAAGTTTGATGAAGCAGTCCGTTTATCTTCTATGAGATGTGATCGTCCCAAAGCTTTGATGCTCATGCAGTCACCACCTTCATAAATAAATCCTCTAATGACGTATGGCCGATTTCCAGTCTGCTCACTTTTACTTGCGAGCTCGTCAGCTCCTCCAGCAGCTTCCTTCTTGCTGCGTCCAATTCGTTAACGGTAAACCGGGCAACCCCATTCTGCAGCTGGACATCATGAAATAAGCCAGCGCTCTTTCCATCATCCATGGAAGAAAGGATTCCCTCCATATAAGCGGATAGCCAGCGTTTGGAATGATCGTCCTTTTCAAGCTGAAGCTCGATGACCGGCTTGCGGTGCTCGCTGCGGATAGCCTCAATCGCCCCTTGCAGAGCGATTTTCCCGTTTTGAATAATAATAACGTCATCGCACAGCTCTTCCGCATCATGCAGAACATGAGTCGAGAACAGCACCGTCGTTTCATGCTTCAGCCCGCGCAGCAGCTCAAGCACCTCTCTGCGTCCAAGCGGATCAAGCGCGGATACCGGTTCATCCATGACAAGCAGCTTTGGGTGATGCACAAGCGCTTGAGCCAGGCCAAGCCGCTGCTTCATCCCGCCTGAATAGGAGCTTATTCGTCTCTTGGCGGCGCTGGAAATACCGACCCGCTCCAATAGCTCCTTTGCGCGTTTTTTTGCAGCTTCGGCGCTTAGGCCGCATAATTTTGCCGCATAAACAACATATTCGTAACCCGTCATCCAAGAATAGAACGAAGGCGATTGGGGCAAGTAGCCGATCAATGCTCGATGATGGCCTGCTTGGGCAGAGCCCGGAAAGTCCATTTGCCCTGCAGTCTGCTTTAACAGCCCCGTAATCATCCGGATCGTCGTCGTTTTCCCAGCTCCGTTAGGACCCAGCAGCGCAACGCAGTGGCCTTCGGTTATCGAAAAGTCGATGCCCGCTACCGCCTGAACCGTACCGAATGTTTTCGTTAAGCCCTTCACCTTAAGCAGCGCCTCCATCACTCGCTCCTCCTTCCGGCAATAAAGAAGGCAATAGGCCCAACAATATTAGCAAATAAAATAATGAGCACCCACATCCACTTTGGTCCGCGCGTGTTCTCCGCCTTCGCGCAAAGCACCAAAGCGATCATCATCAAAATCAACTGAATGACGAGTACGGGCGCAACGATAGGCAAGATTTGCGACAGCTCAATTTGCTCGTTCATCCTAACGACCCCCTTTTTTTGACCGCAGTGCACACGATTTACTCCTTGTTCTTGCCGCCACCCCGCCGGAACCAGCCGCTTCGCACAAATACGAAATAAAAGAGGAGCGGCATCGGAAATTGAATCAATCCCCATAGGCCCCAAACCCAAGGCATGCTGTCTCTTTTGCGGGCATCAATAAACAGCCAGGTCGACTGCGTAACCAGCACAGCGATGAGCAGCACCCAACACCAGACGGGTAAAACCTTTAGCTCTTCCATGTGCGCACCCTCCTTCGGCCAAACGTCATACTGACGAATCCAATTCCGCCCGCTGTAATAACGGCTTGAAGGATAGCGAACCATATCCAATTACGATCTATAATCCACAGCATCGAGCCGAAAATGAAGCCTGCCGTTAACCAAAACAGCATGAGCTCCTTCCAAAGCTTTTTCTTCGTTTCCCGCTTATGCGCCTGCACGAAGTCTTCGAAATGCTGAAGCTCCGGAACAGGCGGCGCATGAGTGGCGTCAAAACGGGTTACTGCTTCTCCTAACTGTTCATCGAACCATTGCTGATCGTTATGATCCTCTTTAAGCTTCTTCATGTTCCGTTAGCTCCTTCCGCAGCTGCTTCAAACCGTTATGCAGCCTTGATTTCACTGTACCTACCGGTATGTCCAGCATCGAGGAGATCTCCTCCTGCGCATAGCCGTAATAATACTTGAGCAGTACCGGGATCCGAATATCGCTGTTCAGCTGACCTAACGCTTGCAGCGCCTCCGGCCATTCATCTCCCCGCTGCAACGTATCGTAGCGAATAGAATGCAGCGACTGCTCCTCCTGCAGCCAATGCTTTTCAAGCTCACTCCGGCGAACTCGGTCCACGACAAGCCTTGAAGCAATCGTAATGAGCCACGTCGAAAATTTAGCTTTGTTTTTGAACGTCGCGATTTTCTCAATCGCCTTCAGCATCGTCTCCTGCGTTATATCCTCCGCACGGGATTTGTTCAGCGTCACCTTCAGCACATATTGATAAAGAAAAGTATAGTTGTGCCGCAGCAGCTCAGAGAGCGCTCGCGAATCGCCGCGAACCGCTTGCTTAATCAGCTTCGTCTCGTCAAGCACGAGCGCGTAACCTCCTTTATTTCGTCTGTATGTAATTAAGACGGTTAACCCTCTTATTTCGTTCACTGGGATTAAAAAGTTTTTTACAAAAAAAACAACTGCGGAAGCGTTAAGCTCTTCTGCAGCTGTTGAGATGAAATGCCTATTCTATTGTTTACTTTGACTGCGGCTGTACCACTGCCACACAGGCTCGACGTCCTTGCGGTCGAGACATTTCACGCGGTATTCGAGCGGGCTGCCGAGCGCACGCACAGATAACGTGAGCAGCTTCTTACGCTGCTGCCCAACCGATCGGCTCACCCGCATCGTAACGATTTGAGGCCTCCGAATCAAATAGGTTGACCTGGATAAAAATCGATTGCGAAGCGTAAGCTGGCCTTCACTCAGCCTAACGCCTGCCGCGTTATGACAGCTGCTTCTCCACCATAGGACGAGAGGCAGAAGAAGCAGCGACCATAAGCCTTCCGTGTGAAAAAACATGATTAAAGCGGTACATGCCAGCATTGTAAGCAGCAGCTCGATTCTAACGTAATAAAGCAGCGCCCGCTTCGGCGCTTCCGTCAATTCAGCATTAGCAGGAAGCTTTACCTGCGGCACAAAATCTTTCAGCACCCCCTGAACGTCTGTGCGCTTTAGAAATGGATGCAGCATAAGCTGCTCCTTCTTATCCGATGACACGACCTGGAGCTGAATTTCCGCGTAACCGAACGCTTGACGCAGCAGTCCTTCCTTAACGATGACAGCCTGCACCTTCTTCGAATCAAAGACGAAATTTTTCTTCTCCAGCAGTCCGTAGGAAACCGATATTTGCCTGCCGTCCCTTTTTACCGAGAAGCCGCTGTACTTTAAGACGTACAGTATAATGGAAAGCAGCCAGGCAAGCCCGAGCCCAATGACGATAATAAAGAAGATAAATATATAGCTTGGCATCAAGCTCGCCGAATCTTCCATAACATTCTCGAAAAAATGATCCGGAAGCAGCAGATCAATAAAATCATCTGCAAAGGAGTACAAACCTGCGGTAAAAGCCGCAACGAGACCGAAATTCATCGAAGTCGCAGCCGCTTGAAGCAGCTGTGCCGGATGCAGCGAGAAGGCCGGCGCGCTTCTGCCCTGTTCAGCCGGAGCCTCTGCCGTGAGCGGCTTGTCATTCACCTTTACAATCAACGGCTGGTTCGCCGTCTTATCGTCCCGTGCAGCGGGGTCAGACGCTGCTGCATGAACGGGCTCGCTTTTCGATTTCGCTTGCCTTCTTAGCATATGCTGAATATCGTTTGCTTCCTTAATCGAGAGCGCAGGCAAAATACCGTCCGCCTTGTTGCTGCCGCCTGGAGTCTCGATCTTGACCTGCGCTACTCGGAGCAACCGCTGTATAAGCGGCTGCTCTACGTTGACGGAATGGATGCGTCCATAGTAAATCGTCTTCTCGTCCCGGCGCAGCCACCCTTTGCGAATGATGATCCGATCCTCCTCCAGCCAAAAGCCGAAGCGTCTCCATTCAAGGAAGCTGAACGCTAATATAGCGGTCGCAAGTAATGCAGCACCTGCATACCAATACCACTCCAGCCCTAACCAATCCGTTCCTTTAAGCAATCCGATTAATATTAAAGGAAGAAAACCTCGGATCGTATTCAGCAGCCCGAACAAAATATAGATCGGATGAAGCGTACGGCGCTCATTCATCCTGATCATCCACCTTAGCCAATATACCTATCCGCCGCTTCAGCTGCTGCGCTTCCGGCTGCTTTAAGCCGCTAATCCGATGCGTCGTCGCAGCGGTAACGATCGATACGCTGGCCAGATCGTACTTGCGCATCAGCGGTCCGCTTTCCAGCTCAACATGCTGCACACGAACCATCGGTACGAGCACGTTGCTCAAAAAGATAAGTCCCGATTGGATTTCCAGCTCATCGTCAAACAGCTCATATTGAAATCTTGCATATTTCATCTGCGGGATCATCCATGTAAACAATACAAACGTGATTACAACGATCGCGAGTGCGATCCAGCCGGGTATTAGCGTCCAATCCCAAATTAAGGAAAATGTAAAATAAGCGATAATGAAAGCCAGTAAGATCCCATGCGTAATAAGTCCGCTAATACGGTAAACCGTAATATAGTCACGGTGAAGCCGCCTTGTTAACACCCGATCCATTTATGTATCTCCCCCCTTTGTCTAAGGCAGTACAATTAGTCCCGCCTTCGAACGAGTCAGCGCTCTAGCACCATGCTCCGTAATCAAATAGCTGTTCTCGATGCCAACCACGCCCTGCCCCGGAAACGTGAATTTGGGTTCTACAGCAATAACCATCCCAGACTCCAGCGGCATTTGAAAGCCTTTCGCAAGTACAGGCCACTCATCGATTTCCAGCCCGATGCCATGCCCCAGAAACTTGGCCTGATCTGCGCCAAATCCCATAAAATGCTCCGACAGCTTTGCCGCTGCACATCTCTCAAGGGCATCTTCGTAAAGCTTCGAGCAAAGCGTACCGGGTATCATCAGCTTCTCTGCCGACGCAATGACCGACTCCGACACATCATACGCATGCTGCAGCGTTTCAGAAAGCCCGCCGATTACGGCCGTGCGGGTCTGATCAATGACATAGCCGTCCACGCAGCAGCCGATATCGATTAATATGGGTTCATTTCGCTTGATGACCGACCTGCTGACGCTTTGCGGTGAAGACGCGCCCAGTCCAAGACCGCCGGCAGGCCCGTCAAAATAAGTCGGAACGGCTGCCGCTGCCCCCGAAATAACCATGCCGGTCGTAATCTCTTGATTGAAGCCGCGCATGCGCATCAAGCCGATATGCCCGCGGATGCGAAGCTCGTATTCAACGCGCGCCATCCACTCAAGCTCGCTTATCCCTTCCCTCAGCACGTTCAAAGCCTCGCTTAGCGCTTCTGCCACAACCTCGGCAGCGGCTTCAATTCGGCTAATCTCCCATGGCGCTTTTATCATTCGTATTTTGCGAATATGGGCTGAACCGTCAATAAGCTCGCAGCGGCCCGACGTGCCAAGCAGCTCCGACAGCTTTAAGTAAAGCTGGGCCGGAAGCACATCCAGATCGGCTGCTATCTTCAGTTCCGTTCCTTTAACAAACAAATACGCGTATTGCTGAGTAAGCGTCTCTCCAAATTGACGAAAAGCACCGAGCTCAGCTACCTGAACCGCTGTCTCCAGCCTGGCGCGCGAAACGCTCCGCCGAACGTAAAAGGTAGCCTTGCCAGTGCTTGGAACAAACAAATACCCGTTTTGCATCGACCCGCTAAAATAATAAAGATCTACATTTTGAGTAATAAGAAAAGCGTCAATCTGTTCCGCTTGCATCACTTCCTGCAAACGTCCAATTCGCTGATTTACAAGCTCAGCAGGAATATCAGGCGTAATGTCCGTCATTTCGATAATCAACTCCTATACTATTTCCCTCCCCTTATTACACCAATTTTCCAAATTTCCGTCAACCTGCGACGAGCTCTGCCGCCCCCTTTATTTCCCATTCTATTGGCTCCAATATTTGAAAGGCTCGCGGATAAGCGATATGGACGATCATCACCACACCCGGCTGCTGCAGCGTAACCTCATAGTCGTAGGCATCGTTTCGGTAAGTATATGGGAAGGCTTGATCCGCATTTACGATGTCAAATACGACCAGCTCCACCGGCTGCTTCAAGAATGATTCCGGCAGCGGCGCGCCGTCCGCATCCAGCTTTAAATTTTCCTGTAAATATACAGCTGCTGTTTTTGCCGCCTCATCGGGCGCTATACGAAGTAAGCCGTCTCCAAGCGCCGCTTGATCAAGCTGCTGAGCCGCCGCATGCGCTGCCCGGTTGACTGCGTGCTTGCCTTGGAATAAGGTTTGCATGGCGAGCTCCTCGTCCACCTGCAGCAGATGAATCGAAACCCATACCGTCATCATCACTACGATAAGCAGCAGCTTGTACACCGGCTCATCCGCCTCCTTCGCTTACGGCACATATTCACTCATTTTCATTCCAAACGCCCGCATCCGCTCATTTGGCAATGGCGGCGTCAAGCCGATTAACCGGTCAATTTCAAATAAGTTCTCATACGGATAACTCATCGTTAACGAAATGCCGGTTCCCCGTAAAATAGGGGCGCTCGGGTCCGATGCCGCAAGACCGTTCGCAGCAGCGAGTTCAAATTCGATTTCGTCAGGGCGCATGCCGAACCGGGCCAAACGCTGTCTGGACTGCTCCTGCATTTCCCCGCTGATGTAGCCGTAGCTGCCGCTAGCCCCTACTTCCAGCAAATAATCGACTTCCTGCTGCAGAACGGCTTGCCTAACGATAAGAACATGCTTATAAATAGGGGAGAACATTAGCCAGCATAATAGCGCGGCAAACAAAACGAATATTAAAATTTGCTTCATGGGCTCATTCCCCTAATGTGGCCGCTAACCGAGCCGCCCGCTCCATCAAGCTGCCGCTTCATTCCTCCATCGCCTTCCGCGACGGCTTGATAGAGAATAATCACAGTAACGAGCAGCAGCATGGATACAAGAATACCGCGCAAAAATGGACACCTCCGCTCATTCGTAAATACAGGGATGCTGAGCTTACGGTAGCAGTTGGCCGATCCGCGTGTTTGCCGACGTTCCTTGCGATTCGATTTGGCTTCTTGTTCCTGTCGTGTCCTTCGCGATGATCGTGTTGAACAGGACGATAACGACAACGAGCAGCATGACTGTCATCAAAATGTTGCGCATGCTATCACCTCCTTTCACAATCGACTCAAAAATTCAGCTAAGAGACTGAAACAGCTTCTGCCCCTCCCTCACCCAGGGATAGATAAACACCTGGAAGGTGTATAAAATCGGAATGCCCGCAATAACAAACAAAAAATAAGAGGTCGATTCCTTACGGCTTTCTTTGGCCAGCTCGATCTTCTCCTTATAATCCGCAATATGTACGCGCAGCAGCTCATAATATTGCGGACTCTCATGCAGGCGGAGCGCATCAAGCGTCTCTACAAAGCTGAGGCCCTCATCCGTTCCAATCCTTTGCTTGAACCGCTGCAGCGCTCCCCCCGCATCATGGTACCATTCGGCCAGAAGCTGCTCTAAGTCCTGTCGCATCGATCTCGTAAAAGGGATGCACCGCAGCAGCTTCGCATGGATATGCAGCGAGGAATCCGATAAGTAAAGCAGCTGCTTGCTGACGGCAAATATTTCTTTGGTCATTTGAAGCGCACGCATCTTGCGAATGGAACGCAGCCACACTAAGTCGACATAAAGGAACAGCATAATCAGCAGCAAGCCGGGACCTGCATAAGAGGTTGGGACAAACGCATTTATTCGCTCATGCCAAGCAGCTGCAATCATAATCAATCCGCTATCTGCGAGCAGCATAAGCCTTCTTGCAAATACATACCATGCGGCGTCCACCGTTACTCCGCAGCCTGCGAGCAGCAGCTCCCGCTCCATGAAGGAAGGATGCTGCCTTGAAATACGGAACAGCCGCAGCCAGCCATCCGGCGCTTGCTTCGTCCGCCAGCTTAGTACGGCGGCCAGATGCTTCCACCGGGCTGCACGCGCCGGCCAAAGCTGGAGTATGGCGTAAATTGCCGCTGCTCCAAATATATACTGACCTATTAGGACGGCTAGCCTTATCGCATGTTCTGTCCATTCAAGCATCGCGTTCTCCTTTCAAATTTTTTTGCGCGAGAGCCATAAGCCCATCAGAAACGAAGCGAAGATGAGCATCATCGCATTCAGCAGCATATCCCGACCCTGCGGATCGACGACATAATAAAAATAGGAATTATCCTTGTTGTACCGAAGGTTGATTCCGATAAATAAAGCGAGAAACAATATCGGCGAGAAATTGGCTACGCGAATTTCCAGCAGCCGATTTCGTTCCTGCTCGTTCGCGCGCCTCGCCCTGCGCATATCGGTCAGAAGCTCCTTTAAGCTGTCCGATATGGGTACTCCCTCCACAAGCGCCACCCGCAAAATGTTCACGAAATAATCCGCCCACAAATGACCAAGCGATGCGGCGAGCAGCCTTAAGCTCGCCTCGTCATCGCCTCGTACCGACAGATTGCGGTAAAGCTGCTCAAATACCGATTGCATCGGCCCGAGCAGTCTCCGCTCTTCCACCGTACGCTGCAGCGCTATTCTTACCTGACGCTCCCCCGTAACGAGGTAGCATTGATAAAAAAGCTCTACCGCAGGTAAAAAATCCATTTGCGTCTGCATGCGCCGGTGCACGAGCATGGCCCTCAGCGACGTATAGGGTAACGAGCCCAGCAAGCCGCCGAACAATAAAACTCCTTTCGCGGTTTGAAAAAATATACCGCCCGATGCGACCCCTGCCAGCAGCAGCAAGCCGGATAGACAAGCAAATGCGGCCGGCGTCATCTTCAGCTCAAGCGTCTCCAGCAATTCAGACAAATGGAGGCGAAGCCATTCATAACGCTTAAAGCGTCCGGACAGCCACCTTCGCCAGCCTCTGCCCGCTCGGTACGCCAGCTTGCTTCTCAGCTGCTGCTCCTTCGACCAGTACAGAAGCAGGTTATACAAGGCGAGAAAAAATAAACAAAACAATAAGCATGCAGCTGCCGCTGTCGAAAGCTTATTCATCGTTATCTCCTCCAGCAGCGAGTCGAGCCGCTGCGCTTACCGATGGAGGCGATGGATACAGCCAATCATTCTGCGCCTCGTCGAACCTCACCCAATCTCTCACATTGGCTTGCCCATCCTCCCAGCACAGCTCGCCTATGCGGCTTATGACCCGGCGTCCGTTCAAATAGCTCATTTCAATGCCGATTTCCGTTACATATTGCGTGATACGCTTCACTAGACGTTCCGCGTTCATGCCCCTGCCATCGAGCATGCACATGTCGGTTATGGCCTCCGGCACATCCTCGAGCTTATTGGCATGCACTGTCGTCATACTCCCGGAATGGCCGCGCGTGCAGGCACGAACGTAAATGTTCGCGTCCAAATCGCGAATTTCGGCGTGGATGATACGCTGAGGCGATTGCCTGAGCGCGAGCTTGAAAGCCTGATCCGAGCGGTGATAGGCATCCTCTTCATCCGTCATATATTCCACGACATTTTTGCTTGGAAAATCACGCCCGAGCATCATCTCGAATCGCCCCTCGATCGTAATGATCCGCTCCACGTCCGGTAGCTCCGCGATCAACGCCTTCATCAGATTTGTTTTGCCCGAGTTGGTCGGTCCAATGATAACAAGATTGAATCTTGCGGCTAGTATTGCTCTGAGCAAGCGCTGTATCCGCCCATTCATCGTTCTGTACGCCGGACTGGACAACGTCCCCAAGCTAAAGCTGCGGACGGTGTAGAAACGGATCGTCAAGGTTGGGCTTGCCGTGAATCCAAAGCCGGTCATCGTCACCCGCGAGCCGTCGCGCAGCATCACCTCAGCCCACCGCTTACGCGGATTAATGCGGTCATTATTGTAGAGGACTAAATTTTGCTGGATTCGCTCCACCTCCCGGATGCTGTCAAAACGATAGGGTGACGGAGCCGTTACGCCATGCTTCACGATGAAAATTCTTTCACCGACAACCTGAATTTCCTCCAGTCCTTCCTTATCGGCGAGCACCAAATCAAGGACGCTCAATCCGATCACCTCTGCAAACAACGCTTCTGCTAAAGTTTGGTACGGATGCTGTACATTTGCCGCTTCATGGATGCGCAGCCTGATCAACCGGTCTGTGATGACCGCCAGAACCTGCTCGCGCTCCTGCGAGTAGCCGAGCACAGCGCGATTCAACGTCTCGCTATATTGCCTGCGCTCTTCCTCGCCTAGCCCGTGCGGAGCGCTTAAATAGGTTCTGATCTCATCGGCGAGCTTGGCAAATTGTTCCTGCGCGTCAGTAATCAGGTAAGGGACGGCTGCCGCATCCTCGCGACGCTCCCTCTCCGATTGCATCTGTGCTGCGAACTCCGATGGCGAAAACCGGTTTTGCTGCGCCGTCACGAGCTTGTACCATTGCGGTGTGCGAGCAGCTTCCGGTACCAGGGTTGAACCGATACCGGTGTCGCCATACTGCGAATGCCATGCCGCTGCATCAACGCTTTAGCGGGCTCTCGCATCTTTTGTCTCCCCTCCGTATCGGCTTTCAGCCATTCCGCATACGTTCCGCTATCCAATTGGCTAAAGACCGGCTCGCTTAATTGAAGCCGGCCAAGCGGCGATGTGCCCAGCTCTTTGCAAATATGCTTCATCTGATAACCTCCATTTCTCCATGGACCGTTGATTATGAGCGAATCGTATTGTCCGGGAGCAACCCCGAATAAAGGAGATACTTGTCCAATCCAGCGCCTGCCGTCCTCTTGAAAATGCGACAAAGCAGGCGTAGTCACTAGAATTCGCGAGCCGGCTCTTCGGACCGAGCAGATGGTAGCTGCATTATCCCAATAAGCGCCCACATCCGTGACTACAAACGAGAAGGCCTGCTCTGCGACCGCAAGCAAATGCTGCGCTTCTTCTGGCGTGAAATACTCGGCTTGATCCCTCATTAGATTTCCGAAGAGCACCTGCAAATTAGGCAGGCTTGGTACCGGGTAGGCAGCTCTGCGCAGCTTCTCCGGCGTCAATGTGCACGAGCGCAGCTCCGGACGAAGCTTATCCAGCGTAACGAGCGGCTCGTCAACTCCTATGTAGCGATGGATCTTCGCACTCTTGAGATTGAGGCATAAATATCCGATCGGCTTGCCGCTTGCTTCTGCCATCCGGTAAGCTGCTGCAAACGCCGCTGTCGTCGTTCCGATATTGGGCGTAGTGCCAATAAAAACGGCTAGTGGCGCTATAGCTCCGTTCACGGACCATCCCCCTCCTTGCGGGCAAGCAAATCAAGCGATTGCGGGCTGTATGCTACGACAAGCTTCAAGGCACCGCTCTTGCACAAGCTGTCCAGGTGAAGCCACTGCTCCTCCGTTAAATTTAAATTTAAGTAATCAATCATCCCGTTTGCTTCCCGCCTTGAAGCATACATTTGCTCCTTGTTTCCCTCAGCCAGCGAAAATAAATGGGGATTCTCGATATTATCGATCTCTACGTTGCCCGACGTCTTCACCGAAGCCACCGTGACCGCATCCGGATAGAGCCGCTTAGAGGGAGAATCCTCCCCCGACGCATAAAGCAGCACCTTGTCGCCCGCTCTAATTCCGTTTGAAATCGAGCGGATATACTCCTTCGGAATTTGAAACGTCGATTCGGATCGTCTGGGCTGCAAATAATAATCGTCGACCTTCCAAATCAAGAGCGGTTCCCCTTTGCCTAGAGGTATCATCGTTTCCTTCCCTGCAGCATGCTCCAGTTTGATTACCATGTCGGAAATATAAGCAGCCTGCGGAACCCTTTTATACTCCAGATCACTTTCCTTCAGCCGCTCGCCCGCTCCGATAAAACGCTTTGGAACGAGTACGGCTACCGTCTCATCCCGTTCAATTTGAATTCGCTGCAGCTCATACATGCCGTAAACCATGCTTGCCGACAGCACTGCAGCCGTTAAGCTAATAATGGCATTCCGTCTCCTCTTCATCTCCACACTCCTCTCCGAGCATAAAAAAAGAACGCACCAGCAGCCATCTAAGGCGTACTGCGTGCGTTCTTCGCATAATAGAGCTCATATATAGGTTTGCAACAAGTAATTGAGTTCATAATAGCAATTGAATTTTCATTTGTCTAGCATTTTTTTCCTAATTCCATCAAAATCCGGTTAAAGCAAACAAAAAAAGCCATTCAGCAAGAGGAAGAGGATACCCCTTTTAGATGCTAAATAGCCCTCATCGTCATCAAAAATCAATTAATCCAACGCTAATCAACAAAGCATCGTCAACCTTACGCATCGTTTCGTCATCTAAATGCGTAATCTTATCGGTTAGCCTTTGCTTATCAATCGTTCGGATTTGCTCAAGAAGTACGACTGAATCGCGGTCAAAGCCATGCGCGGCAGCATCCATCTCAACATGAGTAGGCAGCTTCGCCTTCTGAATTTGAGCTGTGATCGCAGCCACAATGACTGTAGGGCTAAAACGATTACCGATATCATTCTGAATGACCAGCACGGGGCGAACACCGCCCTGCTCCGATCCGACGACTGGCGATAAATCCGCAAAAAACACATCTCCGCGTTTTACAATCAACCTCTACACCCCGCTTACGAGACGGCCTAACGTATGATCTGCTTCTTCCTCCGCTTGAAAAGCTTCCGAGGCCATGTTCAGGTTTATTTTCGCCATTTCCATATACCCGCGCTGCATGGATTCTCGAATATGACGTTTTTTGCGCTCCACCAAGTAAAGCTTCATGGCTTGCCGAATAAACTCGCTGCGGTTGGAGTTTTCCTTGGCAACAATCCCGTCAACCTCTTCCAGCAAATGATCTGGCAGGCTAATCATGATTCTTTTGGTATTTTGTACATTGGCCACCGAACTCGCACCCCCAAAACTTTTCCAAAACCTTAATACACATTATGACAATATATTGCCGATGCTATACTTAAACATATCTATGTTAGCCGTATATCAAATATGCTGTATGTTTTCATGTATAACCCTTATAGATGATCTGCCTTACTACATTCGAGATATTTGGCGAAAATCCTCTTCATTTACAAAAAAATGAAAGATGAAAAAATTACCAAATCGAATTATGTCTAAGCTATGGGGTTATTGATTGCAATAATTCGGCCACCGCTTACGTAAATGCGAGGTACACGGGCAGCAAGCATACAGATTACTTCATAGTTTAACGTGCCAAGCTGCTGTGCCACTTCTTCCACCGTAATAACAGCATTACCCTGACGCCCGATAAGCACGACCTCTTCCCCTGGCTCAACGGGCAATGAAGCTGTATCAGAAACAGCAGGATCAAGTGCAATCATGCATTGATCCATGCAAATCGTACCTCTAACCGGTACCTTCACGCCGCGCACAAGCCCGTGGGCTTTACCTGATAGCATGCGGCTAAAGCCGTCAGCATATCCGATCGGCAATGTTCCGATACGTTCTTCACCCTTGGTCACATAACGCGTGCCGTAACTGATTCCCCAGCCCGCAGGCGCTGTTTTGACCATAACAACTTCCGTTTTGAGCGTCATAACAGGCTCCAGCTCGATGCGCTGCTGATTGACTTCCTCAGACGGAAATAAACCGTACATACTGATTCCCAGACGCAGCATGCCTCCCGCAAAGTGCGGTGTGTCAATACCTGCAGCGCTGTTAGCTGCATGAATAATCGGGATAGGCAAGCCTTTCTGTTCGACATACTCGGCAACCTCACGAAATCTGTCGTATTGCAGCATCGTATAGTTTTTGTCAGACTCGTCTGCGCGGGCGTAATGCGTAAACATGCCTTCAACTTCAAGCTGAGGTATTTGCAAAGCCTTCTCGATAAAGGAAACCGCCGCGTCCTTCCCGATCACGCCAAGCCTTCCCATGCCGGAATCGATCTTGATGTGTACCTTGAGCTTGCGTCCGCCAACGTCAGCGGGCAGCTTAGCTGCAGCCTCTATAATGTCATCCCGAAACAGACTTATCGTAATATTGTGTTCTCTTGCGACAGACAAGGCATCCGCAGCCACGAAACCTAGCACGAGAATCGGGGTTTGAATGCCTGCCTTCCGCAATTGCAATGCTTCATCTAGAAACGCGACTCCTAAATAATCAACGCCAAAGCGCTCTGCTTCACGTGCTACCTCTACAGCGCCATGCCCGTAAGCATTCGCCTTGACCGAAGCCATAAGCCGGCAGCCCTGTGGTATAGCATTGCGAAAAGCCTGTAAATTATGTCGTAATGCATCTAATGATAATTCAACCCTCGTCGGGCGATAAAACGAATCCAAGCCGTTCACCTTCTCCTCATTTGGCAGCCACAACAGTCCGAGCAGCAAACATCAATAGAAATAATGTTAAACGTTGCTGCTGAGACTGTCAATGAAACGAACTCCGGAAATGGCTAGTACGTCTTGGAAATTCGGCTGTTTTCCAGCTTTATTTCCCGATTTCACCCTGTACCGACTGCGCAACCTTAATCATTTCGGTTTCAGGAAGGTTTGCGCTTGTGAGACGGAATTGATGCCCTTCGTACGTCCAGGTAAGCGTCTGTGGCTCATCGCCGCTAAGCTGCCCCATCGTGAAGCCTAAATCCACCATCATCCCTGGCACTAACGATGCCGCTTGATCTTTGGGCTCGGTTTGAATAAGAGTATAGCTATAATCACCCGTGTAGCGAAGCATCAAACCAGGGTTGCCGCCAAACACGATGTCGACTAATTCCGGCTCCGATACGCCTTCTGGCGTGTAAGAAGGCTTCATCGCGGTAAAATCAGCACTCTCTTCTGTTTTTGCGCCGGTTGCTGCGTCGCCGCCTTCATCCTCGGCTGCATTGCCGCTATCATTCGTTTGATCATCGCCGTCCACGGCGCTGCCATCATCCGGATTATTTCCGCTCTCATCCGCATTGTTATCAGGCGCTGCTGCATTTCCTGTCGTCGAATCATTGCCGCTTTGCTCCGGAGTGGCCATCGTCGGCTCTTCGGTAGTTTGGCTGGAAGGCTCAGCCTTCATATTCGCTTCCGTCTCGAATACCGCCTTATCGAATTTTGGTCCGAAATCGAACTTGTCAAACTTCACCTCAACCATAACCGCCGCATTCGTATCGCTGACTTCCACCTGAACAGGCTTGTAGTCCGATTTGTTCAACCAAATCTTTTGACGGGCCAGCGAGCCGTTATTATAGTTCGCCATTACGTCAAACACATAAGCATCCTCATCTACAACAAACTGCCGCGAATTATCGACCAGGATGCTTTGAACCAGCGTTTGGTACAAGTATACTTGGCCTTGATTTTGCGGCCAATCACTTTGGAAGCGGAACACTTTATTCAGCTTCGGTGTGAGAACGAATACGCCGTCGTCATTGCGAAGCACGATTTGTGTAATGTCCTTCTCTTCGTTCGTCAGCTTGATCCGATAGTACTGCGGCTTCTGGTACGATACCTCCACTTTATACTCGAGTGGCTGCTGGCCCGTCCGCAGCGTCATCGTCCCACTACCTTGATAGCTCTCCATGCTGTTTACTACCTTGTCGAGCTCCTTAACCACGGACTCGGCGTCCTTTGTTCCGCAAGCTGCTAGTACTAATGAAAAACATAATAATACTGCCGCGGTCCATGTCATGCGACGCATGTAATCATCCCCTCTGCACATTGTTTTTACTGGCTGATAACATGTCTATGAGGGGACTTGACCAATTATGCGGACTAGTTTGACAAGCATGACAAGCGGTGTGATTTAACGTTTACTCCATAGCTCGCAAGACCGGGTCCGTCGCGGGCTCTGTACAAATAAAGTACTTACGTCAACGATTGAGCTGCGGATAGGGTTTGCAGGCAATTCAGCAATATTCCAATATTAACAATCCAAAGCTTTTTAGTTAATCGTTTGGTAACAATCATTTTCTACACTTCAAATATAAATAGATTGATAGGGAGAGGATCATTTTGTTGAAAAAAAGATCTTTGATTACTTTGAGCTTGGCAGCACTTCTAATCTTCAGCGGCTGCGGAGCTAATACTCCGTCAACATCCGGTCAAGAGCCAGTTAAAGAAGAGACTGCAGCAGAAGACTCAACAGAAGCCGTTGCTGGAAAGCTTTCCTTCTACACATCCCAGCCGGAAGAAGATATTACGAAGTTGGTAGCAGCCTTCAATACAAAATTTCCTGATGTTACTGTAGAAAGCTTCCGCTCCGGAACAGAAGAAGTAATCGCCAAGATCCAAGCAGAGAAGCAAGCTGGCAAAGTGCAGGCAGATGTTCTCTTGTTAGCGGATTCTGTAACATTCGAAGGCTTGAAAAAGCAAGATTTGCTAGCCTCCTATCAATCCCCAGAGGTTAAGAGCATTCCAGCACAATTCGTTGATCCGGACGGGACTTATTCCGGTACGAAAATAATGGCAACAATTCTTGCTGTTAATACGCAAAAAGTAACAACCTTGCCTACTTCATGGCAAGTGCTTGCAGCTGCTGAGAATAAAGATGCTGCCATTATGCCAAGCCCGATATATTCCGGAGCTGCTGCGTATAATATTGGAGTTTTATCACGTACTGACGGATTTGGTTGGGATTTTCTGGATAGTTTGAAAGCAAACAACATAACCGTTATTAAAGGAAACGGCGCCGTACTGAAAGCTGTGGCCAGCGGAGAAAAAGGTTACGGTATGGTCGTTGACTTCATGGCAGCTCGCGAGAAGGCCAAGGGCTCTCCTGTTGAATTAATCTACCCCACTGAAGGTGTTCCCGTTATCACGGAACCAATCGCCATTATGAAAGATTCAGCAAATGAAGCAGCGGCAAAAGCTTTTGTGGACTTCGTATTATCAGAAGAAGGACAGAAAGTTGCAGCTGAAATCGGCTATACGCCAATACGTGAAGGCGTACCTGCACCGGCAGGCTTGAAAAGCAGCATTGAATTCAACATCCTTTCCTCTGATATCGCTGTATTAACTGAAAATCGTGAAGCAGATAAGAAGCAATTTATCAAGATGTTTGGCGAATAAGAGCCGAATTGGAGCGCATGCATCATGACTAATCCCAGTTTTAATCAGCATAAAAGAGAGGAACGCCGAGCTAATCGCGCCTTCCTTTCTTTTTTCTTAAGCAATAGAATTGTTATCCTGCTCACTGTTCTTTCACTCACTTTGTTTTTCGTTGTGCCGATTGTTAAATTAGCATTTTTAAGCTTCCAAAGCGATACTGGCATAACGTTGAACCATTACACAGAGATGCTCAAGCAGGATCGGCTGTGGAAAACGTTAAAGGATACGTTCATCATTGTCATCTGCTCATCCGTTTTATCCATCATTCTGGGAGTCGTTGCCGCATGGTTTATGGCCTATACAGATATAAAATACAAAAAAACGCTGCATATGACGATTTTGCTATCTTTTGTTTTGCCTTCCTATGTATTAACGTTGTCCTGGTCGTCCTTTATGGGCAACCAAGGTATAGTGGCGGGCATTATGCATTGGTTCAATCCGGAGGCCGCCCCATGGAGTATGTACAGTTATGGCGGTATTATTTTTGTAATGGGGATTCATCATTTTCCGCTTGTTTATCTTCTGACCGTAAATGTGCTTAAGAAAATTCCACGCGATCTGGAGTGGGCATCAAGAGCTAGCGGCGCAGGCAAATGGAGAACGTTCTATCTCGTCACATTCCCGTTAGTTTTGCCTGGGGTCACGTCTGGCGGCTTGTTAGTCTTTTTGGCTTCATTGGATAATTTTGGTATTCCGGCTTTTCTTGGCATTCCCAAAAATATATCCGTCTTGAGCACCCTAATCTATGAAGAGATTATTGGATTCGGTCCTTCTGCGTTCGCCAGAGGCGCTGCTCTTTCTGTCATTCTAGGCGCAATTGCGATTGTGGGCACATTGCTGCAATGGCTTGCTGTAAGAAGAATCAAATCAGCAGACACCGTTATTACGGATCACAGTCCCCGTTACATGCTCGGAAAGCATCTGATGTGGATCACGGGCGCTATATGGACCTTCCTTATGTTCATAACTATCGTTCCATTGTTTTCGATGGCTTCAACTTCCTTGAAAAAGGCCTATGGATTGCCGTTCCAAACTGCGAATTTAACGTTAGACAATTATAAATATATTTTGCTTGAAAACCCGAAGGTTTGGCAGTCCATTCAAAACAGCTTCGTGCTCTCCATTACAACGTTAGGCATCTGTTTAGTTTTAGGCTCTTTTCTCGCTTATGCTCGAGTACGCAAGCCGTCATGGGCAACCAAATCGGCAGAGCTGGCCATCGCTCTCCCATACACCTTGCCTGGCATTGTATTTGGACTTGCCATGATCTTTGCATGGATGGAGCCGATTCCCGGCTGGAATCCAGGTATTTACGGCTCGATTCGCATCCTGTTCATCGCATATGTGTGCCGCTTCCTTATTCTGCAGATGCGCGCATCTGTTACAGCCTTTATGCAAATTGATACGTCAATGGAGGAGGCTGCGCATATATCCGGCTCCGGCTATTGGAAGAAATGGCTCTTCATTCTGCTGCCGCTTCTGCTGCCGGGAATGCTCAGCGGCGCTTTCCTCGTCTTTTTCACAGCATTTACAGAGCTTACGGTCTCCGCATTATTGTGGTCAACTGGCTCACAAACGATTGGCGTTACGGTATTCGGCTTTGAACAGGCCGGTAGCACCTTATATTCCACCGCTTTATCCAGTCTTATCGTTCTATTAATCCTTGTCGGCTTGATCCTTCTGCAACTAGTCCAAAAGCTTCAATTCAAAAAAGGAGTACGACAGCCATGACCATTAAGATAGTAGGCGTAACGAAAAAATTCGGCAGCTTTCAAGCGTTAAAACCGATAAATCTTTTGATTGGAGAAGGTGAATTTGTAGCCATACTTGGCCCTTCCGGCTGCGGCAAGACTACACTTCTGCGAATGCTGGCAGGCTTTGAGCAGCCGACAACAGGCGAAATTTATATGAACGGAGCACTGACGGCAAAGTCAGGCTTCAGCCTTCCGCCTGAGAAAAGAAGAATCGGTATGGTGTTTCAATCCTTTGCGCTATGGCCTCATATGAATGTTGCCGAGCACGTCCGTTTTCCGATACGCCATCACAAGGAAACACACGCAGCTATTAAGGAAAATGAGCAGGAACGGATCTCCAGCGTGCTTCAAATGGTAGGCTTGTCTTCGCATGAAGCGCGTATGCCGCATGAATTGTCCGGCGGGCAAAAGCAGCGAGTTTCCATTGCAAGAGCGATCGCGGCAGAGCCTTCCCTGCTGCTCATGGATGAGCCGCTCAGCAGCTTGGATGCCATGCTCCGCATGGATATGCGCCGTGAAATCCAGCATATTCACCGGCAAACGAAAACGGCTATCATCTATGTCACGCATGACCAAAGCGAAGCATTGGCGATGGCTGACCGCATTGTCGTCATGAAAGACGGTCAAATTGAGCAGGCAGGCACGCCGCAGGACATTTATTTGCGCCCTCAAACAGAGTTTGTTGCCAAATTCGTGTCCAAGGCCAACCTCGTTCAAGGGAAATGGTATAACGACACCTTTGTTCCTGCAAGCTCTAATGGAGCTGTTCTATGGCAGGGCCATCATGTAGCGGACTATTTCAAAAAAACCGGAACCTATCCAGTAAGACCCGATCAATTTCATCTCGGATCACCGCTGCACACGGGTCTTAAGGGCGAAGTTACAAACATACAGTTTCAAGGAAAAGAATATTTGTATCAGATTGAAACCTCCGACGGCCAGTGGGAGATTAGCTCCCGGCAGCAATTCCAGCTCAATGAGCCCGTCTCTCTCGAATTAATGAACTAGGAGCAGGAGCCGTATATATTTTGACGCAAGCAGGCCACAAGGATGCATCCGTTAATGAGTATATAACGGTCAAAAAGACTGTCCCAGCGTCAACTGAATGACTTTGGAACAGCCTTTTGATTTCACTTATGTTTCTAACTTCCCTAACTCAGCTATATCAACAACCGTTAATGTGCAGACACACGCTTGCTTTCCATCCCGGGCTCCGATGCCGGCGGTACCGCTCGTTTAAGCAAAAACGAAGCGGCCCATGCGGCGAAAACCAATCCAAACGCAAACAGAAATGCGCTTTTCATACCGGCAATCATAGCAAGAATTTGAATGACAGACGCTTCGTCCGTGCTTGACGTTGTTTCCAAAAACTTTCTAGAGCCATTGGTCATAATCGCTACAAGCAGCGCTGTGCCTACAGCGCCCGAAACCTGCTGAAGCGTGCTGATTATGGCTGTGCCATGCGCATATAACGGAGGAGGAAGTTCATTTAACGCATTGGTCATAACCGGCATCATCAACATGGAAATACCCAGCATCAGCAGCGTATTCAGGATCATAATCATGCTGTAGGATGTATCCAGCGTAATATGCGCAAATTGCCACAGCGTATTGGCCATAAGCGCCAATCCGATAATGGCCAGCCATTTGGCGCCAAACTTATCAAATAACCGGCCATTGATAGGAGACATAATTCCCATCACTATTCCTCCGGGCAGCATAACCAGACCTGCCTTAAGCGGATTGTAGCCTAAAGCATTTTGCAGAAAAATCGGCAGCAGCATCATGGCAGAGAACATGGCCATCATGACGACCATCATAATCAGAGTGGACAATCGAAACACCCGGAAACTAAATGTTCGCAGTTCAAGCAGCGGTTCGGATATCGATAATTGTCTCCATGTAAACAGAACCAATGAAACAATGCCGATTGCCATCGGAATCAAAACCATGCCGCTTGACCATCCTCCGCCCCCTCCGCCCGCACTGCTGAAGCCGTATACGATCCCGCCAAATCCGCAGGTCGAAAGAAGAAGCGAAAGCAGATCAATTTTCGGTTTCGTCGTTTCGGTTACATTTTTGAGCTTCGCAACTGCAAAGATAATAACAAGCAGAGCGACCGGCAGCACGCTGAAAAAGAGAACACGCCAGCTAAAATGCTCGACAATGATCCCGGACAGCGTGGGTCCGATAGCGGGAGCGAAGGTAATTACGATACCGATCGTTCCCATGGCCGAACCCCGTTTCTCAATCGGAACCATGGCGAATACGACATTGGTCAGCAGAGGAAATAGCAATCCTGTTCCTGCCGCCTGAAGCAATCTTCCGAGTAAAAGCGCCGTGAAGCCGGGTGCGACAGCCGCTATAAAAGTACCCAGCGTAAACAAACACATAGCCGACAGAAACAAACCTCTTGTCGTAAACCGCTGGATTAAAAAAGCAGTGACCGGAATAAGCACGCCAATGACCAGCAGGTACCCGGTTGTCAGCCATTGGGCGGTGCTTGCCGAGATTCCAATATCCTCCATAATTTTGGATAGGGCGACGTTAAGCAGCGTTTCATTCAAAATAGCGACGAACACACCGAGGATCATCACCATAATGACTAAAAAGTTGCCTTTGCCTCCAAAGGTCCCACCGGTCTGATGGGATTCATGATCTGTTTTCACATCCATACTCCTCTCTTACTAGCTGCCATAAGTCATAATGACTTGCAATGGCTTCTCTTTAGCTGTTTCTTATTGTAGCATGCCCTATAGAAAAAGATTTCTTATCGATTGCTAAATCGAACCATTTACTTTTTGTTCTCTCTATGTAACAGTAATGCTCATCTCCAATATTTTACTCTAAAACAGTATCTTGCGATATAAGGCTCGCATAAAAAATCCCCTCCAAAGCCAACTGTAGGCCAGTGGAGAGAATTTTGACGTGAAGCATATATAAAATAGCTTATTCCCGCATCGCGGCAAGCTATCCTTCTTCCTTCTTGATTTCCTCCAGAAGCTGCTGCAGCTCCGGATTCGCAGGCGGTTCCTTCAGCTCCAAATTCCGCAAAGCGTCTACCGCGATTTTGAGCACGGCATAATTGCGGTACCACCGATTATCAGAGGGAACAACATGCCACGGCGCCTCTTTGCTGCATTTTTCAAAGAGTTCTTCATAATACTTGCCGTACTGCTTCCATGACTTGCGCTCCTGCAAATCGCCCGGGTCAAACTTCCAGTTTTTGCTCGGATCCTCGATGCGGCTGATAAGCTTCTCCAGCTGGAACTGCTTCGAGATGTGCAAAAAGATTTTGACTACCTTTACCCCGCTCTCGGCAAGCAGTGCTTCAAAATGATTAATATGTTTGAACCGCTGTTTTGCCTCATCGTCCTGCACCTTGCCGTGGATTCTGGTAATCAGCACTTCTTCATAATAGGAGCGATTAAAGACAGCGATCTGGCCAAGGGCGGGAACAGCAGCATGTGCTCTCCATAAAAAATCATGCCGCGCTTCCTCCTCCGTCGGCGCCTTGAAGCTGTGGGCGGAAATGCCCTGCGGATGAAGGCCGGCAAACACTTTTTTGATAACCCCGTCCTTGCCACTGCAATCCATGCCCTGAAATAGGAACAGCACCGCCTGCTCTTTGCCGGCGGCGAGCCTCTCCTGCAGCTGCTGCAGCTCCTGCTCAAGCTCCTTCATTTCCTGTGCAGCTTCGTCCTTACCTCGAAAGCGTCCTGTATCCTTCGGATCAAAGTCCGATAAATCCACCTTTTTCTTCACGGGCAGCCTAAAGCCTTTCGACATTCTCTTCACAGCCCTTCGCAGTCATTATTTACTTATTTGTATCCCGGCAGTTCTTCTCCTAAACAAATAACCGATCGCTCCTTTCGCGCACCAGAGCGATAATGCGCAAAACAAGGCGGCCCATACAAACGCAGGTACGAACGTTACGCCGCTCAAGCTGGCCGCATCACCCGCTGAGGCTGGCTCCGTTATTGCCAGAAAGAGCAAAATAAACGGGCTGATGATTGATTCCACTAAACATATGAATGCAATCAGCAAGTAATAACCGCTTCGAAGCCAGCTTGGCGCTATAAAATAAATGAGCAGCGTCAAAGCCGTAAAGCCTGCGCTCCATGCCATTCCGTAGCCGTTTCGTACAAAAAGCGCAAGCGCCATTCCCGCAGCTATTGCAATTAAAGCTAATCCGAAGCGCCCCTTCCCCCTTGCATGCAGAAAGAAAAGCAGCAGCGAGAACAAGGCGGAGCCCGTATAGCCGGCAAGGGCAATCGGAATCAGCATCCAACTGTTCGTATAGGCCGTATAGGTCACACCGCTTTGATCCGCGTACAAGTAAATATGCATGACGCTTCCCTTCAGCAGCAAGGTTACCAGTGCATGGGCAAGCTCGTGGACCAGTGTATTTACATTTTGGAAAAAAGCCGAAAACGGGATAAAACGGGTCAAAAACGTAGTAACAACAATAATAGCCGCCATTCTGATCCAAGAAAACATGCTTTAGCCTCCAATCTTCTGCCTCTATTCTAACCCTTCATACGGATGAGAAAGAATTATTTTTCAAATTATCCTTATACGGGTAAGCGGATGGATAGACTTGAAGCAAAAAAAGAAGCCGAAATTCACGGCTCCTTCCTTTTCGTTATGGGCTTATGCCTTCGGCTTGCTGCTCATGATATTTTTTTAATAAGTGGTGAAAGCGCTGGAAGCCGCTCGTAAGTACCTTCATCTTTCTTCTGAGCCTTACTCGCTTCTTAGGATCATTCTCCCCGTGCATAAGCTGATCGATGTTTTTGTCAAGCTTCTCTCGTAGCGTGAGGATTATACCGATCGCGATATGCGATCGCTCCATTTCCTGCAGATCTGCGGCAAGGGCTTCTCCAAGATGCTCCATCGTTTGCTTTTGCCTGCGTAAAGCTTTATCGATAACGATATATTCCGGGGTGAAGTCCTCGCGATAATCCTGACCGGGAACCTGATCCCAGAATGCGTTCCATTCCCCTAATTGGCCTACCTCATATAATATAAATTTATGAAAACCGCATAACCATGCCGTACAGCTTGTATTTCGCCGTTGACATCCGACACCATCCAAAAGATGAAGACAATCTCGGCAGCATGAGCCGCTATTTGAAATACACACCTTGCAAATATGATTCGCACCCCATTCATTTAAGGTATGCATGCCGTTTTCAATAAGGGATGTCCTGCTCACTTTCGAGGGTAAATGAAAAAGGGGTCTTACGGGCTCGTCCGTTTGCTCATCAAGCGTAGTATCGGGCATTCATTCACACCCTCCTTAATCGTTAAATATTCAAATATTCAAAAATTTATATATATAAAGTATACTCCAATTATGTCCGGAAGACAATTTTATCATAGATACTTGAGTACCCATTAGAAATTTGCAGTCCTATCCTCCTATCATCTAACATAATGAGATTTTTTATGAAGCTCAACAATTTATGCTATGATATTTATAAAACAAGCGTAAGCGGCTATCGCCGTCTTTAACGTCAAAAGCTCGTTTCGCGGTGAAAAATAAGCATCGCATAAGGTTCAAATTTATACTTTCTTATATTTTGAAAAAGTTTACGACTAAGGGGCCATTGCCATGAATCAAGACATTCCACAATTTAAAGCCGAGTTTTTTAAAGCCCTGGCTCATCCGCTAAGAATTCGGATTCTTGAAGTACTATGCGAAGGTGATAAAAACGTGAACGAGCTCCAAACCATTTTGGGCTCTGAAGGCTCTGCCGTATCCCAGCAGCTAGCCGTATTGCGAAATAAAAATGTCGTTTATGGCTTGAAGGACGGTACCTCCGTGATCTATTCGCTGCGCGATCCATTGATTAAGGACTTACTTGTCATCGCCAAGCAAATATTCGATAATCATCTTGTAGATGCCATATCCCTGCTGGAAGTCATTCGCAACGAGCCTTAAACGTCATTGTTTACGATTGACATCCGGCATACTCAGGAGTACTATTTCATATATATTCAAATATTCAAATATATGAAGAAAAGAAGGAAGCCAGATGAGATGGACAGGTAGATTTGCAGGATATGATACAGCTTCATTTCGCAAGGATCTCTTATCCGGTTTTATCGTTGGTATTATTGCCATTCCATTAGGAATGGCTTTTGCTATTGCTTCCGGCGTTAAACCCGAATACGGGATCTACACAACCATCATCGCGGGCATATTGATTTCCTTGTGCGGAGGCTCAAGGTACCAAATCGGGGGTCCAACGGGGGCATTCGTTCCGATCCTCTTTGCCATTACCATGCAATACGGCTATGAAAATTTATTGCTGGCAGGTTTTCTGTCCGGTATTATTCTTGTGCTCATGGGCTTGTTTAAGTCTGGCACTTTAATCAAGTATATGCCAAAGCCTGTTACGATCGGCTTTACTTCCGGCATTGCCGTTATTATATTTACCGGACAACTGCCTAATCTTCTAGGGCTGAGAAATATCGAGAAGCATGAGAGCTTCTTGCTCAACCTTATAGAAATATTCAAGCATGTGACAACGCTAAACGCATTCAGCCTGGCAACAGCTGCAATATGCTTAGCTGTCGTTCTACTATCGCAAAGGTATCTGCCTAAGCTTCCCGGCTCTCTAACGGGGATGCTTATCTCGAGCGCAGCAGCAGCTTTATTTTTTAATGGGCACGTCGATACGATAGGATCCGTTTTCGGGGACATTCCAGGCACCTTGCCTCATTTGCATTTTCCTGAACTGACGTTGCAGCGGATTGAGCAGCTCATCTTTCCTGCGATTGTAATTGCTATGCTCGGCGGTATCGAATCGCTCCTATCGGCCGTTGTAGCCGATAATATGTCAGCCAACCGTCACAACAGCAATCGTGAACTGATCGGTCAAGGAATCGCTAATCTTATAACGCCTCTATTCGGCGGTATTCCTGCCACAGGAGCGATCGCCCGAACCGCAACCAATGTGAAATACGGTGCTGTTTCACCGATTTCCGGCATTATGCATAGTATTGTCGTTTTTCTGGTATTCATTTTCTTTTCGCGTTACGCCTCGCATATTCCGCTTGCAAGCATGGCTCCTATTCTAATAATCGTTGCGTGGAACATGAGTGAACGAAAGCCTTTTATTCATATTCTGAAGTCCAACACAAGTGACTCCGCCGTACTCCTCCTTACATTTTTTCTGACTGTATTAACGAATCTATCCACTGCGGTCGCGGCGGGCTTGCTGTTATCCGTCATTCTATTTATAAAACGGATGAGTACGGCATTCATGGTGACGAGCTGTCATGACTATCCGCAAATCAGCATCTGTATCATAAAAGGCCCTTTATTTTTTGGCGCTGCCGACCGATTCGAAAAATTAGTTATGAATACGATAAATGAAAAATCTAAAGTACTGCTTCTGCGTATGGAGAAAGTACCCTTCATGGATACGAGTGGCGAATCCAAGCTAGACAGTCTAGTCAAGCACTTCAGAAAATACGGTGGGACCGTCATGATTTCGGAGATCCAATCTCAGCCTCTTGAGGTATTGAAAAGGGGTGAAATATACGGAGTTATCGGTCAGGAGCATTTCTTTCAGCATTCGGGTCAGGCCATTGACTATGCTTTGAATCAATTAGAAAACCGTACATCACTCTAATACGAGCACAACCACTATCCCCGATACAGAACAGAACAAATAGGACCGCCCGCTGCACCCTCTCGGATCTGGCGGGACAGTCCCATCTTATACAAAACAAGCTCAAGCTACCAAGCGTTTACCCCAAGCTTACCGATCGTCTCACGGATGAACGCCGGCTCATCCTCGGGCGTCCGGGACGTCACTAAATTACGGTCGACGACAACCTCCTTGTCGACAAAATGACCGCCAGCTGCTTCAATTTCCGAGGAAATACCGGGATAGGAGGTTAGCGTGCGGCCGTTCAGCACACCGGCGGCTGCCAATATTTGCGGACCGTGGCATATCGCCGCAATCGTCGTGCCGGCTTGATCGGCATCTTTGACGAAGGCTTGCACAGCCGCGTTATTCATCAGATGGGATGGCGATTTCCCTCCTGGAATGATAATAGCGGCATAATCGTCTGCATTCGCCTCCTCAATGCCTAAATGCGAAGTATAGGAAATTGTTCCCTGCTTCCCTTTCAACTGCTCATTGCCCTTCAAACTAATAATGACGGCTTCATGGCCGTTCTTCACCATTTCATCATACGGGCTTGCCATCTCGGAATCTTCAAAATCGTTGGCCAGCAGAAAAGCGACCTTCTTCGTCTGCGTCATATTTTGCACACTCCTCTCATTACTCAATCCATAAATTACTTTACCCCACTTGGGCGGATTTGAAGCAAGGCTTCAAATTACGACTTAATTTGATTTTGATTCATTTCGTCGAACTAATCCGCAGCAGGCTTGTGGAAAGCACGATTTTAGTTCATTTCATCGAACTAAACGCCTCTTTTTATGGATGCGAGAAAAAATGACGGGATTAGTTTCGCAAAGTCGAACTATTATACCGATCTAATCTGACAGCGTGCAATTAAGGTAGCGGAATGTAACTAAGTCGATTGGGCTAGCAGAGTTCATTTTAGGTGGTGGAATGTATATAAGTCGATTGGGCTTGCAGAGTTCATTTTAGGTGGCGGAATGTAACTAAGTCGAATGGGTTGCAGAGTTCATTTAAGTTGGTGGAATGTAACTAAGTCGAATGGGTTGCAGAGTTCATTTAAGTTGGTGAAATGTAACTAAGTCGAATGGGTCAGCAGTGTTCATTTAAGTTGGCGGAAGTGATCACACACGATCCGTATCACGTTTAGCGGGCTTAGCGAACAAGCCGGGCCGGTATCCGCTCCAGCAGACTGTTTCCGTATACCCGTTCCCGTTCCCGTTCCAGCTCTCTCCCGCATAGTCCGTGCTCGCCGGAGCAGGCAGAAGTGGCTAAAACAGCATGATGGACCGCATAAGTTAAGCTGCCGGGTGAATGCCGCTTCTCCCAGCCTCTGCCTGCGCAAAGGTACGGACAGTTCCCTTCCTCCAGCTTTGCTGCTTCATAACACAGCGTATCAAGCGTAATCATCAATATATCGTGTGAGCCCACGATTTGGTTCATATTCAACATTCGTACCTAATCCTTTCTGAGAAGCTGACGCATTTGCCATTCATAGGTGTTCATCCCCTCATACTCAGCACCGGACAGCAAATCGCCAAAAGGATTGACATCTATCGCATAAGTCCTGCTGCTGCCCTGTTGAACTAGTACGTCCACACCCGCAGCAAAGCTACCCGGAAATGCGCGGAGCGCAGCTTCAGCCGTATGCTTCACCGCTTGTTTCACTTCCGCGGATAGAAGCTGGTCCGCGTCCGTTCTTCGCTCGCTGCGCAGATGCATATTTGTAATTGGCGTACGGCTTAGCCGCAGCACCGTATGGCAGGCCTGACCGTTCACGACAAGCTGCCGCACGTCGAACGACTTGCTCAAGATGCTGTCCTTCTCGATCCAGCATTCAATATGCGCGCCTTCTCTGCACACCCAATTGATCATTTCTCGGATATCCGAACGCTCCCGGTAGCGCCGCATCAAGCCCGTATTGTAAAAGCTATAGCTGCCGGCACGTTCCTCCATGCCGATCGTCGTAAGGGCAAGCTCGTCTCCGGTACGCGGATTGATCTGGTAGGCGATAATGCCCGAGGCTCCCGATCCGCAGGCCAGCTTGATGAACAGCCGGTTCATTCCGCTGGCCGCGATTGCAGCTTGGAGCGAGTCGTAGTTTCCTATAGTTCCGGCAGGAGCCGGCAAAGCCGGCAAACGAAGGCCATGGCGCGACAGCAGCTGCCAGCAGCTTCTTTTGTCAAACATACTCGCGATACTTCCCGGCGAATTGACCCAGCGGACGGCCATTTTCAAGGCCTTCACCTCCCGGTGCACAGCAGCAAGGAACCGGCAATACCCGCGGTACCACTGCGCCGGATAATAGATTCGACCATACTCAAGCGGAAGACCGCGCGCTTCCTCCGCCGCAATTGAAATGCTGTCAGGCAGGGAACCGGCTGACCAGAATACGTCATCACCGCTCTGGTCAGGCGCTCCCCATGCAATCAGCTCCCGCTCCACCGCATCATCCTCGCCAGGCGCATCGATTCGTATGATGATCTCATCAAAGCCTGCGAATGCCCGCAGTACATCTTGTATGTACAAAGTACGCTTAAGCAGCTGCTCGTAGGGGAGCAAGAGAGCCGGAGCAAGCCCCAGCTTGCTTCTTGCCGCCTGAAGACCGAGTGTCCGTTTGTTTGTCGGATTTCCTATCAATAGAAAGGGATTCTCTCTGGCGTCATTCGCAGAATAGCGGCCCATCACTTAGTGAGAAAAGGATAACGCCAATCATCCTCATCCTTATCCTGCTGATCCGATAGATCTACCAACAACCCCGACTGCTTCCTGCGTTCCAGCAGCTCGCTGTCCACGCCTGATGCCAACTTTTCAATAAAGCTAGACATTCTTAAGACGTCTTCATACTCGTCATAGCCTACCGATAAGTGATTTTCAATCAAGATCATCCCTCCATTTGTTTCCATATGAAATCAGGTTACCATCTCATTTTTCGGCAAGTCAATGGTCCCTTAGTCATTTTCATCATTATCATCGCCGCAGCAGCCCCGACATCTCTATAACTTAGCCGACTCGGCGGATATATAAAACGCAGAAGAGGGCGCTCCTGAAGTTGAATGAACTTAAGGAACGCCCTCTTTTTATAAGTTTCAGTAAATCAATTGTTGCCCGTATCCCGCTCTACTCGACTGCGCGGAAACGGTACACCTTGCTCGAGTAATCGCCGAAAAATTGTGGTGTCGCCAGGCCTGCGTAAAGCAGCTGATCACCGCCGTATACCGCTTCCTCGCCAAGCAGCCTGTAATCGCGGTTCGGATCGAGACCTTTTAGGCGGAAGCGGTTAAGTCTAGGATTCGGCTCCTGCAGCACGGAAACGAAGACGACAAAGGCTTCGCTTTGATCCTTAGACACGAACATCCACGCCGTCTCATTGCCCTCGAACGGGCTAAGCAGACGATAGAAATCGCCGAATTGCACAAGATGGCGCACATCCTTGTACAGGGCAACCTGCACCTTGACCTCTTCCTTCTCCTCCTCCGTAAACTGAGTCAGATCAAGCTCATAGCCGAAGTTGCCGGACAAAGAGACATTCCCTCTCGTCTCAAGCGAGGTGATGCGGCCAACCTGATGGTTAGGCACAGCCGAGACGTGAGCGCCCATCGCGCTTACCGGGTAAACGATGCTTGTGCCGTATTGGATTTTCAGGCGGGATACCGCATCCGTGTTGTCGCTCGTCCAGGTTTGCGGCATGTAGTACAGCATGCCGGGGTCGAAGCGTCCGCCGCCGCCGGAGCAGCTCTCGAACAAAATATCCGGGAACGCTGACGTAATTTCCTCAAGCACGGCATAGAGGCCAAGCATATACCGGTGAGCTGTCTCGCGTTGCCGCTCGGCAGGCAGCAGCGCAGAGCCGATTTCCGTCATATTGCGGTTCATATCCCATTTCACGTACGTAATTGGAGCACTTGAGAGAATATCCGAAACCGACTTCACGATATATTCTTGAACGTCCTTGCGCGACAAATCGAGAACGAGCTGTTGTCTCGCTTGCGTGCGTCTGCGTCCCTCCAGGTGCAAGCACCAGTCCGGATGCGCTTTGTACAGCTCGCTTTCCGGCGATATCATCTCCGGCTCAAACCATAAGCCGAATTGCATATCGAGACGCTTCACGCGGCTGACTAAATCCTCTAAACCATTTGGCAGCTTATTGCGGTCTACGAACCAATCGCCAAGCGAAGAATTATCACTATCGCGTTTGCCGAACCAGCCATCATCCAGCACGAACAGCTCGATGCCCAGTTCTTGTCCCGCGCGCGCGATGTCCTCGATTTTATCCGCGTTAAAGTTGAAATAAGTCGCTTCCCAGTTGTTGACGAGAATCGGACGCGTCTGGTCACGGAACGCACCGCGAATTAAGCGGGCGCGGTAGAAGTCGTGGAAGCTGCGCGACATGCCGCCGAGCCCATGCTCGGAATGAACCATGACCGCCTCAGGCGTTTGGAATTGCTCGCCCGGCTCCAGCTGCCAATTAAAGTCGAATGGATTGATGCCTATGAATAGACGCGCGGCATGGAATTGATCCACTTCTACGCCAGCTGTGAAATTACCGCTGTATACCAGATTCACCCCGTACACGTCGCCATGATCCTCTGTCGAGCCTTCCGACAGCAAAGCAACAAACGGATTTTGCATATGGCTGCTCGAGCCACGGCGGCTCTCAATCGACTGCAATCCCGGAACGAGCTTCCGTTTATGAACATGACGCTCGCGAATCCAGGCGCCGGATAGCTGCAGCATTTCAAACCGGTCATGCGCAAAATCGAGACTCATGCTGAATGCGCGCTGCAATTGCAGCGTGTCGGTGCCGTTGTTGACAATTTTAGCCGAACGGGCAATCGCGTCAAACGCTTCAAATACGGTATAGGACAAAATAACGGATAAGCCGGTCAGCTCGTCTTTAAGCGTCAATTCCAGCGTTTGCGCCTCGGAATCGCTTTCCGTATACGTCGACGGCAATCCCTCAAGCGCAGGCTTGCCGTCGAAAATTTTATGTGAATCATAGCGCAAATCCGTTACGGTCGTGCCGTTAGCCAGCTTGACCTGGAATGCAGGCATCCGAAAGTCGGAATTGCCGTAGGCCGGATACTCATGCGGGAGCGTGTCCAGCGACAGCTCAAGCTGGTCCAGCTCCGTGCTTGGCGTGAAGGAGGCGCGTTCTCTCAGCTCAAAAAGCCGCTCCAGCTGTACGCCGCGGACTTTTTTGCCCCAGTAGATATGCGCCGGATAGCCTGTTTTCGTAACGTGGATGACATAGCTCGTATCCTTCGACTGCAAATGAAATACCGAGCGCTGCTGATCATATTGAATAGTCAAAATAAATACCCTCCTAAAATTTAAAAAAATTAGTCTCGTAAGCATTTTCTATAAAGTTATTGAAAATCAGCGGTATAAGCTGAACTAAATATCCGCATGCGGTGACAGGGTACACGTTGGATGAAGGATATCCTTGTACCCGGGTTTACTATTCTGCTTCGTCTTTTTTCAAAGAACTGCCGCAGCTTTCGCGAACGATGAGTGTTGTATTGATCGTCATATGAACTGCCGCCTCACGTCCTTCAATTCGCTCAAGCAGCAGCTGGACCGCCGCTCTGCCCATCTGCTCCGTATGTGCACGAACGGTTGTTAGCGGCGGGTTCAAATATTCGGAAATTTCGATGTCGTCAAAGCCTACAATCGCCATATCCTCCGGCACTTTAAGGCCATGCTCATGCAGCGCCCGGAGCGCGCCTACTGCCATCGGATCACTGCCGATAAAGCAAGCCGTCGGCCGTGAGCCTTGCTGGAGCAGCTGATTCATCGCTTCGTATCCGCTGTTAGACGACCAATACGCCTTCACCACATAGCTTTCATCATAAAGTCCCAGCTCACGCAGCGCCTTCTCGAAAAATATGCGCCGCGGCTCATCGTTCTCCGTGTAATCAAATTGACGATTCAGTCGGTACACATTATCGTTACCGCCGATGTAGCCGATTTTTTCGTGCCCCAGCTTTATCAGATGCGAGATAACCGCCCTGGTCGCTTGCTCAAAATGCATCTTCACCGTATCGTACTCGTTCAGCTCGTACGAATGGTTCACAAAAACTAACCGATTGCCGTTACCGTACAATTGAAGGACATCATTATCATCGATCGAACCGACAACGATGACGCCATCCAGTTCGTGCACGGGCTGCATCTCCGAGCGGCTGTTGCCACGAAGCACTTTAATAATACTGATTCCGAGCTCCTCGCAGCGTGATTCAATGCCTCTGCGAATAGAATAGAAATAAGGATCTTCATGCTCATCCTCAAGCGACGACCACATGAGCAAGCCGATTTGCTGACGGGAGAGCTGCTCTTCCTTTTTCATTCTTCGCAATCTGGACGGCTTATATTGCAGTTGCTCGGCAATACTGAATACACGCGTCCGTGTTTCCTCGCTTACTGACAGGGTGACATCATTATTCAAAACCCTTGATACAGTAGCAGCTGAAACGCCCGCCTGCTGCGCAATTTCTCTTATTGTCGCCATTCCACACTCCGCATTTAGTTAATATTTTTACTGAACAATAAATATAGTTTATCAGAGAAAAATAAAGTCCACAAGCACCTATGCAACTTTTCCGCTCAACTCACGTCTGACTTGATAAAGAAACTTTAAAACCAAATCACATATGGGGTGATGAATATGAAAAAATGGATGGCTGTTCTCGTGCTAACGCTCCTTCTATCCGCCTGCAGCTCAAATGCAAACCAACCGAACACCAATGCAGGAAACGGAAACACAGCTACGAATAATGGTCAAAATCAAAGCCCGGAAACGCCTGAACCAACTGCGGTAAGCGAACCAAGCACCGATGTCGATAATGAGCCTCCGGAAGCTGCTACGCCCGAAGATGCGGCGGCCGCAGTCATTCTGGCTTTGAAGGACGCTGACATGTCCACGCTTGCAGCTTACATTCATCCTGATAAAGGTCTATTATTCTCTCCCTATGCGCACATTGACACTGCGACTGCCAAAGTATTTCCAGCTTCAGGCTTGCCGGCATTAACAGATCCGACCGTTTACAACTGGGGCTCCTATGACGGCTCCGGCGAACCGATTTCTCTAACCTTTCAACAGTATTATGACAAGTTTGTATACGATAAGAATTTTATTGAACCGGAGACCGTAGGCGTAGATCAAATAAAAGGAACGGGGAACACGATCGTTAACATTGAAGACGTATTCCCAAACAGCTTTGTGATGGATTATTATTTCAGCGGTTTTGACCCTCAATATGACGGAATGGATTGGGAAAGCCTTATTCTGGTGCTTGAGGAGTTAAACGGAGCCTGGTATGTAAGTGCGATCGTCCACTCCCAATGGACGATATAAAAAACGAAAAGCTGCCTCCTCATGGGGGCAGCTCTCCTTAAAAATCTTTTCGCTTCATAATAAACAAGCCGGCAGCAAGCATAGCTGCTGTGTAAATCGCGCAATATACTAAAAAGGAATTTGACGGCGTGCTGCCAATGGAGAAAATACTAAGATCACGGTTAAGGTTAATTAGTCCTTCAAGCTCCGAAATGGAAAACAATTCGCTTAGCATCCGCTGCTGCAAAGCATCCGCAGGCATCGCCATCTTGATTAATCCGGTAATCGTCTCAAGCGTCTTCATCCCCTCCAATTGTATTCTGCCCATGCCCATAAAACGTCCGATCGTGCTTCCGAGCCAGCCCATTCCGAACAGCAGCGTCATGCCGATCCCATTTCCTAATGGACTTAGAAAACAAGAGCCAACCATCGTTAATGACACAAGCAGCGGCACAACGGAAGCAAATAGAACATATGATTTGAGCAGCACGGAAACGTCGAATAAAACGCCTGTTTCTATCCGGCATATCGCAATGATCGAAACAAATAATACGAGTGCGTACAGTGCTCCATAAGTAACAAAGCCGAGCCATCTTCCCATAAACCATTTCCAGCGCGGAATCGGCCTTGCGAGTACCGATTGCAAAACCCCTTGCTCCGCTTCACCGGTCACAGCGGCAACGGAGCTGAATATCGCCAGAAATGCGATCGCAAACGCCCCAAAGAAAAAACCGAGCGTCAGCACCATCGCGCCGCTCATAAATTTGTTGAACAAATCAAGCGAGGAATCAACCGAATTAACCGTTTGCGAAGAGCCTGCGATCGCATCTGCAACGAACCAAAAGGCAACCCAGAATAGGACGGTCATAATGATCGTCATAAGCGTCACCCGCTTGCGGATAAGCTCCTTCCACGTTAAACTCCAAACTGCGGTCATCTGCGCTCCCCCCTATGCTCAAGACCGGATACGGCCTGCAGAAACCATTCATCCAGCCGCGACTTTATTTTTCCAACCTCGTAAATCGTCAGCCCCAGCTCTATGAGTATGTAATTGACCAAGCCTATTTGTTCGTCATCGTCCAGCTCCATCTCAAGCCAGACCGAATCATCGCCGGCCGGATGCCCGGAAACACCGACACTCACGCCAAGCATCTGCCGGATACGTTCAGGCGCCATAGGTGTATAACCGCTGACCCGCAAACGCCAATTCGATTGCGAGCGCAGCACCTCCGTAACCTTGCCCTCAACCAGCACTTGACCATTATTAAGCAAAGCGACCGTATCGCATAATTGCTCAACATCCTCAAGCAAATGCGAATTAAGAAATATCGTCTTCCCTTGGCTTCGCAGCCTTGCAAGCAGTTCCCGCACCTCATGTCTGCCGACGGGATCAAGCGCAGAAGCCGGCTCATCGAGAAAGACGATTTCGGGATTTCCAAGCAGCGCGCATGCAAGGCCAAGCCGCTGCTGCATGCCTTTGGAATAGCCTTTGAGCCGGTCCCGTCCGCGGCTGCCGATGCCGACTTCATCGAGAAGCTGATGGATACGCCGCTTCGCAGCCGTACGATCCAGCTCGCAAAGCTTTGCATGGAAAGCTAACACCTCTTCACCGGTCAACCAGTCCGGATAACGAAATAACTCAGGCAAATAGCCCAATCTTCGCCTTGCCTCGATAGTGCCGGAAGCATGACCGAATATTTGAGCTTTGCCTGAGGTTGGCTTGATCAGACCTGTGAGCATTTTGACGATCGTGCTTTTGCCTGCTCCATTAGGGCCGAGGAAGCCAAAGGCTTCCCCTTCTCTAATCGTTAACGTGACGTCGCGGCAGCCGCGCCCGTCGCCATAATCTTTGCTTAATTGGGTGGTCTCAATGGCATGGGCTGTCATGAGCGGATCAGCTCCGCAATAGCGGATTCTACTTTTTGAGAATTTCCATAGCCCTCAAAGCCCGCTGTCACGATATAGCCCTTCTCGAGCCACGTCGCTGTTGAATAATTGCTATCTGACTGCTCCACGTAGACATCGACGCCTTTTATGCTGATCTTCTTCGGATCACCTTTCGTAATAAGCGGCATCGGGATTTTGCCATCCTCCAAGCTCGAGGCTTGCAAAAGAGATGTGCGCATATGATCCGGAAGCGCCGGGAACCTTACAACCGCCTCGAAAGCATCCTTTACATCTACGGAAGGATCGACTTGAATCGTCGGAGCCTCTAAATAGTTAATCCTCACGCGCTGCTTAGATGTTTCTCCTTCTTTCGGAGAATAGGAAATTTGCGTGCTTTTTCCCGTGTCAAACGTAATTTGTTTGCCGTCCACCGATAACGGCAGCAGCTTTTCCGCACCCAGCTTACGCATCGCTTGATTGATTTCTTCCACCTTCAAGCTGAACTTAAACGTTTGTGAAGAGGATGATGTAATATCGATGACCTGGCTGTCCGCAACCGTTACGGCCGGAATATCGAAGCCAAGCTGCTTTGCAGCCTTCTCAGGGGTAAGCTGCTGCCAGTTCCCATGCGATGTCTGCTCGAAATCACCGAACCGGTTAGACATTTCGAGCGTCTCTCCCTCATTAATAAAGCTGTTCATCAGCGATACCAAATCATTCTCCTGCACAACCATCACGTTATCCATGCGAAACGTGTTCAGCCATGCAGCCAGCGCTTCATTCGTTGAAGGCGTAGCGATAATTACCGTGATTACTGCAGCGGCGCATGCCGCAACTGTCTTGCCCATATTTCGTTTGAACCAGCGGCGGGCTGCTCCGCGCTTGCCCGATTTGCTTCCAGCATCGCCTGATGCATGGCGCGCTCTCCCCAGCGGAACGGAATTAGCTTGCTCCTGTGCGCCTATCGAACGGAGCGCCATAGCTTGCGCAGAAGCGTGCGGAGCTGCGCTTGCGGCTGCCGATCCCCCCTTCTCCTCATAAGCGGCATGACCGCTCTGCCCCTGCTCTTCCCATTGCTTCCAGAGCGGCGATTGTTCCTCTGCCTGCAGCTGCTTCTCAAGGCGCGCCCATGCGGCCGCAGTCTGCTCTTGTTCTTTTTTATTCAAAGCATCGTTGGTTGTCATTTCGAACTCCTCCTAAACGGTTTTGACCTGTATAACAAGGCGTAATCGACACTCGCTTTCTTTCTATTCATGAGACATCGCGCCCTCTGCTTTCAACGCCTGCCGCTTTAGCCGTTCGCCGGCTCTCCGCAGCATCGTGCCGACCTGCGGCTGGCGTACTTGAAGCCGCTCCGCAATTTCCGCGTAGCTATACCCCTCATAACGCAGCAGCAGCATTTGCCTATCCCGCTCGGGCAGGCTGTCGAGCCAGCCCCGTACCTGCTCCTGCTCGCCCTTATCGATGAGCTGCTGCTCATTGGACGGCGCCGCTTGCGGCTGAGCCAGCATGCTTTGCTCCTGCTTTTGCGTTAGATTGCGCTCCCGCGCCTTCTTATCCATATAGTCATAGGCCAGCCTCGTCAACACCCGATGAAGCCAGCCTCCAATTGCCTCAGGCTGATCCGGCGGATTCCGGTAAAGCCTCAGAAATGTTTCCTGGGCGAGATCCTCAGCGGCTGCTTCGTCCCGAATAAGCGCAATAAGCTTGCGCCTTACCGCCTGGTAATGCTGATTAAATTGTTGACGAAACAAATCCGGCGCCGAATGTTCCATTCCATTGTCCTCCTTCTTTTTTTGCTTAAGCTATAGGTAAGACGATGCTTCCCGTCATTTTGTAACACAATCTGCTCAAACATTATTTTATCAAGTAAATTTTACTGCCCCGCGACCGAAAAATATAAAAAAACCGTCTCCCCGGTTAGAGAAGACGGAATGGCCATCAGGCATTTTCTTTCAAATGCTCCAGATAAAGCTGCGCGAACCTAGGCGCTTGAACGGGAGGACTAAAAATGTAGCCCTGAACGGCATCGCATTTATGATCGCGTATGATGCGCAGCTCCTCCTGCGTCTCCACGCCTTCCGTAACTACCTTCAAATTCAAATTATGCGCGATGACGATGACGGATTTGAAAATCATTTGCTTCTTAATATCATTCACGATGCCGCTTATAAAGGATTTATCCAGCTTCAACGTATGCAGCGGAATGTTTTGCAAATAGCTGAGCGATGAATAGCCGGTGCCAAAATCATCAAGCGACAGCTTAACGCCCAGCTGCTGCAGCTCGTGCAATATTTTGAGCGTATGCGCGGGATTATCCATAAAAATCGACTCTGTAATTTCCAGCTCGATCTGCTCCGGACGTATGCCCGCATCCGAAATGATATGTTCGATCGTATGTACGATTTGCTTCTGCTGGAATTGAATCATCGACATATTAACACTCACCGTAAGCGGCGGCAAGCCCATCCGCTCCCACTCGCTAAGCTGCCGGCAGGCCGTATAGAGCACCCATTCGCCCAGCGGTATAATAAAGCCCGTCTTCTCCGCAATCGGAATGAAATCCAGCGGCGACACCATGCCAAGCTCCGGGTGCCTCCACCTAATTAATGCTTCCGCTCCAAAAATACTTCCGGTAGACACGTCGATCTTCGGCTGGTAATCAAGCATAAATTGGCCGAGCTCTAACGCCTTTAACATGCTGTTCTCAAGAATAAGCTCCCTCTTCGACACATCATTCATGGAAGGGGAATATATTTTGCACGTGTTGCGCTCTTTCTTGGCGACGTACATCGCAATGTCCGCTTCCTTCACGAGCTGATCCGCAGCGGCTGGCGTCCATTCATGATGAATGCTCATTCCGATGCTTGCCGTAATATAGAACATCCGGTCCTTTAGCCTGATTGGCTCAGAAATGACCGACAATATCTCTTCCGCTATACGCATGGCCTGATGCAGATGAATGATGTTTTCCAGCAGAGCGATATACTCGTCGCCCCCGAACCGGAATACGCGCCCCCCGCTGCCAACCGTACGTACGATGCGCTCCGCCACCTGGCGGAGCAATTGGTCACCCATCGCATGATCGAGCGTATCATTTATCATTTTGAACCGGTCAAGGTCGATGAAGAGCAGGGTAAAGTGACCCTGCGCCGCAGCTCCCGCCGCTGTTTTCCCTTCCATGTAGCGATGATAAGCATAGCGATTCGGCAGACCAGTCATTAAGTCATGCGTCGATTGGTACTCGATCAGATGCTCTGCTTCCTTCCGCTGGTTAAGCATATTATTGAAATGATTCGCCATAAATTCGAATTCGTCGTTCGTACGAATGCTTAGCTGCATCTCCTCGTTTCCGATGGCGACAGCAGAGGTTGCTTGCACAACCTTATGAATATTGACCAAAATGATTTTCCGAACGAGCAGCACCATAACAATCGTCATAAAAAGCAGGGCAAGCCCTGTTATAAGAATCGATTCCCTAAGGCTTTTGTAGTAATCCGACAGCATATTCTTTTTTGGAATGACTGTTTCGATATACCAAAGTACTTGATGAATCGGTATGGGATAAAATATTCGCAGGACAGTCCCGTCACCGTCTGGGCCTTGCGAATAACCGAACTGCGGTTTCGTCCCTTTCATCGCCTCAAGCTCATCGTAATTCGACCATAGCTGATAAGGAAAATTAACAAGCTCCGGATTTCTGCCGTTGGCCAAATATTTATTATCCGCCGTAATAATATTTGCGTAACCGCCTAACGGCCGAAAAGCTTCAATATGTTTCTGGACTGATTCTAACGAGATGTCCGCCCCTACTATTCCTAAAAATTGACCCTGCCCGTCCAGAATAGGCAGCACAAGCGAAGTCATTAATATCGATTTATCTTCTACATCGTAAGAATAAGGCTCTATTAATGAAAAGGATTTGGTAAGCTTAGGAATTTGATAATAGCTCCCTTTCTCCTTATCCTCGTAATCCTCAAGAGCCAAAACGGCAATGGAATCATCCTTGCGCACCGCATAGGGAATAAACCGCCCGGTAGCATCATCGTAGCTATTTTTGTTGCGGTAAAGCTCATCTTTCCCGTCATACGCATTCGGCTCCCATAGCGTGTAAACGCTTAGTACTTCAGGAGTCCTGCTAAGCACCTGCTGCAGCAATTCGACGATGTATTCACGATTCTGCAGATGATCCTTGTTCATCTGAAGCATGGTTGCTTTCAGCGTCTCCAGCATCGCCATCGTTTGATCCATCGACTTCGAAAACGGATTTATGTATGCCATTGTTTGGGTTTGCGCGAGAAGCTCGCTTTCACGCAGATTGGACTCATACAGCTTAATAAGGTGGGTAGATACTAAAATAGCAAATGAAAGAATAACAAGCAGGCCAAGAGAAAATATTAACTTTTGAGCAATGCTTAGCCTAATCTTTCTCAACTTCTATCAGCCCCTTGTTTTAGAACAAAGCAGACAATCGACGCTATATGTCAAATTATGATATGGCTCTAGTATACTTGACATTTTGACCCAAACACAATGAGAAAGATAGGATAAAATCACTATATAATTCGACAACGACCTACTTCCCACACCTTTTATTTCACGACGCAAGAGTCGGTTGCCCTTATTTCGAGCTCAATTAGAGGGAATGTTATTCCATATTTTCACTTCTTTGGTTTAACGCAAAAATGCCCTCCCGGGGAATGAACGGGAAGGCGATTGAATTTCAGGCTATACTTGGTTTTGCTTGTCCTTCTGCTTATCGTTATCATCGGCGGAACGATCATGATCCTCCAAGCGATGAGGACGTTTGCCTTTTCCGCCATGAAGAAGGTAAAGCTCTTCGCGCAGCTGCTCCGAGGTTTTGCCTTCGGTCTTAATGCCATGCTCCTCGGCTATTTTGCGCAAACGCTCCAGCCGCTTCGCTTGATGCTCCGCTTTAAAGGCTTCCCACTTATCCTTATTGGCCAGCTTCGCTGCCTCTACTTCCTTCTTCAGCTGTTCAGCTGTTTTCCCCTCCGTTTGAATGCCAAAGTAGGTAGCTATTTCCTTCAGCTTCTCCAGCCGGTACGCTTCAAAATCTTTGCGCGTCATTTTTCCCTTGTGATGCACATGCCCATCGGACTCTTCAGGATGCTGGACCACTAATGAAGCATCCGGCAAAGCCGATACCGACTTCGCTGCCCACACAGGAGCGACTGAAAACAGAACGGCAAGCGCCACGGCGGGAATAAACCATTTTCTAATCATTTGCTGCCACACCTTTCCATTGCTTTCGTGATGCAGAGGCTGTAGCCAAGCCTCATCTGGATTATTTTGCCCAAGCATTCACGTGTATAGACATGATAATGGCAGTTTTCGACATTTTCCTCCCTCGAACGAGCCAGGCTTACTCGGCCATATTCCCGGCCTGCTCCAGAAGCTCCAGCTCCCTGAGCAGCCAATCCTTGGAGAAATGCTCCCCGATGAATACCGCCACATCGTTTACATGCCCCTGCGGCTCGATTCTCATAAAATCAGATTCCTTATATGCGTATTGAAACAGAAACCGGCTTGGCGCATCCGTAAACGTCACGATCCCCTTCGCACGGTAAATGTTAGCCGGCAGCCTCTGCAGCAGCGACTCAAATGCTTCGCTGCTTACCGGACTTCGCCAATAATGCGTTACGACCATGACATGCTCATGCGAATGATGATGAGCGTCATGCTCGTGATTGTGGTTATGATCGTGATCGTGAGAGCAGCCGGCAGCCGAACAGGTTCCACCCTCGCTAAGAGTATGCTGCCCCGCTTCAATATCTGCATGAAGACGGGAGTTAGCTTCTGATTCTGCCTCCGCCTCCAGCCAGCTCCAATCGTCAATCGCGCAGCGGATGGTCGCAATGATCCGGGCATGGGCATTTAGCTCGCGCAGCTGCTGCTGCGCTTCCACGAGCTGATCCGGCTCCAGCTTGTCCGCCTTATTCAGCAGCAAAATCGTCGCGCACCGGATTTGCTCCTGCATCAGCTTGAACGTGCGCCCTTTGCCGTCTCGGCTGCGCTCCAGCAGCTCCGGTCCGTCTACTACCGTAATAACACTGCGCAGGTCGATCGCTTTATACATAGCCGCTTCCGTTACCCCGTCTAACGTTTCCATCGGATTTGCGGCACCTGTCGATTCGATAAAAATGACATCAGGCCGATGCTCGCTAATAATCGTGCTGATCTCCATGCCCAAATCGCCGCGCATCGTGCAGCATATACAGCCGCTTAACATTTCCGCCATCGGCACCTCACCGCCAAGCAGCTGCCCGTCTAAATTAATATCTCCCAGCTCGTTCATAATGACAGCCGGCTTCCTGCCTTGCGCTTTGTAATAGTCAAGCAATCTGCCTAGCAGCGTCGTCTTGCCGCTTCCTAGAAATCCCGACAGCAGATGTACGGGTATATGTGGTTCTCTATTATTCATTGCAGCTTCTCCTGTTTTTGCGTATTTAAATAAGGCTCATTCATTGCTCTATTATATCGTAACTGTTACGTTCTTTCATCTGTTAAAGGAAGAAACAGAGCTTGATTCATTTTAATCAATAGATCCTCCTCCAAGATGCCGGTAAACCGCATTACGAGCGAGCTCAGTGATATATAATAGCATCATATATGCTTAACGTAGGAGGAATAGAAAAATGAGCGGCATAATGAAACCACCGTTATTTGAAGGGCGCGAGCTGGAAACCCCTTGTCTCGTCATCGACAGCACCATTGTCGACGCCAATATCGCTGCAATGGCGGAAGCGGCAGAGCGCTGCGGCGTGAAGCTTCGTCCCCATGCCAAAACGCATAAGCTGCCGGAGATGGCATTCCGGCAAATTGCCGCCGGCGCTGTCGGCATTACCGCTGCAAAAATTTCCGAGGCTGAAGTAATGGCAAACGGCGGCATTCGCGATATTTTCGTCGCTTATCCGCTTATCGCTAAATCTAAGCTTGAAAGAGCCGCCCGTTTAAGTATGTCTGGCATTCGTTTGATCATCGGGGTGGACAGCCTGGAAGGCGCTAAACGAATTTCTGACGTGGCCGTGCATAAAGGCGCCGAGCTTGAGGTGCGGCTCGAGCTGGAAACGGGTCTTCGGCGCACTGGAGCTGCAATCGACAACTCGGTGCAGCTGGCCAAGCAAATTTCCGGGCTAAACGGGATTAAGCTTAGCAGCATTTTCACCTATCGGGGCGCAATGCTTAGCGGTGCCCCGACGCTCGATGTGAGAGCCGCCGGGCATGAGGAAGGCCGTCTAATGGCGGATGCGGCAAAAGCTTTAAGAAGCGCCGGAATTGCTATTCAAGACGTAAGCGTCGGATCCTCGCCCACTGCGGCGTTTGCTGCCGAGGTTGACGGCGTGACCGAGGTCCGTCCCGGCACTTACATTTATCAGGACCGGATGCAGGCCGCTTTCGGCACCTGCACCCTTGATGATTGCGCCGGCTCCGTGCTCGCTGCAGTCATCAGCCGTCCCACGGATGACTTAATCATTATCGATGGCGGAAGCAAAACATTTGCGACAGACATACAGCCGGGCAATGCCCCGCTGTTTCTCAAGGGCTTCGGCCATATTGCATGCGATCCCGATGCGGTGCTGGAACGCATGAACGAAGAGCATGGCATGATTCGGGTAAAGCCGGATGCGGCGTATCAGGTGGGCGACGTCATTCGTATCATCCCTAATCACATTTGCAGTACGGTCAATTTACACAGCTTCGTCTATATCAAGGAATCGTCCGGAAAGCTGCGCAAGACAGCTGTAGCGGCACGCGGAATGCTCGAATAGCATGCCAAACCCCCAAGGCTCAGGCACTTGGGGGTTTTAAACCTATTTCAGTTAGTGGAAACGCAATTTTACCGATTTACAAGTAAGCTGTGTCGATACTACAAGCAAGCGCGGGAAATGATTACAAGCAGAATGAATAGGACTAAAATAGTTCCTACATTTGAGAATACTCCGCCAACTCCAGGTCCGCAATGGCTTACGCCTGCAACCGGGTAAGGTCCGTTTGGACCTACACTAGCACCCGCAACTGGGTAAGGTCCGTTTGGTCCTACACTAGCACCCGCAACTGGGTAAGGTCCGTTTGGTCCTACATTAGCACCCATAACTGGGAATTGTCCTGGTCCCACATTGGCACCTGCTACTCCTCCATAGCTCATTTGTTCATCTCCTTTGTATCTAGGTACAGTATCCTATGAATTGAGACGAAATGTGTATAGGCGTTTGTGCAAAATGTGCTTCTGCTCATTTTTGGCTGCAGCCCACACCCTTTATATAAAGTGATCAGCTTGCTTGTTATTCCGCTACGATCCAATGCACATCTTGATCATCAAGCTTGGAACGCCAAACCGGCGGAGGCGGCACATCGCTAATAATCATATCGATTTCTTTGAAGTCGGCAATTTTATAGTAATGGCTTGTACCGATCTTAGTATAATCCGCCAGCACGATCGTCTGCTTGGCCTGTTTCATGAATGTCCTTGCCAATACGCCGCGCTCATCCTCGTAGCTCGTTATGCCGCTATCGATCTGCAAACCGTCCGCAACGATAAACGCTTTGTCCACGTTGAAATTAGTCATAAACTCCATCGCAAGCGACCCGGAGGTCCGGTAATGCTTCGAATTAATGCGGCCCCCGATCAGAACGATTTCGCCATCGAAAATGTTACGGTTTTTGTAGCTGATCAGCAAGTTCAAGATATAGACGGACGTCACGAGCACCGTGAGCTGTTTTTTGTATGCGAGCGTATCAATCATTTGCAGTGTGGTCGTTCCATCGTCGATGACAACGACATCATTATCCTGAATAAGGGAGGAAGCAGCCCGTCCGATCCTTCTTTTCTCCTCAGCCTGCTGCACCTCGCGCCTCACGTAATCCGGCTCTTCCCGCTCCACGTTAATTTTCACGGCGCCGCCGTAAACCCGCTTTAGCTTGAGCTCATCCTCCAGCTCCTCCAAATAGCGGCGGATCGTTTCCGAAGATACGTCAAGCGCCTGCACAAGCTCCGGCGTTCGTACTTTTCCTTGCAATTGCAGCATATTAATGATGATCTGCTTCCGCTCTTCTCCGGCTAGCGACATCGCGATTTCCCCTTCATCTTCAGCTTAAAGCATCCGTTAAGATTAATATCCGTATTTTACCGTACTTCTACTTAAGTCTCAATCTTATCATGCTTACGAATGCCCCGCTTATCAAGCGATGTAAATAACTTTTTTCATAAGCTCGTCCAAAAAGCTATCATATAACATCCCTAAGGCTTAGGCGCCTTAGGGATGTTATTATGCTTGCAGTTAGTAGCAATACGCTTATACCGGCTCAGAAGCTAGCTTCAGTTGGGCGATTAATGGCAACAAGAGCGCAATATAATAACGAGTAGTATAAAGAGAACGAGAATAAAGCCAAGGTTTGAGGATCCGCCTACGCATTGGCTTACGCCTGCAACCGGGTAAGGTGCGCAGTGTCCTGGTCCTACATTGGCACCTGCTACTCCATAGTTCATTTGTTCATCTCCTTTTTGTTGTCTTACACAATATCCTATGATACAGGGGGAAAAGCGTATGGGCTTTTGCAGGAAATGAGCAGTTGCCTAAAGCTGGTTTTTCCTTAGTCTTCAATAATGATCTCTATATGGTTTTCATCAGCTTTTATGTATGAATATCCGCCTATAGGTAAAGTACACAGAGGAGAAGTATGACCAAAATCGGCATCGGCGATGACGGGAATATGATCTAATTCCTTCTTTGACTTTATAATTCTGGCCAACACGTCAGCAGGCTGCCGAATCCGCAGCAGCCTGCTGCTTGAGCATAGCGTTATTCCCTTAACGGTCCCCGCATCATTTATCCCGGCGTTCGTGAATTAATTCAATAATTGAGGTCGAAAGCGCATCTATTTTTTTCTCAAAACGAATAAGCAAGTAGACGGTTAGAACGATAGGAAATCCGACTTGTCCAACCGCAGCAATTATTGGGGCAATTGATATCGTCTCCATCATAAGTTCACCTCCTTTCATAATATATCAAACGGTATTTAAAATACCCAATTAGTCAAAATCGTGCTTTCTGTCAGGCCGCATTGATGGTAGATTCGGTATTGACAATATCACTGTAACAAAATATACTACCTAATAGGTATTTAAAATATCACTTTTATTCTTTCAAAACCATATATGCAAGTTAACCTGATAAATCTCATTGTATTAGGTATTTATAATACCGTCAAGTATTTTAAATACCGTAAAACGAAAATGGAGGGTATTCAAAATGTCACTGGGGACCAGAATAAAACAATTGAGAATCGAACGCGGATTGACTCAGCAGGATGTCGCCACGAAACTTGAGATGGGACGGTCGAATGTCGGGCATATCGAGAACGACCGGGTAACGCCGACAAGCGAGGATTTGCAAAAAATGGCTGATCTATTGCACACGACAACCGATTATTTGCTTGGCCGCGATGCAGCACCGGCAACTATTCCCGATTGGGCGACGTATAAGGATAAGCGCGACTTCAAGAAGCTGTTAGAAGAAGACGGGGAAATTATGTTCGACGGCGTACCTCTGAGTGAGGCCGACCGTCAGCGCGTAATGGACGTGCTGACCGGGCTGTTCTGGGAAGCTAAGCAAATGAATAAGCACAAAAAAAAGACCGATTCGAAGGGCGATGCTCCTGATGATGCCAAAGGGTAGGTGTTGCTATGGATAAAATGATTCTGAAGCTCATCCGGAAATTCAAGACCAACGATCCCTTCACGATCGCTGAGGGTCTTGGCATTCATATCCGTTATGCAGACCTCGGCGAAGGCACGCGCGGACTCTATTTCAAAAAGCTGCGCCGGAGGTTTATCGTCATCCATGATTCGCTGCCGGAGGATTGGCGCCGGTTCGTCTGCGCGCATGAGCTTGGGCATGACCGGCTGCACCCTGGCTTCAACCGCTTTTGGCTGGATGAGCAGTCGTTTTTTAATGCGGGAAAGTATGAGCGGCAAGCGAGTAAATTTGCAGTAAGGCTGCTGACGGCCGGCGATTCTCCCGCTGCCAGCGAGACGCTTGAGGAGCTGCTTAAGCGAAATCATGTCCCTGCGGAAATGTACAAGTTTTATTTTTGATACGACGCAGCATACGAAAGAGGCTTTGATCCGGCAGAGTCTGCTGCGGAATCAAAGCCTTTTCGCATAAATGTTGTCAGGATCAGAAGACTAGATCGCCCAGTTACCGTTGCGGAAGATCGGCTCGCGAATGCCCGCCTGCGTCACACCGTCAATATTCATGTCTGGCGACCCGATCATAAAGTCCTCATGAGTAAGGCTCCTATTCGCTCCATGAGCGAGAAGCTCCTCAGGCGACATTTTTGTGCCCCCCTCGAGGTTAACCGGATACGCCTGGCCCAGCGCAAGATGACAGGAGGCGTTCTCATCATATAACGTATTGAAGAAAATCACATTGGAGTTGGAGATAGGAGAGTCGTGAGGCACGAGAGCGACTTCACCCAAATGTCTAGCCCCTTCGTCTGTCTTCAACAAATTTGACAGCGCCTCATAGCCCTGCTCGGCGGAATAATCGGTGACTTTACCTTCCTTGAAGGTCAAAGAGAAGCCGTTAATCACTTGCCCGTTATAATTTAGAGGCTTCGTGCTGCGAACCGTGCCGTTCACTCCATCTTTATGCGGCATCGTGAATACTTCTTCCGTTGGCATATTCGGATTAAAGAAAATGCCTTTGGCGTTTGCTTTGGAGCCGCCAAGCCAAATATGGCCTTCCGGCAGCTCAATGGTCAAGCTTGTGCCTGGCGCTTCGTACTGGAGCTGTTTGTAGCGCTTGCGGTTCAGCAGCTCAACCACCTGGAGCAGCTTCGCATTATGCTCCTTCCATGCCTGAATCGGATCTTCCAAGCCGATCCGGGTTGCATCTATAATCCGCTCCCATAGCTTCTGAACGGCTTCTTCCGGCGCAATATCCGGGAATACTTTAGCTGCCCATTCCGGCGTAGCATATGAAATAAGAGACCAGGCATTGGTGTGATTCATCAGCGAACCGCGGTAGCCGCTAAGCGCAGCAGAAGCTGTCTTAGATGCCGTCGCTACCCGGGCCGGATCTACGCCGCTAAGCAGATCGGGGTTCGGAGAGTATATCTGGATAAATGCAGCACCTTGCTCCACGTATTCTTCCCAGGCTTTGGCCCGCCACATCGGATATTCCGAGAAAGCCTCCTCAGGCGCTTTTTTATACTTAATGAGCGATAGCTCCTCATCGTTATATTCCACATGCACGTTTTTCGCTCCGGCCTCATAAGCTTTTGTCGCAATAAGACGTACCAAAGGAGCAGCCGTAATCGGCGCCATGACGACAACCGTTTGCCCTTGCTGCACATTGACGCCAACGTTAACCGCGAGCGCTGCGTAATTTTCCAAATGCTGTTGTGATGGGTACATATCTAATCGTTCCGCCTCCTTGATGAATTTACAGGTTTTTCAAGCGTTAGCCTTCCTTCATTATAAGGCTCTCCTATGAATTGCTCAAACGAGGCTAGAGGGGCTTAGAGATGTTAATAAGCCTCCCTAGCGTTCAGCACTTGAACGAGGGAGGCCTGTTTGTTTCAAAGGAATATCGTATTTCTTCCCTAACAAGCTTCTTTCTTTAATACGGGCTTTCCACCTTCATAATGTCCAAGAAAGGAATTTTCGTTACGGCGCCCATATGCTCTACATGAACCTTCTTCGTTCTTGAATCCAGCGCCGTAATGACGCCCCTCACCTGCTCGGATGCCCAAATTGTCAGCAGCAGCTCCGTGCCTTCCTGCTTGGCCTCTACCAATCGCTCGCCCAGCTCCTCCAGCTCAAATTCATCTCTGGTTGGCCGCTTCGGTCCTTTTGCCACTTTTTTCCCCTCCTGCTATGTATGGCAACCCTATTCTCAATAAAAAAGGACCCCCTCACCTCCGAGGAGACCCTGTTTCTATCCATCTAAGTTACGCGAATATACCTATTATAGCATGCCGGTAATCGAGTTAGCTTACCTTTTTATCGCTATTTCTTCTTACATAAAACCATCCCAATAATAAAACAGGCAGCAGCACGCACACCGTCAGATCGAACCATGGCCAATAGGCTTGATTAATTTCATTATAAACGGCGATATTAGGCGTGCTGATGACGGAGCCTACCAATAAAAGCATAGCAAGCGGTATTGTCAGCATATTGCTTTCCTTTAATCGCAGCAATTGCGTTATGCCTTGCATTATAGCGTAGAAAATGACTAATGTTTTGAAAAAAACCGTTACAATCCAGATGAATGCCAATATGGCCTCCATTCTCTCCAGAAAGCCTCCGATCGTTATTTTTTGGGCAAGTACGAACGCCGGATAATACTTCGATTCCATTAAGCTGGAGCCCAGTACAAGCACACTCAGAAGAACGGTCACGAATAATATCACTCCGCCTGCACCAATCCCAATCAGCAGCGGCTTCATCGTATTGTTATTACCTGCTACGCATGGCACGAGCATGAGAATAACGAACAGCTCAGTGAATGGTATCGTAAACGCGGTAAACACCCCATGCATCACAGGCGGTAGTCTATCAGCCATTACCGGTTGAAGCTTCGATAAGTCAATCTGCGGCAGCAGCAATACGACCAGGAATAGAAACAACAGCAGAAATACCGGAAAGAGCAGCTCACCCATACGGGCAAAGGCTTCCACGCCAAGCCGGTAGGCAATAATGATTACGACCATGAACAGCCATACAATCGCATTAATCGGCGTCTCCGGCATCAGCTGCGTCGTCATAAATTGGCTTACTTCACTAGTTAAGGTAATATGGATATAAATGTAATAAACGATAAACAAGATGCCAACTAAACTGCCTGCCGCATTCCCCAATGATCGTTGAACGAAAGTTATGATGTTTATGCCGTTCATCATTTTCGCTAGCAGTCCGAATAGTACGCCTGCTCCAAGCCCCAAGAGGAGGCTGAGCAGCATCGCGACCCAAGCATCCTGCTTGGAGGCCGTTGCGACAAGCGTTGGAATAATGAGTATGGAATCTCCTACTGTGTACAAAATGACCAAAATCGTAAATTGCCGGGCCGATATTTGACCGTTATGGCTTGCTGCGTCTTTATTCACGGCTTCTCCACTTCCCTTTCGTTTCCCCTATGCACTCTGCCTACGACAACGGCCTGAAGACAGCCTTGATCAGAAGAAATGGATTCGGCAGCTTCACATTTAGCGTCAGCGCCCCGTACAATCCCGTTCCAATAAGGAGCAACGTTATGAAGACAACAATCTCCTTCGTTCTTTTCCGTTCAATCAGTTTCGGCAGCTCCCACCAAGCCGTAAAAACGGCAATTGCCAATACGCCAATAAAAGACGGCATCGCTTCAACCTCCCGCTATTAGACCTATCATCTCATCGTTGAGTTACTAGTCGTTCCCGTTTTGCGGATGAATACCTCGATATGATATTGAACCTCTAAATTTGGAAACCATTCGTCGTTCCAATCCTTCTTGATTTTCTTCCAAAAAGCCGGATGCTGCTGGCCTAACTTGCTGCCAAAGCCGAATATATCGGATTTCAGCTTTTTAGCATGCATCACGGAAGCATTCGCATTGCTTTTCATGACTTCACCGACCTGAAGCTGCAGCTTTTCAAGCGTACCGGGATCGGTAAGGTCCACATTTTTGCAAGATCTGTCTACGACGTTAGCTTCAGTCCGAAAATAAACATCCGCTTTCGGTTTACCGTTATTGACCTTCATTTCAATACGCGAATCCGAAGAAGTAATCTCTATCCCCGTATATTGATGTTCATCACATCGCAGTTCAACGGAGGTGCTGTCCAGATTGTTGGTAATGTCCGTATAGCCCTTGCTCTCCTTTTCATTAAACCAGCCTATCAGCTTATCATTTTTAAAGGCCGCGATTCCTGTATAGCGAAAGTATCCCTTGGGTTTATAAGTTTCCACATTCTTCTTCGTCTCCGCCGTTTTTTGGTTTCCAATCACTTCTATGCCTGTAAGCACCAGCTCCTTGCCTTCTACAGAAAGCGTACTTAGAATATCGTCCATCGTAACGGAGACGGTCGGCGCCCATGATTTTTCCGAGGTTTGCAGCGAGTGCAGCATATTTTGGGTCGGCAATTTCTCCAGCGGCGTATAGATTTTCAGAATATCCTCAGCTTTCATGCCCTTCGCGATGATTACATTAAAATCCATCCTCGTTTCGTTATCCCGCAGCGTATTATCAAGAAATTCGCTTATTCCTTTCCTTGCGAGATTCTCTCCGATTACGTAAATTTGCAAATGGCCTGCGTATACTTTGCGTGGAGCTTCGGTCGTTAATTTTCGCGCAGCCTCAAATAACGTCTTCCCTCTGCCTTGATAGAGTGTGCTGGGAGAACGGTCTCCGCTTCTTCTCTGGGCAGAAATCTCGCCCGGGTTAACGACCTGATAGGAAACGAGATATTCGCCATCCTCCCAATCAACGGCCATACCAAGCACGATTAACAGCTCATTAAGCTCGCGCCTGCTCCAGCAGCCTGTCAGAAGCAGCATACATAATAAGATCATCACCGCTTTATGCAGCATCGCGCTCAAGCTCCTTCCTTCCTGCCTTCCCTCTATCTCTTACGCTGTCTGATTCGGTTGCCTCTCTGTGAGGTGCTTGGCCGCTTAAAATGCAGCCACCGCGGCATTCGGATAAGCGCATCCTGTTGATCCGACGCGATGAACGGACTTAATGGCGCCATATAAGGTTCTCCAAAGGAGCGCAGCGAGCATAAATGCAGCAGCAGCGTAAACAAGCCCATAATGATGCCGAACAAGCCAAAGCTAGCCGCGAGTCCCATGAATGCAAAGCGCAGCATCCGTACAGGGATCGACATGCTGTAGGCCGGAAACGTAAAGATTGAGATTGCCGTTACGGACACAACGATAACCATCGCAGCGGAGACGATTCCCGCCTCGACAGCCGCTTGGCCGATCACTAGCGTACCGACGACGGATACGGCCTGACCGATCGCCCGGGGCATACGAAGTCCTGCTTCCCTTAAAATCTCAAAGGTTATCTCCATCGCCATCGCTTCGAAAAAGGCCGGAAAAGGCACACCTTCCCTCTGCGCGGCGATGCTGATCAGCAAGGAGGTCGGAAGCATGTCCCTGTGAAAGGTCGTGATCGCAATGTAGAGGGATGGAAGCAGCAGCGAGATGAGCCCGCTGATCACACGCAATATACGAAGCAGGCTCGCATAAACAGCCCGCTGATAATAATCCTCTGCAGACTGAATGAAGCTGATAAATTGCGTCGGTACAAGCAATACGTTTGGCGTTCCATCCACAAGTATCGCTACTTTTCCTTCCAGCAGCTGTGCGGCAACGCTATCCGGCAGCTCCGTATTATACACAGTCGGAAACAGTGAATATTTCGCATCCTCCATGTATTCCTCGATATAGCCGCCCTCCAGCACGCCGTCAATATCAATAGCATGCAGACGGGAACGCGCTTCTTGGATAACGGAAGGCTTAGCGATCCCGTTTAAGTACATCATCGTCACATCGGTTTTCGTAATGCGGCCGATCGCGACCGTCTCCAGCCATAGCCGCGGATCCTTGATTTTTCTTCGTATGAGCGAGGTATTCACTCTGAGCGTTTCGGTAAAGCTCTCCCGCGGTCCCCTAATCGATGTCTGGTTGGTCGACTCGGTGACTTCGCGACCCTTCCACTGGCGGATATCCGCGCGGTAAGCGCGGTCGCTGCCATCCAGGAAAATAATGGCCTCCCCGGATAACAACGACTGATAAAGCTTTCCCGTATCCAAAACAACCTTAATCGAACCAATGCCAAATAGCAGCTTCTCTGCAAGAGCCGTTTTCTCTGCCGCGGCATACTCCCCGCTCTCCTGCACATGCTGTAAAGAGCGGTCCAGCAAGTCAAAAATATAACTATTAATAATGGCAGCATCAGACATGCCGTCAATATAGACGACAGCAGCAGCAGGTGAAGGACTGCGCTCGCTGCGGATTTCACGGATGACGACATCGTCGCTGCCGCCCAAGTCACGCAATATCATCTCCATATTTTGCCTAACATCCGCTGCTAATGGCTCTCCCGCTTGCTCAAACTGAGACTTGTCATCAAATGAATCCTGGATAGGCTTGGTCATATTCTCTAGTCTCCGGTTCCGTTGTCTCTTTCCATTATGACCATCCGCAAACCGGGATAAACGCAGATCAGTGCCGCAGTAAACAGCAAGAAGCCCTCTGCAATGGCTGGCCATTTCAGAGGGCTTCTTCACTATTTAGGATTGCTTAAAACCAAGGGTCACAATCTCGCATGGCCCAACAGGCAATTTATAAGATCGCTGCCCATTGCCGGCAAGATCATCTCCTTGCCGCTCAAGCACATCGCTTTTATAAGCTTCCGCCAGAGTTGGAGCAGCTGCTGCTGACAGCATCAGCTCCGTCTCAACCGTACTCATATTAAACCATCGCAGAACGACATCGCCGGATTGTTCGTTAACCTTGAGCGAGGAGAAAGCAAGACCGGAGCCTTCCCATTCGATTAGACTATAAGAAGGAGCCATCTCGCCTTGATGAACTCCCGTCTGAGCGACCGTCCACGGCACCTGGAACTGATACGCCGCGGCATAAGCGCCGGATGCAGCGCCTTCTCCGTTATGCGGAATAACGGTCAAGCTAAAGCTCTGCTCGCCCAGGCACTGCGCCTCCGGCGTCGGGAATACGCCCCAGTCGCCAAGCTCGGCAACTGAACGAAGCAGCGTGATTGCAATCGTATTTCGTCCATCGCGCAATACCTCGTATTCATGTAAGCCCAAATTCGCAACCGTCATGCCCGCATGCCCGCCGCTCACGTCAACAAACGCCTGCTGATGCTGCGCATTGCTTGGATTAACCCACTCGGCGGCAGGTTCGTTATCGCGCTTTGCAATCTCGAAGATCGAATCCGCATGATGAACCGCTGCCGCAAGATCGGTCGGGAACAATACGCGAACCCGGTGATCCTTCGCCTGATTGTTGAAGGAAGATTTCCATTCCACGCCGCGTCCTTCGCGGCTGATCGCAATTTCGGTTCGAATCGTAAGCGGCACCATACGATCCGCACGCTGCGATTTCCGCTCAGGGAAATATACCGCCTCGCGCTTCTCGATTTCAAAATAGTCTTCTGCAGACGCGGGCACAGCCCATTCGTGCACGATTTCGAATGCGGCGCGGTAAGGCGTGTCCGCAATCAGACGAATGCTTGCCGGCTGCCCCTTCGTCGTGAGAGCTTGCTCGCCATTTGGCTGCTTGTACATATATTCGTTGCCGATATCGCCTGTGTTCTCATACACGCCAAGCCCGCGGTAGATTTGACCGCTGCGTTTATCAGTCAGGTTAAACGATCCGTCGCTCTCAATATTTATCCGCAGCCGCTCGTTTTCGAGCGTATGTTTTTCCGGGACCAGCGATACAATCGGCTGCTCTTCAGGCATAGCATTCCGAACCCAAGCGTATGCCGCCAGGCCAAGCGCAGCAACCTGCTCCGCTTCGAACGTTAACCGCACCCTGCGGCTCATATAAGGCTGGCGGAACTTATCATCCGGCAAATCATAGCCGAACTGCAGCCCCAAATCATCGGCCGTATGGGAGATCGCAGCGCCGCTTTGGTCAACGAGCGTTCTTCCGGTTATATCGATGCCGTACATTTTTTGATTCATCTCGTTCAGCGGCATGCCGTCGCGGTAATAGATGCGGGCAACGTCCAGTTCGACCTCCACTACTCCGCTGCGCTTCCAGCCCGTCGTATTGTACACGATAAACGGCAGCGCATCCTCGCCATATTGCTCAAATACAGAGGTGTCTACAGCATCGGCAACCGCTTTTTTGCTGTCGTCGATAATAGCTTCCGCAACATGGCGGCTCTTATCAAAGCGGGTAACCATCTCGCGGTGAACCTCGTCCACGCTGCAGCCGCAAATGCTGTCATGCGGATGGTTTTGCATAAGCGTTTTCCAGGCATACGTAAACAAATGATGCGGATATTGTTGTCCAAGCGAATAGCCAATCGCAGCAAGCGGCTCAGCGACCTTCTCCAGCATCGCTTGGCCAAGCTGATTCATTTGCTTCAAATAAACGCGTGCGGACGCCGTATTCACGAGCGTCGACCACCCGTCCGTCCGTTGGCTGCGAAGCTCGCCCTTCACGACAGACAGCTCGCGGGTAAGCGAATCGTTCACAGATGCCAAATAATCTTCGAAATTGGAATGAACAAACTCCGTATCGGGAAAGAGCCGTCTTGCCGTGGCCAGCGCTGCGGACAAATCCTGCTGAATCGGCTGATGGTCGCATCCGTTCATAAACAGCAATTGGCCGGTTGCGGCATATTTCTCCGCCTCCGCAAGCTTGCGTTCCCAGTATGCTTTGGCGCCCGCTTCATCGGTTGGCACTTCCATGCCGTTGCAGTACCAGTTCGCAAATAATACGCCCAGCACGCGGGAGCCGTCCGGCCCTTCCCAGATGAGCTCGGAGAAGGAAGATTCATACTCGGAATCCGCAACCGTGTTATTAAACCCGGTCGGCTTCACGCCTCTTCCGAACACCGCATTATCAATGCCGGCCTGCCGCAATATTTGCGGAGCTTGGCCGATATTGCCGAACGTATCCGGAAAATAACCGACCTTCGCAATCGTTCCGTAACGGCTCGCATCCTGATGGCCAATCTGCAGGTTGCGAAGGTTCGCTTCACTGCTCGTCAGAAAGGCATCCTGCAAAATATACCAAGGCCCGATCGGTATGCGGCCTTCCTTTATATAACGTTCGAGGCGCTCCCGGTTCTCCGGGCGAACCTGCAGGTAATCCTCCAATATGATCGTTTGTCCGTCCAAATAAAAGCTTTTGAAGTCCGGATCGGTATCGAGCGTATGAAGCAGCGTATCCATCAATTTCACAAGCAGCACATGATGCTTCTCATAGGGCAAATACCATTCGCGATCCCAGTGGGTATGCGAGATGATATGGGCTGTTCGTTGGTAGGTCATCGTTGATCCCCTCTTCTTGTTAGTCGTTGCTTGCCGGCGTTACGGTCACTCTCACCTGATCCGGCCGGTATACCGACAGCAGCTGACCGTTGTTATCGGCTGCAAACAGCACGGAACGTTCCTTCTCCAGCATGAAGGAGTAGCCGGCGCCGTTCGCGGGATCCTTCACCTCAATATCGGCGTCAAAGCTGCTCTCCGACACGAATACAAACAGCGCTCCGCCTTGGAATGTCAGCTTCCGGCCGTATACGCCCGGCAAACTTCCGCCTTTTATCCACTCCAGCTCCTCGGTACAGCCTGCTGAAGCTAATGCATATTGATATAGAGCCGAGATGGGCTCGATGCGGTCATTCAGCTCGACCGGCAGCGGACACCAGATCATCCGTCCTTTGCCGAGCGGCAGCTCGAACAGCTGATCGGCGTTTGCTTTAGCACCCTCTATCCGAATTTCCTTCCATACCTCTGCAATCCGGCGGTTGCCGTAAGAAACGGGCAGCACCCGATCGCCGATGCGAAGCTGCTCCTCACGGCGCACATTCGCAAGCTTTCTCGATCCGAGCAGCTCCGTATGACGCTGAACTGGCCGCCAATAGGCATCCAGGCTTGTCGGACCCGTGAGCAGGAGTGTCGCACCCGTCCGTTCGACCAAGCCAAGCAGCTGATCGAAGGCAGCATCGTCTATATTATGGGCGCTTGGCACAATGACCAGCTTTGCCGGATTTGCTTCCAGCTCGTCCAGATGGTATTCCGAAGCGCCGCGGAACGGTTTGTTCAGCTCGTACGCGAGCACGCGCGTTGCTTTGGTTGTCGCGTCGAATGCCAGTTTGCGGTTGGAGAAATCATTCGAGTACGGGAAAACGACAGCCGTGTCCTCAAGCTCCCGATCTCTAAACAAATCTCTTATCTCTTCCATAAACCGCCCGAAATCGTACGATACATCTGCTTCCGGCTTCTCGGTTCCGTCCGCCCGAAGCGCGCCGATATGCGATTCATTCGCATTATCCATATAATAATTCGTATTCCATATCCATTGAACCGCACCCGCTCCGCCTGTCGCAAAGGCGTAAGCGTACTTGCGCTCAAGGATATTCCGCAGCTCCGCTTCCGAACGCTTCGCGCGGCCCTCCGGCGTCTCCACGTACATAATGCCGGTTTCCTGCACGAGATTAGGTTTATCCGCCGTTTTGGCAAAAATGCTGTCCCATACCAGATGATCATTCAACCACCACGAATGCACAGTCGTATAATCGACAGCCTCGCTGTAAAAGAACGGAGAAGGTCTCTGCGCGCCAAGCGCTTCATCCTGTCCGACCGTAACCAAATGATCAGGACACTCTTCTTTTATCGTCCGGTACAGCTGCTGTGCCCAGCGGTTATGCATATCCATAGAGAACAGCACGTAATCCAGCCAGCGCGTCCCCTTCTTGCCCTGATGCATATCCTGCACGTCAAAGTTGATTTCCTCCGGCTCCGGCGGTACGGCCGATTCGAAGCTTGGCAGCTGTTCCGGGGTCATATTCCACAGCTCCTGCAGCCGCGCAGGCGATTCATGGCGTTCCTTCAGCCAATCCGCATATGCGGCCTGCTCGAAGGGATCGCGCGGCGATCTTGGACCGTCGGAAAAAATACGCGGCGGATCGAACATCGACGGCTCGTTGATTAAATCCCAGTCTACATGCTTAGATTGCTTATGGCGCGAGACGATCGCTCTAATGAACCGCTTCTGTGCCTCCACGCTGCGGGGATCAAGGTATGGATTCTGTCCTTCCCACGTTTCCGGGGTGAACGAGAAGAAAGTAAACGTCACCTGCAGATCATGCCGCTTGGCTGTCAGCAGAAACGCGTCGATTGAGCGCAGCACCTCCTCCGAAGCATGTCCGTCCACCTGCATCACGTTGCGGTAAGCTGTCCATATGCCGGTACGGATCCAATTAATACCCGCTTTGCGCATCTGGGCCATATCCCGCTCCCATACCGAAGCATTCGGCAAAAACAAAAATTTACGCGCGACATCCGAGGTCATGTACGTCATGCCGACGACCGGCATCGGCCGTCCGTCCTTCACGAAATAATCGCGTTCACAGGTGACCGGACTGCCTTCCGCAAGCAGCTCGCGGTCAAAACCCCAGAAGCCTTGACGAAGAATACGCACTTCTCCCGCAGATGACTCAGCCCTGCATTCTACCTTGTAATAACCGCTCGCAAGCGTAAGCGGAACCGGTATGCGGACAATGAGCTGCTTGCCGGACGCTTCCTCCTGCAGGTTGCTTGTCCAGCGCTGCTCCGGTATGCTGTCATGCTCCACTGTGATGGAGAAGCTCCAGCTCGCTGCAGCAGCTTTATTCGCGGCAGCGGAACGGCTCAGCTGCTGCATTTGCAGCGTCAGCATCGCCCGCTCTCCCGGCTCATAGGAGGCGTAGTTCGGCTTAAGCCAAAGCTCCGTTACGCCTTCCGCGCAGTACTCCGCCCAGCGGTGAAGTTCCTGAACGCCGCCGTCCTGCCAAAATCTGTCCGTTAACGGCTGATTGACGAAGAGCCAGCGCGCTCCCGCGAAGCTGCCTTTCGTGTTTTCCAACAGCACGACTGGAGCGGCAACGTTTCTTCCCTCGGCGGAAACTCCCGTGAGCAGCGGGTACAATTGTGCGTCCATTGGGCCTGCCGAACCCATCTGATGAGGCAAATCGCTGCTTTTGGTCACATGGGGCACCAGATTCCACGTACCGTGCGCCTCGAACAACGATTCCTTGCCTTGCAGCAGCGGAATCTCAGCGAGCGCAGACAGCGTCTTGACCTTGGCTGCGTCAACAGACAAGATTTCATGGATATGAAGCTCGCGGTGATAGGCCGTTTGCTCCGGCTCCGCCTTCCAGGCTCCGGCATCGCTTCTGGAAACCGGGCGCTTAAACGGCGCGCCGCCAATGCTGATCAAGCCCCCGCCGCGCTTCAAATACGCTAAGATTTGGGCCCATGCGTCCTTTGGGAAAAAAGGAGCATGCATATTCACAAAGCAGCCGCCCTCCGCAGCGCGCAGCGCGTTTGCCAGCTCATTCGCTTGAACGACATGGCCTGTTTGAACAAGACGTTCCTCCGTATCAGCGTTTAGGCGCGTATCCAGCGGAAACGACGGATCATAAAAAATAATAGTGCTCATGCTCATAAAAGTTCATCCTTCATCGCCTTGTAGACAAGCTGCGAGAATAAGCTGTTCGACCAAGCGAACCATTTGCGCGTGAATACAGCCGGATCATCCGCATGGAAGCCTTCATGCATGTAGCCCGTATCCCCGTCAGTCGCTTCCAGCATCGCGATCAAAGCCAGCTTCTCCTCGTCGCTTGCTGCCGTAAGCCCCTGCATCGACAATGCCATATGCCAAATGTAGCCAGGCGGCGTATGCGGGCTGCCGATTCCTTTAGCTGCCTTTCCTTCGTAATAGAACGGGTTGTGCTTGCTAAGAGCGAAATTTCTCGTATTCACATATATCGGATCGTCGGATGCCGTATAGCCAAGATAAGGGATCGACATTAACCCCGGCGTGCCCGCATCATCCATGAGGCAGTAATTGCCGAAGCCATCCGTCTCGTAAGCATAGATCGGACCGAATTCCGGATGTTGATAAATTCCGTACAGCTGAATACCGTGATCAACGTCATCCTCCAGCTTCTTCAGCTCCTTAACGAAATCCATGTCGCGGAATACCCATTCCGCTATTTCCCTCATTTGACGCAGCGCGACGACCGCGAACATATTCGCAGGAACATTGTAATGGAAATCGCAAGCGTCATCGCTCGAACGGAAACCCGACCAAATCATGCCGGTGTAATTTACAGGCATACCGAGCCCGTCATTGCGCAGCGAATCTGTCGGAATGCCGTTATCCCGGATAAAGCGGTACGGAGAACGCTCAAAGTGGCGCTGCTCCGTCTTCCATAGGTCTACAATACTGCGCATCGCCGACTTGAAGCCGGAATCGAAAATATCCGTCAGCTCCGTTTCCTTCCAGTAAGCGTGGGCCAGTCTCATCGAGAAGCAGATAGAATCCAGCTCGAACTTGCGCTCCCATACCCACGGAGACATTTCCGTCTCATCCGTCGTATTCCAATGCCAATCATTCGCAGTCTCGTTAAAAGCATTCGCGTAAGGATCGATTTGGATATAGGAAATATGCCGTTTGATCAATCCGCCGATGATCCGCTGCAAGTCCTTATCATGCTTCGCGAACGGGACGTAGTGAATGACCTGCTCGACGGAATCGCGCAGCCACATTGCGGGAATATCGCCCGTAATGACGAAGGTTGTGCCGTCTTCCATCAGCTTAGTCGTCGTTTCGAGCGTATTGGGAAAGCAGTTTTTGAACAACTGCAGCAGCTTAGGGCGATGCGCCAGCTTCTGCTCCGCTTCTTTCAGCACAGCTTGAACCGCCTCCGGCAGCGTTAGCTCCGGCATCGGAATTTTCGGTAATCTAAATTGCTCCATGGTGTATACTCCTTTTCGGAAAACAGATTCGTAGTTATTCTTTAACGGCGCCAACCGTCAAGCCTTGAATGAAATATCTTTGGAAGAACGGATAAGCGAATACGATCGGGCCGGTAGCGAGAACGACCATCGCCATACGCGACGTATCCTGCGGCATCGACTGCAGCACGCCCATGCTGAGCGACGCGTTCTGAGAATTTTGCATAATAAATTGCATACTATTTTCAATCCGCATCAGCATCGACTGCAGCGGCACTAAATTCGGCGTGTTAATGTACAGCAAAGCGTTAAACCAATCATTCCAATAACCAAGCGTGCTGAACAAACCGATGGTAGCGAGACCCGGCAGCGACAATGGCAGCACCAGCTTAAAGAAGATGCCGAACTCTCCCGCGCCGTCGATTTTGCCCGATTCGATAATCGCATCCGGCACCATCGTCGAGAAAAACGTCCTTAGTATCATAATGTAAAAGGCGTTGACTGCAAGCGGCAGGATTAGCGCCCATATCGAATCTTTAAGTCCGAGCAGCTGCGTCACAATAATATAAGTCGGCACGAGCCCGCCGTTAAACAGCATCGTAAAAAAGGCGAAAAAAGCGAAAAAATTGCGATATTTAAAGCTGTGACGCGAGATAGCGTAAGCGAAAAGCGCCGTAAACACGACACCGATAACCGTTCCGATAACGGTAACGGCAATCGTTACCCCATATGAGCGAAGAAGCTGATCCCCCGCTTTAAATAAATAGCTGTAAGCTTCAACACTCCATTTTTCCGGAAACAGCTGATAGCCGTTCCGGGCCAGCGTCGCCTCATCCGTAAACGAAATAACAGTGACGAACAAAAAAGGAAATACGCATATTAATGCAAAAATACCGGCCACGGAATGGAAAGCGATATTCCAAACGGGCGTAAGCCTATGAAAATCGCGGCCTTTCGTCGTTTGAACGGACACAGCGGTTTTCCTCCCTTCGCAATGCTTGCCTGTTCGGGCAGATAGCCTCTATCCCTAGAACAAAGCATTGTCTTTGTTGAATTTACGAACGATTCCGTTCGATGTAATAACGAGCACGAAGCCTATGAGCGACTGATACAAGCCCGCCGCCGTACTCATGCCGATCTCACCCGTCGATTTAAGTCCGCGATACACATAGGTATCGATAACATTCGTTACGTTGTAGAGCGTTCCGGAATCCCGGGGCACCTGATAGAACAGCCCGAAATCCGCGTAAAAGATTTTGCCGATCGCAAGCAGCGTCAAAATCGTAATAAGCGGCGTCAGCATCGGAATCGTAATGTTGCGGATTTGCTGCCATTTGTTGGCGCCGTCGATCATCGCCGCTTCATAAAGCGATTTATCGATGCCCATGATGGCCGCCAAGTAGATGACGCTGTTATAGCCGACCGATTTCCATAGAAAGACGACGACGATAATGACCGGCCAATAGGTCGGGTCCGAATACCAGTTCACCGGATCGATGCCGAACCAGCCGGCGATTTGGTTCACGACGCCCCGGTCCATGCTGAGGAAACTGAATACGAAATAGCCGACGATAACCCATGACAGGAAATAAGGCAGGAACATACCCGTCTGATAAACCTTAGCTAGTTTCTTGTTCGTAATTTCAGCGAGCATAATGGCCATCGCAACCGCTATGACCAGACCAAGCACGATAAAAAAGATGTTGTAGAGCACCGTATTTCTAGTAATGATATAAGCGTCGTTCGTACTGAACAGAAATTTAAAGTTTTGCAGGCCGACCCATTTGCTCTCGATAATGCTGGCCAGAAAACCATCCCGGCTGTAGCGGTATTCCTTGAACGCGATAACCATGCCGGCCATCGGCAAATAGGAGAAGAAAATAAACCAGAGTGTTGCCGGCAGCACCATCACCAGCATCGCTTTATTTTTATTAATATCTTTGAAAAATCGCCCAAAGGCTCCCACGTGATCACCTCTCTGCTGTCAGATTAATGAGAGAAGGTATGAATCGAATGCCGGGCACCCGTCTCATACCTTCCCGCTTGCTTACTTGTTCGCGGCTCTCCACTCGTCAAGCTGGCGCTGCGCTTCAGCCATAATTTTATCCAGTCCGGCTGCCTTAAACTTCTCATTCGCACGGGCCAAGTAAGTTTCAGGATCAACTGTTCCTGTCATTAGCGCCGCCCAGAACTCTTCCTTCACGTTTTGCACGGACGCTATTTCTGTCGTTACCTTCGACGTATCGAAGTTGAAGCCAAGAAGCGGCGCCGGCGTTCCCGCATCGTTAAATTTCTTGAACTCCTCCCACTTGTTGGCAGGATCAGTCGTATTCAAATACGTAAGCATAACATTGCCGAGCGAGAAGGTTGGCATATCATAGTTTTTCGATTCGTCGAGATTTTCCATCACATTGTCGCTTGCTTTCTTGTAGTGGACGCCTTCGATTCCCGAATCGACCATGTTGCGAAGCACAGGATCTGTGTTCAACAGGTTAAGGAATTCCATTGCTTTCTCCGGATATTTCGAGTTAGCCGAAATCGCTTGCATCGAGCCCATAACAGACCAGTTATAGATAAGCGCATCGCTTGCAGGCGTCGATACGACCGGGTAGCCGTAGCTTGCCGACCATAGATTATCAGCGAACGGCTGCGAAGTCGCACGGTCTGCGAACCATTTGCCCGTCGTTTGAACATCTGTCATCGAATCCATCGTAGCCGCTTCCGTAGGGATGTAGCCTGCTTGATAGTATTTGTGCATCGTTTTCAAAATTTGTTTCATCTCCGGCGTTTCCAGCACGTTAACGATCTTAAAGTCTTTGGTATCGAGCGGCACTGCCATAGGCAGCTTCTCGATCACATAGTCGTATGGCACGTAAGGCATTTGGTTTTTATCAACAGCGAACGGATATACGTCCGGCTCGTTTTCTTTAATCGTTTTCAGAAGCGGCTCCAAGCTTTCTAACGTATACACCTTCGAAATATCCAGCTTGTATTTATCTGCATACTGCTTGTTGAAGCGCCATACCTCTTGAGCAGGCAGCTCTTTGTTAGCCGGGATGCCGTAGTTATGCCCATCGATCTTGGAGCCTTCAAGGAATGCCGGATCAAGCGTATCGATAATGCCTTGACCATGCTCCTTGAGCAGATCATCGATTTGCATGAATGCACCCTTTCTGGCGTTTTGAACGTAGTCGAATGCCCATGACGCGGTAAACATCATGTCAACCGGCTCACCGGAGGCTGTCATTACCTGCAGCTTCTGGGAATAGTCGCCCCAATCAATCATGTTCATTTTGATGGTGACGCCGATTTTTTCAGCCGTGTATTTACTCACTTCCGCCATAACCTTATCCACATCTTTTTGCGGAGTACCGATCGTATACCAGATTAGCTCTACCGGTTTTTCGGGAGTGCCTTCCGTGCTTTCTTTTTTGCCGCCCCCGCAAGCGCTTAGCACAATTGACATGACCAGCAGCAGCGATAGCGCCGCCGTGAAGCTTCTTTTCTTTCTACTCATTGTTTAAATCCTCCCCGTATCATGTTGCGAAGCACAATCCGATTGCAAAAGCATACGCTTACTTTGTTGCTCTGCCCTCATACGCGCTGCGTTTGAAGGGCTAACTTAAAAATAACGGATGTAACGATTTTCAAATAGACAACAAACTAAAGGTATGGTGTACAAATTAAAGAAAAAAAAGACTACCCTATCTTGCATTAGAGCAGTCCTTTATAGTCGGTCGGTGAGATGCCGACATATTTCTTGAATTGCTTGTAGAAATATCCGGTCTCCCAGTAGCCCACCTGCAAGGCGATTTCCTGTACTTTCAATTGGGTTTCCTTCAGCAATTCCTTCGCCTTGCCGATCCGATATTTATTGATATACTCGGTAAAGGATTCATTCGTTTCCTTCTGAAACAGCTGACCGAGATAGACGGGATGGATATTGTACTGCTGGCTAAGTGATTTCAGCGACAGCGCCTGCGCATAGTTTTCATGCACATAGCCCAGCAGCAGCTGAATAATCGGGCTCTTCACATCACGCATGAGCGAATCCACAGTAAGCGCAGCCGCTTCTTTGACGACCGCGACCAGGCCTTCAATCGTCTCAGCCTGCATAATCTGCACGAAGCCCGCTTTGTACAGCTCCGGCTGATCCGCCTGCTTAATTTCTTTGAGCTCCATCTTGAACCGGATCATCATCTCGATCGCCATGCTTTGAATGTATGCCGGCGTAACTCCCTCAAGCGTCTGATAATGCTCGAATTCTGCATCGATTGCCGCATGGAGCTGCTCCAGATCCTTCGCCTTTATCAGCTTCGAGAAGGTCGACCAATTAAGCGGCTGGGACGCAATATTCCCTATGCGGTTCTTCTCCGAAAGCGAATCGTAATCGAGTATAGCCGGTTCGTCAGACAGCAAGAAATACTCCTGCGCCTTCTTCGCATGGGCGTAGCTCTGCGGCGCGCCCTCACCCACCGCTTCCACACTGCCGAGCGAAATACGCAAGGGGCTTGGCGCGAGCCTTTTTTGCATATTTTCAAGCACGCTCATCGCTTTCTCTTTGCCCGTTTCCTTATCCTCAAGCATAAATACGATAACGAGATCGCCGTCAATGTCTACAAACGGCAGCATCGACGGATCTTGAACGGCAAGCCGCTGCGCCGCTTCATAAGACGGCTCGAATTGATTCTCCGTCCGGAGCACGGCGGTAACCAGATAAGGAGCATCAATCCGGATTTCCAGCATATCGGTGCGTTCGAGCAGCTCATTCGGCGCAATGCGTCCGGTTAACCAGCGATATAATATATTATCCCTAAGAATTCGAATATCATAATCGCTAAATAACCGGTCCGGTCTTGTCATATTCAGCTTGTCGATCGTATTCGCAAGCGTCTCCTGCAGCTCGTCGATATTAATCGGCTTAAGCAAATAATTTTCTACGCCAAGCTTCAGTCCGGACTTAATATAATCAAATTCGTTATAGCCGCTCAAAATGATAACCTTCAAATCCGGCCGGAATTTCCGCGCTTCCCGGATTAATGTTAAGCCGTCCATGACCGGCATCGAAATGTCCGTCAACAAAATATCCGCAGACGATTGCTTAAGCGCTTCAAGCGCATCCTGACCGTTTTCCGCCGAGCCGACGATTTCAAGACCGTAAGCCGCCCAATCGATAATATCGTACAAGCCCTCAATGATGAACGGCTCGTCATCTACCACAAATACTCTATACATGCTGTGCCTCCTCCAGCTCGGGAAACTCAATCGTTACAATCGTCCCAACGCCTGGCGTGCTGTTGATTTCAACGCCGTAATCCGTTCCGTAGAGCAGCTTCAATCTTTCGTGCACGCTGCGCAGGCCAAAAGAATCGCCGCTTTCCTCCAGAGATTCCATCGACTCGCGGATCAATTCCAACCGGTCAGCTTCTATTCCGATGCCGTTATCCTCAACCTGAATCCGAATTCTGCTCTCGGCCTGCCGGACGCTTATTTTAATGTGATTATCCGGCCTGCGCGGCTGAAGACCATGTACAACATAATTTTCAATAATCGGCTGCAGCGCCATTCGCATTATTTTTCTGGATGCCAAGCTCTCCTCGCATATAATTTCGTAGGACAGCTTGTCCTTGTAGCGAATGCGGAACAGCTCCAGATAAAGACGGGACGTCTCAAGCTCATCCTTGAGCGTATTCTCACCCTTAGGCTGCACGAAGCTTTTGAACAGCACCGACAAGCTGTAAATCATTTCGCCTACATCCTTCGCCCCTTGGGATACGGCCCTCATTCTTATCACTTCGAGCGTATTGTACAGAAAATGGGGATTCACTCTTGCCTGGAGGGCAGCAAGCTCCGTATGCTTTTGCTTAATTTCGGCTTTATACACGCGGTCAATGTGCTTTGTTAGTTCGTCCAGCATATCGTTAAAACTGCGCGAAATTTGTCCGAGCTCATCCTCTTTCTCGTCCTGGATGCGCGCGGATAAATCGCCGCTCTCCACCTTTCGCATGAACCTAATAATTTTATTCGTTCGTTTCGCAAAATTAATGACAACCAGAACCGGCACCAGCAGCACCATAATGATGCAAATCGCGCTAATCAATATAATGGTGCGCTTCAGCCCTTGATAAGCCGCGGCGACCTCCGACTTCGGCGCAACGCCCACCACCAGATAGCCGGCTTGATTTTGCGTCAGCGTCGTCACATAGGACTCCTGTTCAAGCATCGCCGTATCGTATAGGGAATCGATTTTATCCGCATAAGGATAGCGGCCGCCGTAATAGCGGCCGGAGGAGTCGAACAACACTTCTCCCGTCGGTCCTAATACGAGAATATAGCCCTTTAATTGCTCCTCATAGCTCTCTAACGCTTTCTTAATACGTTCCGAATTGAAATAAACGAGCAGCTGCCCGATATTTTTTAACGTGTTTTTGTCCGTTATAGGAACGCGCATGGCGAAAAGCTTCGGCTCATGCTGATCAATCGCATGGCGTACCCAAGCGTTCGGCACCGAAACCATCGCGTTCTCGAGAGCCATCGCATCCGGTATATAAGAGCGCGAGGCATTAGTCGAAATTAACCGGGACACATGCCCCTGCTTGTACGCGTACAAAAACTGCTTTTCCGAGCTGTACAGCAGCAGATTCTCGATATCCGCATCATTCTCAAGCTTATTCTCAAAATAGTCCAGACCCTTCGGCATGTCTATATTCGCCTCATCGGCATATTGATCCAACTGATATTTCATGTATTCCTCGAAGGGATGCTGCAAAAAGTAGGAGAGATGAAGCGATAACGATTCATTCCTATACACATCCAGCATGATCGATTGCACCGATTCATATTTGCGGGTCATATAGCTGTTCACGCTATCCATTGCTTTTTTCTGATTTTCCAGCTCATTGCGGACAATCGATCCCGACATGACATTAAACATGAAATAGGAAAAAGTCACGATCGTCACCGTTGTGATCAGCGCGAACAACAGAATCATTTTCATGAAAAGATTATTTTTGACATAGTTGTCGTATAAGCTTCTAGCCTTCAAAATATACTCCTTTCCCGTGCATGCCCAAAGCGGCCACGTATATACGATTTGCGCTACAACGATTAATGATACTTCAGTATGATTTGCGGACACAAGTAGGCAGGCGGCCGCTCGCCAAGCATCTCCCAGTATTGGATTCCTTAAAGAGTTGAATGGTGATGCCTATAGGGCATATAATGTAAAGGTGAGGAAAAAAGCAGGATTGGGGATGAGAACATGACACTAGGCAAAGTAATACGCAGTCTTTCCATCGGGTTTATCTTCAGCATACTTGCAATTGGATTACTGCCGTTTCTGGTCATTTTCAACTGGGCAGATATGCTCAATCTAGCCGAGCTCGAAACCTCTCCGTTATTTATTCTGATTGGACGATTTGTCGGACGGAAACCTCTCAAGGCAGGTACGAACAGACCGCAGCAAAAGCAAGACATCGATCAATAGCTGGACAGCAGCAGTTAAACCGTTCCGAATGAACGGAGGCCCGGGAGAATGGCACTTTACTTATGGTGCCGTTCTTTCGGGCCTTTCTTTCTCGCTTAAACGGATTTTTTATAGTAAAATGGGGCGACGCAACACTATACGATTATGAGGTGCCCCCATGTCCATTAGCTTCACTTCATCCATAACAAGCCGGTTAAAAAGAGAAATCGCTGAAATGCAAAAGCAAAGCTTTAACGATAAGAACAAAAGAGAAAAGGCTCTCTCCAAAATAAAGCAGCTGCAAAAAAATATCAAAGTGAGCTCCTCCCCCAGTGATCTAAGCAGCAAAATGACCCAAATTACAAAATTAAACGGCGAGGTAGCCAGAATTGATGCTGCGCTGGCTGATTTAGCCAAGCAGCTGGCCGCTAAGAACGCTGAGTTGAGGCAGCAGCTTGCGAAAGCTGCACAGCGGGAAAGCGACAGCTAGCTTCAGAACAAAAAAGGCCCTTCACAAGTTCAGACGAACTTGTGAAGGGTCTTTTCCGCATTTGCTGCAAGGCCGAGAGCCGGGCTTTGTTCGTATAGTTTTGTCAAACGAGAGCATCCTATTGGAAAAAGGCAGGGCGGGGATTGTATGCATACAGTTTGGAAAGGTGCTATTAGCTTTGGACTGGTTCATGTACCAGTGAAGATGTTTACGGCTACGGATGACAAGGATATTCATTTCCGCCAAATCCATAAGGCATGCGGCATGCCGATCTCCTACACCAAAACATGCCCCCACTGCGAGGAAGAAGTCAAGCCCGAAGATATCGCAAAAGGGTTTGAATATGAAAAGGGCAAGTTTGTGCTGTTTAACGAAGAGGAACTGGATGCGATAAAGCCGGAAGCCGCGCGGGTCATTCAAATTCTCGACTTTGTTAATCTGACCGATATCGATCCATTGTATTTTCAAAAAGCTTATTATCTCTCCCCGGACATGGCCGGAGCCGGTGCTTACAGCCTGCTGCTTGAGGCGATCAGACAGACGGGTAAAATCGGCGTTGCCAAAATATCGATTCGAAGCAAAAGCAGCCTGGCCGCAATCCGCGCCGTCGGAAATTGCCTCTGCATGGAGACGATGCATTATCCTGATGAAATCCGTTCCCTTTCGCAGGTCCCAAATCTTCCGGAGCAAATCCAAGTAAACGAAAAAGAATTGCAAATGGCAAAGACATTGATTGAGCAGCTGTCCGAAACCTTTAACCCTGAAAAGTATACGGATGACTACCGCGCCGCGATGCTGGATGCCATCCAGCAGAAAATTGCCGGCGAAAGCGTCGACATGGTATCAGCACCGACAGCCGGCCGCACGAATGTCATCGACCTGATGGCCGCGCTGCAGGCCTCTCTTGAAGCTGCCAAAATACCGCCCGCCGCGCCGAAAAAAAGGAAGAGCCCCGCGAAGAAAGCGAAGGATGTCGTGTCATGAACAGTCAGTCCCTGTCGCGAAACGGGCAGATGAGATTGAGAGATCCTTCATTTGATAAATTGAAGCAGCTGATCGATGGATTGCTTTGCTTTTTGCTTTGTCATTACATCGAAAAAGTCCCCCATCTTATCCACTCTCTGTTTCACGTTCTTTATTGTAAAATCACGTGGAGAAAAACCAATTCGAACCTCCTCCCATGTCACAGGGGTTGATACAGATCCTTCCTTTCTTGCACGCGGGGAATAGGGGGCGGGTAATGTTCTCCCTTCCCCGTGTTGTATATAATCAAAATACAGCTTTGTCCCTCTATTTTTAACGAGGCGTTCGACCGTAACCAGCTCCGGATATTTATCCGCAATATACTGGGCAATAAACTTATTTAAATGACGTGTTTGCTCATAGGTATAACGCGCCTCAATCGGTATGTAGATTTGTAAACCTGAAGCACCTGATGTTTTCGGCTGGCTGACAAGTCCTAACGAATCTAAGACTTCCTTGATTCGTAAGGCTACTTCTAATACTAAGGTAAAGTTATCCACATCGGTAGGATCTAAGTCAAACACTAATTCTGTTGGAAGCTTCGGCCGATCGTACAGATTGAACGATACATGAAATTCTAAACACGCTTGATTTCCAAGCCAAATTAACGTCGGGACATCATTAGCTAAAATATAATTGGTATCTCGCCAGACATGGGTATTAACCCAAGCAGGAGCATGATCAGGCAGATTTTTTTGATAAAACGATTTTCCATGAATCCCATTGGGATAGCGGATGGTGGTTAACAACCGATCTTTGGCATAAGGAAGGAAATAGGGCGCCATTTCAATCAGGTATCTTATATGGTCTAGTTTGGATATTTGGGACTCTGGCCAAAGCAGTTTCTCCGGATTCGTAATCCTAATTGCATGCCCATCAACCTCAATTTCAAATTCTTTGATCATGCTTCCCACCCCGCGAGTGTGTATACATATTTAATCTCATCCCGATGAGAATAACCCTGAGAACTCGGTGTCTCCAAGATGATAGGCAGATCCCTTATTACAGGGGTGCGCAAAAATTCCCTCATGTTATTTTCACCGATATATCCCTTTCCGACATTGGCATGTTGGTCCCTAAAGGAACTGCTCGGAAATACGGAATCATTAAGATGTACAGCTTTAAGGTGGGTGAAGTACCCTAAATCAATCCCCTTTTCCATGATTGCAGTCCAATTATGCCCTGTCCATAACCCGCTTGCGAATGCATGACACGTATCGAGGCAATACCCGATTTTATGGGGATAATCCGTCAGTTCACGGATTTGCACAAACTCCTCAACCATGATCCCCATTTTCACCCCTTGTCCAGCATTATTCTCAATAAGTAAAAGGGATTTACCTTTCCAGTTTATAAGAACTTTATTCAGCATTTCAATCATTAACTTATATCCCTGCAGGGGATCATGACCCTTATACTTCCCAAAATGTACGACAAGGCCGGTTGATCCACATGCTTCAGCAATATCTAAATCATTTAAAAGGGAATCAATCATCACTTGCTGCATCGTTGGATCTTCGATCGATAAATTAGTGGGATAAGGGGTATGTGCTATGGAAATAAGTCCATGTTCTTGGCAAAAACGATTACAGTTATCTGCATCCCTGTGATCATAGGGCTTCACAGACAAGCTGCGCGGATTTTTAGGAAAATATTGAAAAGCCCTTCCCCCCAGCTTTAATGCCTCCCGGGCTGCGGCAAGATATCCGTTTCTAATACTCACATGACTTCCAAGCTTCATTCTTTTTCTCCCCTCACTAAAGCCATTCATCCTTCTTAGGCAAATATACTTTTATACTTCCTTAGACAAATATCAAATATACTAGGATAATCGCATTTTCATCTTGTAATCCGAAACAAATTCAGTAAATTTAGATGATTGACTATGTAGATATATGAATAACGTTAAATAGACAAGACATTATTAAGACCCGCGGGAGTCAAAAAAATTGTCTTGTCTTTTATCTTAATGTTTCACTTATTCTCCCTTAATCTGATCTACCGTACATTCGTTCTTTCCAACATCAACAACCGCTTGAATACTTGGGTGACGCATAGTCCCACCGGGGGTAAGCTCCAGGTACTCGACTTTACATGTGAGTTCAGGTTTCACCCAGATTGCATCTTTAGACCTTTGAGGCTCATTTATAAACGGTCTTTGTGAAATCTGTCTTTCTGTCACCGCTTCCGTTATGGATGCCCAGTCTTTTTGAGTCAATTTACCTGTACCCGCATGGCCGATATAAACCAAGTCTTGCTCATTTGTATAAATTCCCAGAAGCAATGAGTTTACTACTTTATGTCTAAAGGTTACCCCACCAACAATTGCGATTAAATCATTCATCACCTTATGTTTTTTCCAGCGGCCGTCTTTTCCATTAATGCTATAGGTACTGCTCAGGTCCTTATAGACCACTCCTTCCATTCGATTTTGTTTCATCAAGTTGAACAACGCCGCCCCGTCGTGAAAATTCTGGACGATCTGAACATTATGATTAGGTGAAATTATCGATTCAAGTAACTGCAGCCTATAATCTAAAGGTCTGTCAGTGACCCATTCACCGTTATAAAACAAAATATCAAAAATCATGTATGTAACGGGGACTTGATTTATAGATTGTTTAATTCTCTGAAGTTGTTTTAAGCTATCTCTTCTCATCACTTCATGAAATGAAGGTTTGCTTTGATCAAAAGCTATGACCTCTCCGTCCAGAATGACTGAGTTCGAGCAGCAGAAAGACCGTATATCTTGAAACTCCGGATACTGATTAGTCCGCTCGTTCAGTTTCCGATTGAACAACTTTGTTTCATGTCCATCATAATAGAGTAACATTCTCACCCCGTCCCACTTTATCTGCGTGACCCAGTTCCCACCTGCGGGCGCGGAAGATGTGCTTATTGGTTCAAAAGGGCAAATGAGTTTAAGTTGCATATTAGATTTCATCGCCATCCTTATGGTTTTTCCAACGGGTTTAGTTATTAATAAGGTTTCCCTATTTGTAATAATTAAATAAGCCCCTGATCGCAATTGTTGATGTTGAGGTTTCTCAACAGGCTGATGGGGCCGTCTCAATAAACTCCATTATGGGCTGCTTACGCCAGATATTTTTTTCAAAAAACAGTCCAATTGTAAGTATCTATATTAAGCTTTGTTCGAAGCAAGATAGAGAGCGTATTCAAAAGGCATTGTCCACGAAAGATCTTCAATCGGCGGTCCAAACGGACATGGGGTCGGATTCACTTCAAAAGTCCACAGTCTTCCGCATTCATCTATCCCGAGATCAATTCCAATATCTGCAATATGGTACCCGGAGTCGTCCAAAACCTGACAAATCTTAAATCCGAGTTCAACAATATATTTTTCCATATATTCCACTCTATCATCGTCATCATAAAACATTTCCGACAATAACTCCCTAATATCTAAGGGCATATATTGGATCCCTCGATCACCGCCGATATGGCTTCCGTTTAGGGCGAAACGGGAAAAAAGAGCCGTCACTTGCCACTCGCCCTTACCGTTTTTGTTCATATTCAGACGAATATCCGTTGGCTTCTCCTTCCACGGAAAGGTATGGATCCCTTGCTGTGCAATATAAGGATTAGGGGATAATTTAGCATGAATCCAATTCCAGAGTGTTTTACAGTTCTCAAATGTCTTATAGCCTGCATTCTCCTTATTCTGATAAATAATTTGTATACTCCCTTCCTCTTTCAGCAGGGCATGGGCAATCCCCATGCCCCCATACCCGCTGATTGGTTTAAGAAATACATCTTTATATTTCTTCAGCATCTGCTGCAGGTCCATTTCATTCTTTACTAACCGTGTATCAGGAAGATGATCACGCAGCAAATCGCTCCCTGCAAGCAAATTCCACCCCCGCCATTTATCATAAAAGAAACTGTTGAATACTTTGCGCCCGATAACCTGTTCCATCTTTCTCAGTCTTAATTTATCAACGCCACAACGCATGTAGATCACATCGGGGATAGGGAACATCTTTTTTTTCCAAACCCTTGATTTGTTATCAAAATAAAATCCTGTAACATGTAAATCCTGAAGATTTAAGTCTTCCAAGGAAAACAGGATAATACGGGCATTATTGCTTTGGAACCTTCGTAGACGCTCACTAACTTGATTAAACATTGCTCCTTTAACGATCCGATTTCGTGTAGCTGACATACAGATCCCCAGTAAAGAAGTCGAATTCTTAGATTTCACCAACTCAATCACTCCTTTGCTCAAAGAAGAAAACTTTCCTGATGAGTCAGCTCCCCTTCCGTGTTTTTGGATCGGCAATGCCGCTATTGGCCGTGTTCAATGTTTTTCCGCTAATCTTGTGTGAGAATCGTTGCCGCACCCCTGTTATTTTCCGAATGTCTTCACACATAAAATCTGAGCAATATAAGTCAAACAGTCTCCTCCAATACTTGATGATAAAACGGATGCAGTAGCATTCCTATCATTTGGATTGATCAAGGAACTTACGTCTACTGTAAGTGTATCCCACAGGCCAGTTACAGGATCTATACCGGCATCAATTCCATCTTGGCCGTTAAATGCGTCAGCGGATCTTACCAATGTTGTTGGACCGGCAACAACTGTACTGTTGAATAAAGCTTGATCACCTGCAAATTCGGCTTGACCGTCTCCTACAATATAAATAGTCTTAGCACTAACGGGAGGGGATGCTGAGAAACCAGTTAACGTTGTACTGACGGTATCAATAAAGAAGCTTACGCCTCCGTCGTTAATAATTACTGTTGTTAAGGGCAGTGCACGATTGGAGAAGACATGAACAATAGACGCTCCGTCGATAAGGGGAGCAGTTGCGCTGGAAAATGGCGAGGAGCTGTCTGTATCACCTGAAGGAAAGCCAGTAAGCGTATTAACTCCTCCTGTTGCAATCCCCGTAACATCCGCACGAAAAACATCCGCAACACCCGAACCCCAACATGGGTTTCCAATTGCCGGTGCAATATTTGCCCCGATAATAGGAGTACCATTCAGTGTTCCTGTAGGATCTGCTGCCTGACCAGATCTGCGGATCACTTCCCAGTAAAGAAATGAATTCACTATGGTTGAACGAGCAGGGATTAGCCCGGTGAAATCTATGGTTCCAAATCCCCGATTACGCATTCCTACTCCTTTAGCTACACAATTTCCTTTTAAAGTAGTATTAAAAAATTGTGTTAATGGAACCTGAGGTACAATGATTAAATCTAAATGACTGTTCCCAGCTCCTTTATCCTCCATTTTTTTACCTCTTTTCTAAATAAATTAAATTTAAATCCTTCACACTTGTGTCTGACGTATAAAATATATGTCACCATCTGCAAAATCGTGCATCGGTGCTGCCGCATGCTAAGTACACCTGATCAAGGCTTGGAGTCGTCAGCATAGCGCCTTTAAGGCAAGAACGACTTGGCGAGGCAAGGTCACATCGATCGATTAAATTAATTTTCACGATTATACAATATGCGGATTAAGAGCGACGAGCTGATCAAATAATATTTTTTGGCCATCTTTCTAAGAGAATCTCCCTCTCGGGTTAGATAGATTCCCAACTCTTCTCACACACCCTTTAGTAAATCAAAGATGCTTATATGTTTATGAGCTATTCGCTGCATACATGTGATCCGGTGATATACATGCGTGTCACGAGTCGCTCTTCGTCCGGCATATGATGGAGCAGCAGGCAGCATGATGCACTTGAAGGAGCGATAGCAATGCGCAGGAATAAATCGAAACGCCGGAAGAAGACACAGGCCGTCAGCAAGAAGCGCAAGCCTGTCTATTCCAAGCGGGACATAAAACGCGCAGGCGGCAATGCGGGTACCGCTGTGCCGGTATATTCACGGGTGATGGAGAAAGTGATCGGAATGATCGAGGATCAAATTATGAATGTGGAGATTAAGCTGGCCGTTCAGCAGTTTTTAATCAATGAGACGATTGACGAATGGCAAAGAAAGGGCTGGCTAAACGAAGGTGAAGTGAAGAGCTTGTACGAGCGGACGTACCAGTATTGGAAAAATGATTTGAAGGAGCAAGGCAGTCCGTTCGCGGAGCTCGATCTCATGAAACGGCCGGCGCTGGAACTATACAAGAGCCACTCGAAAGATACCGGTACAGTGGAGCCGGTCAAACCAGGCCCGCCGCAGCCGGTTGTGATGAATCCGAGAAGAGAGGAAGACGCGGAGCTTCTGCACCAGATAAAAGAAGAATTAAAGGTAAAGAAGCGGGAATTTTTGAAGCAAAGGCTGGAAGAGATCAAGCGGACCTTGAAGTAAAGACACGAAATCGGCGAACTAAGCGCCTCATTCCGTGTCTTTTTTCATTCTTAGGCCTGCATACATACGCTCACCCGTTTCCGGTAACGGTTAGCGGGCCTCCGAACCGGCAGGAATCGGCATCGTGCCAGGGGGCAGCACGGCGATACCCGGCGCGATTTCAACCGAACCCGGAGGCAGCGTCATGCCGGGAGGAATGAATGTTGCTCCCGGCGGAAGCACGAGGGAAAGCGGTTCTGGACCCGGAGACGTAGGCATGGTTCCGGGCGAAAGTGTCGCACCAGGCGGAAGCGGAAGCCCAGGCGGGATGCTGACATCCTGAGGAACGCCGCTGCCGGGAAGAAGACTGCCGAGAAAGTCTTCTTCCCCCGAAGACGGGGATATGCCCGGAGTTGGTGCTGCACCCGGTGACGGGGTTATACCTGAAGGAGGTGCTAGAGCACCAGCTTGACTTCCCTGAGGCGTTATATTGGTCGAGGTTATAATTGGCGGCAAAGCGCTGGTAGGCGCTGAGCCGTTGAATAAGCCAATCTGCATGGTACCGCTGAGTGATTCCAGATTGATGGAATCGAGAATAATTTCAAATTTTTCGAAATCATTATGAACGTACGTATTGGAAGGCTGACGAGTCTGATTCATATACGCTACGGTGGATTGCATGTCGGCAAGCTGGCGCTGCATATGCAGCAGCATGTGCATCGTTTGCTGCTGAACATACTGCATATGCTGCAAAGATTGCAGCATGGCTGCATCAGAAGCGGGAAGCGTGTTTGGATTTTGGACAACGTACGGATAGGTGGAAGGATAGGCGTAGGAATATGGATATTGGGCATAAGGGTACTGGCAGTTGTTCAATTTGAATTTCCTCCTAGACAATTCCGTTCCCGCCGTTCCCAAGATCGTTGATGCGGTTAAACGGTGTATTAAACTTATTGTTGTTACCGGTATTGAACGCTCCAGCTCCGCCATGCTGAGTAGTCGTTGTCCTGCTGGCGTTATTGTTGCTGTTAAAGTTATCTGTATCCGTATTTTGACTGCTTATCGGGTCAATGACTGCGAAGTCTCCAACGTTAAAGGAGGCGGAACCACTCATCGTTGTGACGTTGATGTTTTTTATGTTGATATTTACTTTAGCTCGTGATGAACGGCGTCCGTATGGCATTGTTTTTTCAGTCCTCTCTCCTTAACCTAGAAACTCTTGCATCGATTCACACCCAATCCGGTAGTATCTTCCTTACTAATAGGATATGTTTCGCTTTGTTAAAGGATAGTGTATTTTGGAAAATAGGCTTGCTCGTTCCACACATTTAGCGGATATGAATAATACATTGTTTGTGAACCTCTCTCCACTGAATTGGAGAGCTTCTCAGTTCATCGAGACTCGTAACCTCGTCTCTCCTTGAAGGCTAGTTCCTAGCCTGATTTGGTTAGTGTCACTACGATACGTTTTGCAAGGCTTGTTTCAATATGTTAATAGCTGCATTTTCGTCGCGATCTGCTGCGTATCCGCATGGACATCGATGGATACGAACAGCAAGTGATTTTTTGACGATTTCTCCGCAGCTTGAGCATCGCTGCGATGTACCTGATGGATTCACTTGCACAATCTGACGCCCGGCACTTTCAGCCTTGTACGTCACGAATTGAACAAGCCCATTCCAACCGGCATCTACAATGCTTTTTGCAAGGTGATGATTTTTGACCATCCCTTGTATATTCAGATCCTCGAAGGCAATGAATCCATATTCATTTATCAGTTTTCGAGATTCTTTATGAGCATAATCCTTTCGTTGATTAGCTACTTTCTCATGCAGCCTAGCCAGGTCACATACAGCTTTGTGGCGGCGGTTTGAACCGTGCCTTTTCTTAGATACCGCACGCTGCTTTCGTTTCAGCTTTCCTTCGCTTTTACGAAGAAATTTCGGTGACTCGATCCGATCACCGTCGGATGTTACAGCAAGCTGTGACACGCCAAGGTCAATACCGATCTGTTTTTCTGACGCTGGAAGGTGCTGACTCTCGACTTTACAAGAAAAACAAGCATAATATTTACCATTCTTGACCATAATTGTACACGTCTTAATGGTTCCTTGCGGTTGCCGGTGAAGTCGAATGTGCACATCACCGACCTTGGAAAGCACAAGATGCTTTCCCTTTATGGAAAATCCGCTCTGCGGGTAGGTAAAGGAGTTGTACCTGCGGTTAGGCTTGAATCTCGGAAAGCCCGCTTTCTCGCCGTTTTTGACACGACGAAAAAAGGCTTGATACGCTTTGTCCAGCCTCTCTACGACATGTTGAAGGACCTGAGAATGGACGTTTTTGAGTTCAGGTATGTGTTGTTTTCTCTCCGGTAACGTTGCTTTTTGCTCGTAGTAGGTTAAGCTCCGACCCGTTTGCTTATAGGCGGCGATTCGTTCTGCGAGCAAGCGATTGTAGAGGAGACGGCATCGTTCCAGTACGAAGTGAATGTTTTCTAGCTCTTCTTTGGTCGGATACAAGCGAAATTTATAGGTTCGTTGCATTAGCCGTTTCCTTTCTTTTGATATTGGGGTGTATTTATTCGAAATTCCGTTGGTTTATTATAGCAAACAAACGTTCGTATTTCTAGATCGTGTCGGGGCAAGATTAACGGAATGATGGTTATTTACGTTACACATAAAACAATATTTTCCCCTTGTACCCCCAAACCGGGATTTGGGTCAAAGCGGACTTTCATCTACCCCATAAAAATGGGGAGGATTCCCATCCACTCATCTAAACACTCTCTTTTCACTGCCAGGTCTAAATATCGTTCATCGTTAAGCGGTTTAATTCGATTTTGAGAAAATAATTTAAGCTTGTTATCCGATAGAGGCGATTTAGTTTGATCTTGTCTAATTAAACAGCGTTTTGGGAGAGCTGCTTCTAAAAATGACCGATTTACGTTTGCAAAATAGAGCTAATCCGCCTTTCTCGCAACCCGAGTGCGATTTAGTTTTGTGAAATGAAACTAAATCATTTTTTACCTAATCGATTCGGCCGTATATACCCGCTTGAATAACCGGGGGTTCCGGCTTTCCTGCTTTACGGCATGCCAAAGGCAGGCCTTGAGATCGGTTGGCCTTCGCTTCCCCATAATCTGCTGAAGAAAGCAGCACTCGAACGAAATCAAGAAAAGGCGGTACAGGACTACCCCCTGCACCGCCATTTCCTCATCTTTTCGCATCATTGTTGAATTATTTATTCCATGAGTCCTTCATAAATCGCGTCGAGCAGCCTGTGCGTCCCGTCGCAGCTGTACTCCCAAAACATCATGCCGGCCAGTCCGCCATGCTTAATGTAGCCGCATTTATGCTGCAGCGATTGTTCATCGTCATAGGATATAAAGCTGTTTCCATTATAGAGGTACGGCGCTTTGGCTTCGCTGTCCCAGTAACGGATATAATCGTTCTTATCGATGTATTCTGCTGCAAGAGTTGTGAAATCCGGTCCATATCCGCCGGTGCTTCCAGCCATCTGATGAAGCCCGTTACGATTGCCCGGAACTTGATGCCAGATCCTAGAGTAAAATGCCGCACCGATGACGATTTTCTCCTTCGGCACGCCTGCACGGATGAACAGGTTAACGGAGGCGTCTACACTGATCCGGAACAAATCTCCGGGCGGAGTATACAGATTCGTATGGTGTCCCGTCAAAATTTGAAATCCTCCGCGCATATCATAGGTCATCAATTGAACAAAATCCAAGTACTGCTGGACTTGATCCATTTCCGTACCATCTACATAATATTGATCGGCGCCTGCTGCAATAGTAAGCAAGTAATGCCGGCTATCATGCGCGCCTTTGCGGTCCAATGCTTCCCGCATGGTCTTTAGAAGCAAGGTGAAATTCCGCTTATCCTCAGGACTTGACGCAATGCCCGCTTCCCCATAACAGGGGTATTCCCAATCCAGGTCGATTCCATCGAAAGGAAAGTCGGTTAATACGCGAACAGCCGAATCAGCCATACGTTTTCTCCCCTCTTCGGAAGATGCCGCTTCAGAGAACCCGCCAGCGCTCCAGCCGCCGACGGACAATAGAATCGTAAGCTCAGGATGTTCGTGTTTAATACTCCGAAGAAGGTCCATATGCTTCAAATGATCCGTAGTGATTTCATCGCCGCGCACATGTCCAAAAGCTACATTCAAATGAGTTAACTTCAACAAATCTTCCCTCGTTAGGTCAGGAAGCTTGGAATCGACGGCGTAACCCGCCACGATATATTTCCGCTTCGTCATTCTATACCACCCCGTTCTGCAGTTTGCCGGCATATGCCGGTTAAAATCCGGAAAGCTTCCTTCCCCGTTCCAATCTTGTATCCTGATGCTGTGTAACGAATTTGGTCTTGGCCGTCCAGCACGAAGAGATGCGGGAAGCCCGCTTCGCTAGCCGGCGGCTGGGATATAAAGGCCGGCAGCGCAGCGTAAGCGGAGTCCCTCACAAATAGGGCGCAAGACGGCAGCTGCGGATAACGGGAGGGATCGAACGACGAGGCCCACTCGGAATCGCCGACAACGAGAACGATCGGAGCTCCGAACTCATCGAACGACTCGGCAAGCTCGCTGATTTCACGGATCAAATGCTTAGTGGGCTCGCGTTCCGGCTCCATCCAGGCTACGATTGCCCCGCTCATGCCGATCAGCTCTCCAATCAACTTATCGGAACCGTCCAGCATAGTGAGCATATGGTTTCGTTCGATGATCCCCAGCACAGGAATTTCAAGCAGCGCCTCGCGGAATGTGAGCGGAATATCTGTTTGTTCCCCGGCCCGCACCGTGAAATAAGTAAAGCACACCCGTACCGTGCCGTCCTTCAATCGTATGCCCGATGTCATCCGGTATGAGCCTTGTTCAACCTCGAACGGTTCATCGTACACATCCGCTTTCCCGTTAGGGTAGAACAGCGTTTTATAGATTCCGTACTCCAGCCGGGCAATCGTGAAATTTTCGGAATACGAAGCAGCCGGAGCTTCTGCCGAAGACCCGCTATCACGAAGAAGCAGCACTGTGCCGTTGTCCTTCTTCACCGGTTGCAGCTGCATCGTTCCCTGCGCGAATAACGCATTCTGCCAGCTGCCGTTCTTCATAAATTGCGGCTTGTGCTCGCTCGGATGCAGCCGTGCCGGAATGCCAAGGCTGCGGCAGATCGCAACGAACAGGATATCCAAGGAGATCCGGTCTCCCTTCTTGATTTTGAAGGTGCCTGCCGGGTTTCCCTTGCCCTTCAAGTTAGGGAGGTCCTCCCAAAGCTCCCACTCTATATCCAATTTCCGGACAAGCTCGGAAGGATCTTCCCTGAACGTTTTCGCTTCCTCTTTGGTGAACGCATCCTGGAACAACCGCTTATAAGGCACGATCATCTCATATAAGATACGAGGACATAGGATATAACGGATGAATGTATCCTGCGGAAGCTCTCCGCGCTGCGATAGGGAGCAGGTCAAATGATCATCGAGTGCAGGGCGGAATGTATCGACAAGATCCTTCTCGTTCAAGCACTCCAGCAGCAGCAGCGGCCACTCTCCATATTCGGAGGAGCGCTCCCGCAGGAAAGCGGCGATCTCGCGGCTGTTCCCGCGCGCCTTGCGCAGCACATCCCATACCCGCTCCGCCGGAAGACCAGCAGCTTCGGCAAGCTTCGATGCATGCTCTTCGTCCAGAAAGGTATGCTCATAGCCGCTTCGAATCTTCGTGCCTTCCTCCAGACGGCTGGTGTGCCGCAAAATCTTCTCCTCAGAAAGCGGATCGGCAGCCTCTCCGTTACGTTCCGGCGGAGGGACCATGTCAAAGTCTGCCGTTCCATCCGGCTGCTGCGTCTGATCCAGAACAAGCTCGATGAGTTCGCCGTGGGCAGCATTGATCTTGTCTTCTCCCCATCTCCCATCCTTCACTGCACGGATCACTATATCTCCAAATCCTGTCTTGAATGAGGCTTTGCCCTCCGTGTTCGTCGGCAATATAGCAATCGGGTACAACTCAGCCATATTGTATAACTCGAAATAAACATCGGCACCGCTAATCGGCTGGCCCTGCTCATCCTTCACAAGTACGGTAATCGTCCGGGTAGGCGCATAGCCCTCTAATAAGTTGATTTCTGTAAACCATTCATCGGCAAGCGTGATGTCCTCCGGTCCCTCGTAATTCGCAAAAATCCGCGTGTTGATCAGCATCGCCCGCCGGGCTGGCGGACTAAACCAGCCTTGATTCAGAAGCGGTTCCGGTTCGCAAGCGCCGATGTAATACCATTTGCCGTCGGCCCACGCTTCCACCCAAGCGTGATTATCGTCACAATGCGCCCAGCGCGGCGTATACACTTGACGGGCAGGAATGCCAATGCTCCGAAGCGCGGCAACCGCAAGCGTCGACTCCTCGCCGCAGCGCCCCCGCGCATTCCGGATCATCGTCAGCGGCGAGATCGTCCGCAGATCGCTTCCAATATAGGCTGCCTTCTCATGACACCAGTAGTTCGTCTCCAGAATCGCATCCGCCATCGATAACTGCTTCGTGCGGTCCGCCAATTCGCTGTACAGAATACCGCGTGAATCCTCGATATCCTCCGTGTTTACCCGGTATGGCAGTACGAAATGCAGGAATAGGTGATCGGGTACCCGCTCTCCCCAAGGCACCTGCCTCCGAATGTCAAGCGTCCGGCGCACATGGCTTAAAAATAAATTTCCGTCATAGTCGGCCAAATCGTTCACCGGCATATAGGCGAATAAAAATTTGAGCGCCCAAGTCTCTTCTTCGGTCAGCTCCTGCTGAAAGATACCGAACAGCTCATGCGCTCTAGCCCCGGCGATTAGCTGCTTCTTGCGGAACTTACGTTCGATAAGCTCCATTGCTTGATGATCCAATGAGAATACGGAGGTTTGCAGGGTCAAACGTATTCACTCCTTCCATAGCTTCCCGTCTTCTCTGATGCAGAAGCTGGACTTCCCATCCGATGACGGCGCTGAAATTTGAAATAGGGTGCGGGTCGTCTCAATCACTGGTGTAATGCTCCAATGCTCGCCGTCGCTCCTTAACAAATTCAAATCGTTAGTAAATGTACCGTGACTTGCGAAGTAGTTGCGCTCACGGTAATAGAGCTTGCGCAGCTCCCACTTTATGCGTTCATCCGGCGGCTGCAAGAACGATTCCGGGCCGTCTTCATCAGCGAACACGACATAGCCCCATAACTCCGGATAATGCATATTTATCAGACCCATCGGAGACCACACCCAGTTGTCTTCCGGATATGATTTTCCCGTATCCGGGTTGATAACCTTGCGGTATTCGCCGTCCTGCACCTCTGCGCGCCATTCGACGCGCGAGAAATTAACGCGCCAAAACTCCCCCTTCGCCGGGGGACGGCCCTCAGCCGCGCACTCGCGCAGGCTCTTCCACGGCATTGCCGCCTCAATGCTCCACTTCCGGTTCGCCGCACCCGGCCGGTTCAACTCGCCGTCGATATGCACCGCCGTCTGAAGACCGCTAATATCCCAGCCGTTAACCGGAGGGCCTCCGTCCCGGTAGGGCTTAATGAGCAGCAGATCCCAAACGGTGTTCAGCGCATTTATTTCGAACTCGTAATAGTGATGGGAATCTCCGTCGGGATCTATAAAGATTTCAAAATCATTATCATAGAAAATAACAGAATCCCGTTCCGTCAACGTCGCCCAAATCTGATCTTCTATCAATTCCGCCGCAAAATAAAAATAATGATCGTCCCACAGCATTTTTACGCGGGTCTGCTTCGCGGGCTTCGGTCGAAGGTCGCCTTCGATATCGACAAAATCATCTGTCCAGTCCGCCGCTGCCCAGAACGGCTTATCGACCCGGCCGTCGAGAACAAGCTTCTCCGTCGCACGCCGGCAAATATAATGTTTGGGTGCATATTCAATATTCGGCTCCGGCACTCCGCTTAAATTCATGTTATCCCCTCCGGTATCTGCATTGATTAATCTATGAAATTCGCTTAAAGCGAACAATCGTCCCAGAAGCGGCGCAAGTTGTCCATTGCGATGCGGGAGGCCGCTTTGCATTCTTCCATGCCTTCGAATTCAATGGTGATATAGCCGTCGTAGCCCGACTCCTTAATGAGCTTAACGATTTTGCGGATCTCAATATCCCCTTGCCCCACAATCGCCCCTCGCAAATAGTTTCCGTTCGATGTCAAAAACCAGTCGCCGCCGCCCGGGTGCTGATCGTACGGACGGAAATAGAAGTCCTTGAAATGAATGAGCGATGCATAAGGCAGGTTTTTCTTGACGCCGATAATTGGATTTTCGTCTACGCACATGAAATTGCCGATATCAAGCGTTGTCTTAAAATTCGGACGTGCAACCTCATGCAGGACACGCTGAACCCTGTCGCTGGACTGTACGCTGAAGCCGTGATTTTCAATCGTCGTTGTAATGCCGTACTGCGCGGCATAGTCCGCGATCAGCTGACTGCCTCTCACCATAAGGTGCAGATGATCCTCGAACCATCCGATCGTCATCTTCTCTTGAGGAATGGTAAAGGCGGTCACGTCATGCCTCATATGCTTCATGCCGAGCCGGTGCACAAGATCTACGTGCAGCTTGACCCTGGCTACTTCCTCGTCGAACATTTCTTCCGTATCCTGCACGAAATTCGCCGGCATCGAATAATTGGACAGCGCAATGCCAGCTTCCTTCGCTGTCTCCCGGACCGCATCCGCCAGCTCCGGGTCATCCACCAAGGTATATCCGTAAGGGACGATTTCCATATGCTCCCCGCCGTTCTCGGCAATCCAGCGGATCGCGTCAAGGATGCTCATCTCTCCGGATTTAATCGCTTTTAATAAACTATAAGAGCTTAAGCCGATTTTCATCGTTCTACCTCCTTAGAAATTGCTGCTAGTTATGTGTGACAACAGCGCCGGAACCTCCGTACATTTCCAGTTCCTCATCAAATTCCAGCTTAAGGACGGTTACCTGCTTATGCGTATCTTCCGGTGTTATATGAATCCATGTCGTTCCGGGAATGTTGAACCACGGCACTCCGCCATGAATTTCATGCGTAAGCTCTTTGCCGGAATGAAGCACCGTAATTTTTTTAATAGGATTGGATAATCCTTTCAGGCATACATTCTCTTTCGGATCGTCATACACAAAGAGGTACAACGTCTTTTTATCCTTCGAAACGGTGCTGCCGCCTAAATAATAACGGGTCATGATGCCTTCCTCTGTTCCAAACACCGCTTCTTCATGCGTGCGGATCCATTCCCCTAGTCCGAGTAAAATATCTTCTTGTCTCTTATCAATCGTTCCGTCCTCCATAGGCCCGATATCGAGCAGCATGTTGCCTCCCAGGGTGATGCAGTCACAGAACATTCGAATGATCTGGTTCAATGACTTATACTTGTCATCCGTCCCGACATATCCCCAAGAGCTGTTGATGGTGGTGCAGAATTCCCATGGTCCCTCCGGACGCGTAATCGGAATCCCTTGCTCCGGTGTCTTATAATCCCCATGACCCTGCAGACGCGAGTTGATGATAATATCCGGGTTGAAGGATTGCAGGTACTGCTTGAACCCGGGCAAATTCCACTGCTCGGCGCTTCTCTCCCAATCCCCATCGAACCAGAGCAGATCAACCTTCCCATAGTTTTCCAAAATCTCCCGCAGCTGATTATTGTTAAACTGCAGAAACCTGTTCCATTTCTCCTCATCCTGAATGCCGTCATCCGGGCTTGAAAATCTGTTCACTTTGCTCAAATCGCCCGGCACCTTACCGCCTTCATACACACTTGGATAATCGGGATGCGACCAGTCAATCAACGAATAGTACATCCCGAGGCGAATGCCTCTTTTCGTAACGGCTTCCGCATATTCTTTTATCAGATCCCGCTCCGCCGGCGTCCTCTTCACAACGTTTAAGTCGCTGTACTTGGTGTCCCACAGGGCTACTCCGTCATGGTGCTTCGTCGTCAGAACGGCGTATTTCGCCCCTGACTGTTCGATCAAATCCGCCCATTTGTCCGCATCGAATTTCGCTGCCGTGAAGCCTTCCAATTGTTTCATGTAATCTTCGTAGGACATTCTCCCGTTATAGAAAGACCACGACTCAGCGACTCCATCCACGGCATAAATGCCATAGTGAATAAAAATACCGAGCTTAGCTTCCTCAAACCACTTCTGCATATTTATTTCCCCTTTCAGTTCCTTGATCCGGAATAGGTCTATCGCTAAATGAACAAGTTTAGTCTTATGCCTCTCTATGTCCAAATTGTAAATTTGTTGGTATGATAAGAATCAACTAAACGGATTGGTAGATAACAGGAGGCAGAATTAATGAAATGGAACTACTTTAAATCCAAACTATTTTTAAAATACATCTGGTCTTACTTGTTCATTTTACTAATCCCGTTAGTGCTGATGACCCTATTCATCTACCAAAACGCAGTCACCAATCTCCGTTCCGAAATTGAACAATCCCGTCTCAATCAATTAACGCAAACCAAAGTAATAATCGACGGCCGGATGAAGGAGCTCAGCGAAATTGCATCCCGCGTATCCTATGACAAGAGACTAACACCCTATCGGATTCATGATCCTTACTTCAGCGGGGAAGCCATTCAAGCGCTGGATCAATATAAAGCGACAAGCTCTATCATTGGCGAGATGTTCTTGTATCTCCACAAGGATGAGAATATTTACTCTGCGAAAGGGCTGTCGAGCCTAGACGTATTCACGAATACTTTCAACTTCCAAAGCTGGAATAAAGAAACGCTTTTCCAGGATTTAAACAATGTCAAGTTTCCAACGATGCGTCCGGCCGATACCGTCATCCGCAATTCTTATTTGCAGGATTCGATGCTTGCGTATCTTGTTCCCGTCACACCATACAGTCCTAACCCGCACGGAACGATCATGTATCTGATCAAGGAATCCGAGCTTACGAGTTTAATTGATTCGGTTCTGGGCAATTATCAAGGCTTGACTTATATTCTAGATAACAAAGGCCAAATTCTTGTAGACAACCGGCAGGGCGAAGCCTTAACTAATGCGGAGGCCAAATCCTTATTCGGTCTCTCTCCCGGCATTCACGATAAAATATTAGATGGCAAGCCGCATTCGATCGTATCCGTAACGTCGGAAAATAACGGGTGGACATATGTAACCGTCATGCCGAGCGCGCAATTTTTCAGCAGTGTCGTGCATGTCCGCAGCTTCATCGTCATGTTATTCATCATCGTCGTTTTAGTTGGAGCCGCGATTGCTCTCGTTCTTGCCAGAATGCAATACCAGCCGATCTCTACGCTTTTGGAGTTCGCAAATTCCAAATCCAAACCGAGCCATCCGGCGGACGAATCGGCAGCAGCCGGCAACGAGCTTGACCGAATCCGGACAGCGCTGCAGGAATACAGCTCGCGTGTGGACCTTCAAGAGCCATACGCCCGCAATCATTTCCTGTCCATGCTGCTCAAATACGGGAATGCGCAAAGTCTTACGCCGGCGCTTCAAGAAGCCTTCGATCTTCATTTCAACCGGACTCATCACTTTGTTATCGTGATCGGATGGGGCGAAATGGAGGATACGCAGAGCGAGCGGCAGGAGCGGCAGGAAATGATCGAGCTGCTTGCCCAGATCGAATTCCCGGAACTGGCTGCTCATGCCTATGGCGTAGAGCTTCCTCAACTGGATCAGCTTGCGCTCATTATCAGCTTCAATATGAATCAAGCGGAGCAGGAATTCACGCCTATTCGCCACATCGTCGAAGCGGTGCGCAGCAGCCTGCTGGAGACATTCGACGTCACTCCCGCGATTGGCGTAGGAACCTGTTATTCCAATCCGGATCAGCTGAATCAATCGTTTATCGAAGCTTGCTCCGCATTCGAACTGCGGGCATCCAGCGGCCTTGGCACCGTCACTTATTTCGAGAAGCTGCACTATACGCCGGATCACACGTTCTGGATCCCGAACAACTCACTGATGAAGCTCACTCAAAGTCTGAAGCTGGGAAGCTATGACGTGGCTGCACAAATGATCAGTCAGTCACTCCGCAGCCTGCAATCATCCGAGCTGCCTGCGCTGCACAAACGCTGTATATGCTTTGACATTCTAAATACGATGCTGAAAACCGCATCCGAGCTCGGTATTCATAATTTGATGCAGGAAATTGCCCCGAATATGATATACACCCATTCATTGGATGAACTGGAGAGCGGCTTCCTGAATCTCGCCTCCCTAATCTGCAGTCAAGTGGAGCGCAACAATCAGAAAGAAGAGCAATCCCAGATCGACCGGATTGTGTCCTACATCGACGATCATTACATGGACCATACGCTCAGTCTGGAGACGATAGCCTTCGAGTTCGCGATTTCGCCTTCGCATGTCAGCCGGTCATTCAAGGAAAAGATGGGCCTCAACTTCATCCAGTATATTTGGCAAAAAAGGGTGGACGAGGTTATGCGCCAACTAAAAACGACGAACGCTCCGCTGAAAGACATCATTATCCAGGTCGGTTATCTGGATACGCCTAACTTTATCCGGAAGTTCAAGAAGGAAACCGGCTATACGCCCGGTCAATACCGCAAGCTGTACGGAGAGAACGAGCAGGCCGGGTCGGCGTCCGATCCGGATGATGAATCATAAAAGGTAGAGCAACACCCGGTCATCCCTATCGCATGACCGGGTGTTGCTCGTTTCTTGCTTCATGCACGGGCAGGTTTATTGGTCTGTGTCTTATCTGTCGTATGCACTTTGATAAAGCTCAGCGATACGGTCGCCGCCCATTTTTTTAATCTGATCCAGGTACTTGTCCCAATTGGACAGCGATTCCTGGCCGGTTACGAACTTCGCTTCCATCTGCTGCACGTACGTGTTCAGATCGGATAACAAAGCAGAAGCCTCCGTTTGCTCTTCATTCGTCAAGTAAACGTTAGGGAACGGAGCTTTGCCGATCGGCGTCAGTTTTTCTGCGTTTTGCTTATCGATCCATAAGTCGAAATCGCTGCGAAGTCCTACGGCAAGCTCGCTTGAGCTCATGCCCGGCGTCAGGATGCCATAGTTCGGCGTGATCGTTCCGCGGTATTCTTCACGGTCGCCGCCGCCCGGAACGGGAAGCCATTCTTTCTCGTGCGTTTCTTTATTTTTATATTTCCAAAGCAGGTTCTCCGGACCCTGATTGAACAAAGTAGCCCCTTCATAGCTGTACAGGTAATCTACCCAACGCATCGTAGCTTCCGGAGACGGGTTGCTGCTCGTGATGGCGAAAGTGCCGTTTGCAGAAATGCCGGGATGCTTGCCATAGACCGGTGAGCCGGCAATTTCACTCTTCACAGGCGTCATCAGCGGATTGTCTCCGCTTGGCTCGCCGCCTAGCGTAAAGTAAGGGAAATAGTCATTGAACAATGCGATTTGATTGTTTTTCCCTTTCGCCTTCTTCTGTTCGTCCGTTTGCGAGAATGTCTCATGGTCAAGCAGATCCTCTTTCCAGAGACGGTTCAGGAATGTCAAATATCCTTTGTATCCCTCTTCTTGAGGCGTGTAATGCACTTTGCCTTCCTTATCGGCATAGACGACCTCATCGTAGATGCCCCAGAAGCCAAGGAAGTACATCCGCAAATCGTCCAGTTTAACGGAGGTGAGCGGAATTTCATCCTTCTTCCCGTTCCCGTTCGCATCTTCATCCTTAACGCGCTTCAGATAGGCGTACAGTTCTTCTGTCGTCTTAGGCTCTGCCGCTCCGAGCGATTTCAGAAACTTGCCGTTATACCACATCGGTCCGCGGTACCATACTGCCGCCAAATCGACGTTCGGCAGCGCATAAATGTGACCGTCCGGCGTTGTGAACGACTTGCGGATATCCGGATGATCGTCAAAAATTTTCTTGATGTTCGGCGCATAGCCTTCATCAATGTATTTTTCAAGAGGAATAAGTACGCCTTGAGAACCGTAAGTAACTTGTTCTGCCGGTTTAAGATCCGCAGCATAGAACATATCCGGCAAGTCTCCGCTGGCAAATACAAGATTTTTCTTCGTTGCAAAGCTGTCGAGCGGGGCGTTCTGGAATTGAAGCTTGATGCCTGTTAATTTCTCCATCTCTTGCAGTACGGGCATTTTGTTCCAATCGGCAACGCCGACATCCTGAGACATCATCTTGAGCGTAAGCGGCTCGCTGACAATCGGATACCCTTCTTTACTGACCCCTTTAGACTCGTTGGATGTCGACGTTTCGGCAGCGGTATTGCCGCCACTCGTCTTACCCTCATCGTTCGGTGAGCCGCATGCCGTAACTACTGAGACGAGCAGCGTGAGACTGAGCAGAAGCGATGATGCTTTATGAAGCTTTTTCATCAAAAACCCTCTCCCTTTTTAATATCATTTATGAGCAAGATCAGCCCTTAACGGAACCGATCATGACACCTTGCACAAAGTAACGCTGAAGGAACGGATAAATGGCGATAATCGGCGCAGTCGCTACGATAATAACGGCGTATTTGACCAGCGCGGCTATTTCTGCCTTATTGTTGAGGGCCGACGCCGTTGAAGCGTCCATTCCTGCCCCGCCCTGAGCAGACATTTCCTGCAGGACAAGAATTTGACGCAGCACAAGCTGCAGAGGGTATTTCGCAGCATCGTTCAAATAGATAAGTGCCGAGAAATAGCTGTTCCAGTTACCCACGCCGTAGAACAAAGCCATAACCGCGATAATCGGCATCGATAACGGCAAAATAATTTTAATGAACAGCCGCATATTCGTGCACCCGTCGATCTGTGCAGCCTCTTGCAGCTCTTTCGGAATCGAAGACTGAAAGAATGTGCGGGATACAATGATGTTCCAGATCGATGCGGCTGAAGGGATCACAATCGCCCACATCGAGTCGATCATCCCTAACTCTTTGACAAGCAGATAGCTTGGCACAAGGCCGCCGCCGAAAAACATAGTGACCATGAACATACCCATAAAAAAGTTGCGTCCTACAAAATCTTTACGGCTTAGCGCATAGGCCGCAGGCAGCGTAACGAATAAATTGACCGCTGTTCCGACCACCGTATAGAGAATGGTGTTGCCGTATCCCGTCCAAATACTCTCGTTCTGAAACACCCGCTGATAGCCTTCAAACGTTATGCCTTTCGGCCACAGCCACATTTCACCGGAACCGACTAACTTCGGATCGCTGATGGAAGCGCTGATCATATAAATGACAGGATAAGCTACAATGATAAAGGCAAGGAATACATAAATATAGTTGCAAATCAGAAATAGTTTATCCCGTCCGGTTTCTTTTACGGCTGAAGTCATCGGTCACACCTCCTTTTTCTACCACAAGCTGTTTTCATTCGTACGCCGGACGATCTGATTCACCACAACTAACACAATCGCATTAATTACGGAATTGAACAAGCCGATCGCCGTTGAGAAGCTGTACTGGGCATCCACAAGCCCCGAACGATACACGAAAGTCGAAATGACATCCGATGATTCCATGTTTAGCGAGTTTTGCAGCAATAGTATTTTCTCAAATCCTACCCCAAGCAGACTTCCCATATTCAGAATCAATAGAATCGTCATCGTTGGGATAAGCGTCGGGATGTTAATGTGGCGAACACGCTGGAATCGTGAGGCTCCATCAATAATCGCCGCTTCATGCAAACCCGGGTCTACCCCGGAAAGCGCTGCTAAATAAATAATTGTACCCCAGCCTGCGCTTTGCCAGACACCCGAGAAAACATACATTGTTTTGAACCACTGAGGGTCCGTCAGGAAATCAGGCGAGTCAAAGCCGAGCCATTCAATAATATGTGTGACAATTCCCGTCGAAGGCGACAAGAACGTAATGATCATCCCCGCCATAACGACAACAGAAATAAAATGCGGCGCATAAGTGACGGTCTGGGCCATCCGTTTAAAGAAGCCGCTCTTCAACTCGTTGAAAGCCAGCGCCAGAATAATCGGAATCGGAAACCCGATGGCGAGTTCATACAGGCTAATACTCAAAGTGTTCCACAGCAAGTCCCAAAAATAATAAGAATTAAAGAATCGGACAAAATGATCGACCCCAACCCAAGGGCTTCCGAAAATCCCTTTTGTAGGTATGAAGTTTTTAAACGCAATTTGAATGCCGTACATCGGACCGTAAGAAAAGATAAGAAAGTAGAAAAATGCGGGTGCAATGAATAGATAAAGCTCCCAATTCTGAACAACCCTTCTCCACACTCTGTTCTTCGCCGTATCCGGTTCCGGAAGCAAGCTGCCCGTTACAATACCTTTAGCCTCCTGCATAGCATCACCCCTTCCCGGTTTCGTTATTGTTGTTAACTTCGTGATTAGCGACAGATTCGATACATGCTATCGCTTACAAATCCAACGATAGCCGACAATTGGAGAATCCGTAAATATGTCATTTTCAACTACGGATGAAAGCGCATACTACAGTGAGAAAGCGCTTGATGGCAAACTACTCCGATTATTCTGACAATAGCGATTATGTGTCATTTTTGTCCTAAAAACCCCCGTTTATCGCCCTCCGCAAATAATACCAATCGTATTAGAGCGGGTAGACAAGCCTTCAGCATAGGCGAAAATTGATTAGTCAAGAATGACATGTATGCGTTTTCATGAAATCTAATGAATAGAATTAATGTGACAAAAACACGCAAAAAAAAAAGGCTCCGCAAAAGTTCGGTGAACTCTTGCGAAGCTTCGGGTTTTTAATTTAATAATCAAAAAGAACCTTGCGTCCTACCATTCAGCCACCGATCCGTCCTTATGTCTCCAAATCGGATTTCTCCACCGATGCGGGGATTCCGACGCCATTCTACGGACGTACTCCTCATTAACTGTAATACCGAGTCCCGGGCCCTGCGGAATTTTCACATGCCCATCCTCGTAGGAGAATACGCCGGGGTCCGTTATATAATCCAGCAGATCATTCCCTTGGTTATAATGAATACCGAGGCTCTGTTCTTGAATGACTGCATTGTGAGCTGTTGCGTCAACTTGCAGACAGGCAGCTAGTGCAATCGGGCCTAAAGGACAATGAGGGGCTACTGCAACATCATAAGCCTCCGCCATCGCAAAGATTTTCTTACACTCTGTAATTCCACCTGCATGCGATAAATCCGGTTGAATAATATCCACATAGCCATCTTCCAGCAATGATTTGAAATCCCAGCGTGTGAACATTCTTTCACCCGTCGCAATCGGCGCACTTGTATGATTGGCAATATCCCGGAGTGCCTCGTTATTTTCCGGAAGCACGGGTTCTTCGATAAACATCAGCCTGTAAGGCTCCAATGCTTTGGCAAGTACCTTAGCCATTGGTTTATGAATACGACCGTGAAAATCCACACCAATGCCAAAGTCTGAACCGGTGGCAGCACGGATCGCTGCTACCCGTTCCACGACCTGATCCACCTTTTGATAGCTATCAATATATTGCATCTCTTCTGTAGCGTTCATCTTAATAGCAGTAAAGCCTGCCTGCTGCTTCTCCAATGCCGCTTGTCCGACATCACTCGGTCGATCCCCGCCGATCCAGGAATAGACACGCATCGAATCCCTGCATGCCCCGCCCAGCAGCTGATAGATTGGAGCATTGAAATATTTCCCTTTAATATCCCACAACGCCTGATCGATCCCGGCGATCGCACTCATCAGTATGGATCCGCCACGATAGAACCCGCCACGGTACATCACTTGCCAATGATCTTCAATGCGAAGCGGATCTTTCCCGATTAACAGATCCATGAGCTCATCTACAGCCGCTTGTACCGTATGAGCTTTGCCTTCAATTACGGGCTCTCCCCATCCAACAATTCCTTCATCCGTTTCAATTTTTAAGAACAGCCAACGGGGTGGTACGATAAAAGTCTCAAACTTAGTAATTTTCAAAGTTACCCTCTCCCTATTCTCTGGCTTTTTTGATTTCCAGTCTGAATTGTCTGGCTAAATCTGTAAGCACATCGTACCGTTCCTCTTCAATCGCTCTCTTGTCCGTTAATGAACTCCCTATTCCGACGGCCACAGCGCCTGCGCGAATAAATGGTCCTACATTGTCCAAAGTAACTCCGCCCGTTGGCATCATCGGAATATGTCCGAGCGGAGCCGACAGCTCTTTTATATAGTTGACACCCAGTGAGGAGCCCGGGAATATTTTAAGCACGTCTGCACCGTATTGATACCCCTTCGCGATTTCTGTCGGTGTCATGACCCCTGGAATCGAGATCCGCCCATATCGATTGGTCAGACGGATCGTAGCTTCATCCAGGATCGGTGAGAAAATAAAATCAGCTCCAGCTTCGATCGCTGCCTTCGCTGTTTGTTCATCTAATACTGTACCTGCGCCAACCAGGGCTTTACCTTCGTATCGCTCTTTCAACTGAGCAATGATTTCATATGCCCTGTCTGTATCAACCGTAACCTCTAGCGCTCCAACGCCGCCTGAGACCAGCGCATCCGTAATCTGAATGACCTTGTTATACGGAGGCTTACGAATGACTGCAACGATGCCGGAATCCTTTAACTGCTGCAGCTTTTCCTTTTTGTTCATGATGATTTCACCTCAAACAGAACCATGGATTCTCCAAAAGTAACGGCTTCCATCCTATCCTCCTCCTCTGCTGCAACGGCGGGCACCCTTTTATAGATCATATCTATATTTAATAATTCTTATTTTAATACATATAGATATGATCTAACAAGAGGGATAAACTTGTAATCACTCATTTAATCACTTATTATCACATAAAGATCAGATCTTTAAGAAGGTATCATAGTATCTTTATTTCTAGCTGTCAATACGTAATTACTATTAGGTGGAGCTTGTTCGATTATGTTAATATAAACCTAATATGAAGATACACAGGGGATTGTTATGATGAAAAAAACGACCTTTACAATGACAATAGATGTACTTAAACAGAAAATTATTAGCGGGGAATGGCCGCCCGGATCACGTATACCAACGCTGCAAGAGATCTCTAAGGATCTGGCGGTTAGTATATCCACTGTAAGAGAAGCGCTGCGGACTCTGGAAAGCCAAGGAAACGTCAGCATCGAACATGGACGGGGAATGTATGTACGTAACGATCCATTGTTGTTGGAAGACCCTACTGCAAATCTTAAGGAACTGGGAGATATTTCTCTCGTTAAATTACTGGAAGCAAGATTGCTCATTGAACCAGAGCTCGCTGCCCTAAGTGCAGAACATGCTACGCGCTCCCAAGTCAAGCAGCTTCGTGCGCTGGCTGACTCCATGGTTAACCAGATGGAAGAAGGGGGGCCATTTCTGGATACCGATCTTTCCTTCCATCAGCTCATTGCAGAGTCAGCACAGCACCCTGTCCTATTTCGCATGCTGGAGTCCATCTATCCCCTTCTCTCCGAAGGTCGCAAGCAGACTAACACCTTGCCTCATATGCGTACCAAAGCATCCAATTATCACATCTTAATTGCGATCGCCATTGAGGAAAGGCACAGCGAGCAGGCAAGACAGCTCATGCATAGTCATATCTGCGACATGCTTGAAGCATTAAAGAAGTAACCAACTTACCTTCTGATTCAAATCTTGCTGCAGCTTCCGTCTTTCCCATTACTGCGCAATTCATAATAAAAAGGCTCCTCACGAAGTTCAATTTGAACTCATGAGAAGCCTTTTATTTGTTCGAGGTGGTTAAGCAGGGTTCCCTATTTAGGGAACCCTTGATGCATAAGGGTTTATCACCCTTATTACATCATGCCGCCCATTCCACCCATGCCACCCATATCAGGCATAGCTGGTTTGTCTTTCTCAGGCTTGTCGGCAACAACTGCTTCAGTTGTCAGGAACATCGCCGCAAACGACTATCTTATGTTAGATTGCAGTATCGTAAATCTCACCAAATCCTCGAAATGTAGTTACCTTATTTGGAACATCATTAATTACGAATCTAATATAACAATTGCTAGCTCCTTTAGTATCGCCATAAACATTAACTTGATATGCCTGACCTTTTTTCTCTCCAATTACATCGGTATATCCCCAAACTTGAATACCATACCATTTAACTTCAATAATATCATATCTAATTAAAGGTATATCAGTGTCACCATTATCATTATACTGCTGAAGATTTAACAAAACACTGTAATTAGGAGCATTAATACTAAAATTATCACAAAGTGTTGTAAATTCTCTTCCATCAACTCGTTTTGAGAAACTCCATTGACATCTCATTGTGCTGCTTGATGACATTAAAGATGAATTAGCTGATTCATAAACACCAGTATCAATCACTTTAAAGTTTTCATTTTCATTTAATACATCTGCTGATATTTTGATTTTCCAGTTTGTATTATTCTTTACTACTGTGAAAGGGACATTTGCTATCCCTTGATTTTTAAAATTCAATTGAACAACAAATTCATAATGCATACTTGATATCAATTTTTCACTTAAAATAACAAATGAAACAGGTTTTTTATGATCGTCAATCATTGTTTCTTGATATTTAAATTCCTTTTCCGAACTACTTTCGTAACGCTCGTCAAGAGTTAAACTACTTAATTTTTTATAATTCCCATCTATAGCAGCAGTTAAATATTCCTCTAAAACAATATAAGGTTTTGTGGAAGATTGATTCGAAGCTGTTGCAAATACATTAGTTGTTAGGGAAAACAACATAATAATTAACAATATAGAAATTTTATATATTTTCATTAGTATGAGACACTCCTATTAAAATATACTAAAAATTATGCGTTATACTTATTACTAATACTTTCTTTAATTTCATTCAGATGATGAATTAACTTTGTAGGGACTGAAAATTTATATTTTTGCATCATCATGTAATAGTATTCCGCAGATTGAATTAATGATTGAATGAAGGCTTCTTCATTTAAAACAAATGACTTAACTACTGCATTACCATTTACTCCATCAAATCTTAAAGTAACCTCAATATCAATGAGTCCTACATGCTGAAATGAAATGACATAAGGATCAGTGCCGTAAATTGAATTACCATAATTAAAGTTACTATGAATATAATTTGATAGAGTACTAATGTAGCTTCTCCATAAGTCGTATCCCCAATTACTGAATCCAAGCTTAATTTCATTATCAACATTAATAACAATAGCCATATTAAAATCATTACTATCCTTATAACTGTTTCTGGAGTGTAAGACATTAATAATATTTGTTTCGTCAATGCTAGTAAAGCACTTATCCAGCATTTTTTCATCTGATTTTTGTGCATGGAAATTCTGAAGAGTTTGCTGAGACAAAAGCAAAAAAGTACTTATTTTTATCATAAGACCTCCAGAAAGATAATTAAGATTTTTAAGATTAGGGGTATCCGGAAAACCAATGGCTTTCCGGATAATAAAATTTTTAATGTTACTGTGATTCTGCCACATTCCAACCAAGAGGATAAATAGTCACAACTTCTAAATCAGGACTAATAACAACTCGATATTGCTTATTATTGTATTCTCCATCAACTGCAACATTTGATGTTCTGTTTGCTGTTACTTTATTTTTATTATCATTTGTTTGATTAATGATTACAGCTGCAATAGCAATTATGTCTTGCATAGTAGTTGTATCATCAAAAAATGAATTATATTCTCCATACCCTTGCCCGGTCCAATATTTAGGATGATGTTTCGATAAAATATGTTCCATCCCCCTAGCTTCAGTACCGAATTTAAAATCAACATAATACCCAGTACCAAGTACCCAAATTTCTTCTAAATTCGAGTTAGAAGGGTTTAACCATGATATACCATCAAATTCAGCTTCTATAGCATTTTCAACGTAGTTTTCAGTAACTTTATTATATGTTTTTGTAGCACCATAAAGTATTTTAGCTGCTGTCATAATAATTCTTAAGATGCTTTTTGTTTCAAATTGACTTTGTTCTTGAGAAGATGATTCTGCATTCGAGATAATATCTAATGTTCTTTGCTTAATTTCCTCTGTCACAATTCGTTGGTTAGTATCTTCCGCAATACTAGCTTTAGCAAAAGATACATGTGGTAACATAGTAACTGTTAGTATAGAAAATGAAATAATAGCTATTAAAAGTCTTTTCTTAAACAAATTAATGCCTCCCTAAATGTTAAATACGAAAATAAATTTTGTTGGCCAACTTATTTATTTCATTACCAAACAGTACCATATCTTATCATTGATGTAAATTATTTTTGTAAATTTGTACCTATAGAATCATTTATAGGGCATTAGTGGGCATCGTATAAAATAAGTGCAAAGTTTAATAATCAACGGATTCTCTTTTTTAATTAATTTTGACGATAAATGCTTCTCTATTATCGTTAATAAAATGTTTTTTACATTAAAATGAAAATGAACTCTAATAGAATAACATAAATTTAATACATTAGATCCAAAAATAAGATTAGTAATTTCCGATATGAGTTTTGCGCTCCTCAAACCACAACAACACTCTAGCGAACAATAATTTCATCATAGTATCAGAGCAACAAACAGGCCCTTTATAACCCTATCACTTATAATCCACTTAGGTAGCTGTTCTCGCCGTTAACTTTACTTTATTAGGAAATGCAATAATATTTCCTTGAATTCCAACGATTATATGGTGAAATAGGTAATATATCTCAGGATTAAACAAACAAAAAGAGAAGATGGAACTACATAGCTCCTGAACTTTAAGCCATTTCCCAGCTGCCTGTATGCTATTACTTTCTACAAGTTCTAGTTCTTCTTCATTTAAAAATATGTTTTGCTTTGTTATGTTCTTAAACCGTCTGTCATCCAAAAAATCCTGATAAGCAAATTTTAACAACATAAAAAAGACTACCTCCTGTTTTTAGGAAGTAGTCTACACTTTAGAAAATATTTTTTTCGTGACCAGTTCTCAGACTGGGCTGAAATAGTCTAGACTATTTCACAAATGTAAGGGCTGAAACCCTACATCATGCCGCCCATTCCACCCATACCGCCCATATCAGGCATAGCCGGTTTGTCTTTCTCTGGCTTGTCGGCAACAACTGCTTCAGTTGTCAGGAACATAGCCGCAACGGAAGCTGCGTTTTGCAGTGCGGAACGCGTTACTTTAGCAGGGTCAACGATACCTGCTTCGAACATGTTCACCCATGCGCCAGTAGCTGCGTTGTAGCCTACACCGATTTTTTCGTTTTTCAGACGCTCAACGATAACGGAGCCTTCTTGGCCTGCGTTAGCTGCGATTGTGCGGATCGGCTCTTCAAGGGAACGAAGAACGATGTTAACGCCTGTTTGCTCGTCGCCATCTGCTTTAACAGCAGCAACAGCGCTGTATACATTAATTAGAGCTGTACCGCCGCCCGATACGATACCTTCTTCAACCGCTGCACGAGTGGAGTTGAGGGCATCTTCGATGCGGAGCTTGCGCTCTTTCAATTCTGTTTCTGTAGCTGCGCCGACTTTGATTACTGCTACGCCGCCGGACAGTTTTGCAAGACGCTCTTGAAGCTTCTCACGATCGAAGTCGGAAGTTGTTTCTTCCAGTTGAGCGCGGATTTGGTTCACGCGTGCAACGATGTCAGCGGAGTTGCCGCTGCCGTCAACGATAATTGTCGTTTCTTTAGTAATGCGGATTTGACGAGCGGAACCCAGCGATTCAACGCCAGTCGATTTCAGCTCAAGACCGAGTTCTTCTGTAATGACTTGGCCGCCTGTTAGAGCAGCGATATCTTGAAGCATAGCTTTACGACGGTCACCGAAGCCTGGAGCTTTAACCGCTACGCAAGTGAATGTTCCACGAAGCTTGTTCACTACTAGTGTAGCTTGAGCTTCGCCTTCAACGTCTTCAGCAATGATCAGCAATTGTTTGCCGGATTGAACGACTTTCTCAAGAACCGGAAGGATCTCTTGAATGCTCGTAATTTTTTTGTCAGTGATAAGAATGTAAGGGTTGTCGAGAACCGCTTCCATTTTATCTGTATCTGTGATCATGTATGGAGATACATAACCGCGGTCGAATTGCATACCTTCAACCACTTCAAGCTCTGTAACGAAGCCTTTCGACTCTTCTACAGTGATAACGCCGTCGTTGCCGACTTTCTCCATTGCTTCTGCGATCAATTGGCCTACTTCATCGTCAGCGGACGAGATCGAAGCAACTTGTGCGATCGACTGTTTGCCTTCGATAGGTTTCGAGATTGCTTTCAGCTCTTCAACAGCAGCCTTAACCGCTTTCTCGATGCCTTTGCGGATAACCATAGGGTTAGCGCCAGCCGTTACGTTTTTCAAGCCTTCGCGAATCATCGCTTGTGCAAGAACAGTAGCGGTAGTCGTACCGTCACCTGCTACGTCGTTAGTTTTTGTTGCTACTTCTTTAACGAGTTGAGCGCCCATGTTTTCGAAAGCGTCCTCAAGCTCGATTTCTTTCGCGATGGATACGCCGTCATTTGTGATGAGCGGGCTTCCGAATTTTTTCTCAAGTACAACGTTACGTCCCTTTGGACCTAGTGTTACTTTAACTGCGTTTGCAAGTGCGTCAACTCCGCGCAGCATTGCGCGGCGAGCGTCTTCGCTGAATTTAATTTCCTTAGCCATTAACGTAAAACCTCCCAAAAATAGTTTAAGTAGAACTGCTTAGTCTTGCCTTCTATGTGTCCCGGAGCGGGCTTCTATTCGAAAATCGCGTGAATTTCGCTTTCTTTCATAATCAAATACTCTTTGCCTTCGTATTTGATTTCAGTACCTGCATATTTGGAGAAAAGAACGCGGTCGCCTTCTTTAACTTCCAAAGCAACACGAACGCCATCTTTCAGCGTACCGCTGCCAACTGCTACCACTTTACCTTCTTGCGGCTTTTCTTTCGCCGAATCCGGCAATACGATACCGCTAGCGGTTGTTTCTTCTTTCGCGATTGCTTCGATCAATACGCGTTCACCCAAAGGTTTGATCATTGAAAATAGCCTCCTTCAATATTTGTCGCTTCTTTTATTCTCGTTAGCACTCGTAACCTTCAAGTGCTAACAACTATGTTTATCATACTCATTTTCAATGTTAATTTCAAGTGCTTGGTTTTAATTTTCCGTTAATTTACACTATCCCCAATGCAGCAGCAATCATTCCCGTTTCATCCTTCCGTTAAACCGTTCACGCGAATCCCATTCCCGCCGGAGAACACCCGAATATTATCTCGAACCAACTCTCGTTCCAAGAGGTCAGAATCAAGCGCAGCCTGACAGCGGCAAAAAAAAGTGCTATCTCAAAAGGTCTAAAAACCTGAGAGACAGCACTTATTGAATTTGTAAGCGGGTGATGATGTAAAAAGTGAGTGATGCAGTTTCATTTCACTAAACTAAATCGCGCTCAGGGCGGGAGTACGGCCGATTAGCTCTATTTTGTAAAATTAATCGGTCATTTTTAGAAGCTGCTCTCCTAAAACGCTGTTTAAATAGGTAAAATCACACTAAACCGCCGTTATCGGATAGCGAACGGTAATTAGTTTCAAAAAATCGAATTAAACCGCCGCCCTCCGACGAACGATGCCTAAGCCCGAAAAAAGCCCCTGCAGTCATTTGGCTTCTGAGACAGTCCCTGCTTCTCAAGTCTACTTCAAAGCCGTGTCTATGCCAAAAGCTTGTCCCGACCATGCCTTCTTCGAAGTCCAGGCCTCTTCTGCGCCGCTCCAGAACGGATGCTCGCCCGGCAGGCCCAGAGGCAAAAATACCTCGGAGCATAAATAAAGGCTTCCCGTCGAAATGTAACGCTCGCCAATACCCGGCTGGTGCCCGCAAAAGCCGATCGTCAGCCAGCCTTCCGGCGTAAAGTTGCCAGGCATGTCCAGCGTGCGGCGAATGACTGCCGTCAATGCGCAGCGCACCTGCGGGGCACTGACGCCTTCCGGCAATGCTTCAAGCAAGGCGCTTTGGGCTAAACTCTGGAAGGCGCCGAAGCGGTAAGCCAGCGATCTTCCAATTGGCGGATACGTTCCATCAGGTGCAATAAAACGCTCCAGCACGGCCGCATAGCGCCGGGCACGGTCCGTTACCGCAGGCCGCATCGCGTCCCATTCCCCGTATTGACCGCCTACCGCGGCAAGCACATCGACCAGCATCGGCTGGATAACGAAGCTGTTGTAATAATCCCAGTGGAATTCCGGTCCGTCTCCATAGGCTCCATCACCCAAATACCACTGCTCATGCTGCTTTAAAGCGTAGTCGATCCGCATAGGGTCCCAGTCGCTTTCCCCAAACTTAAACAGAGCCGCCTCGATCGTTGCCGCAAATAACAGCCAGTTCGAGAAAAAAGGCTTCCTCGTCCGCGTTTGCTTCAACGCTGCAATCACATTCAATTTCACGCGCTGCGCAAGCTTTTCCCATAGTTCTACAGGCGCCCGCAAAATCGCTTGCGCCAAAAATGCCGCGTCGACAATCGGCTGAAAGCCTTCGCTAAAGTTCATGTAATCCGGCGATCCCGGATCGGTGCCGGCATCTATGGCCTCTCGGGCAAGCACAGCATAAAGGCTGCGCTTCTCCTCCTCGGCCCCGGAAATCTGCCGGTTCTCAAGCCATGGAGCCATGCCGGACAGGAGCCGTCCAAGCGCCTCCAAATGCGTATATTTAGCCCGGTCAGCCAAAAGCGCCGCCGATGCTTCAGCCTTTTCCGCTTCATTCGCTCCGGCAGTCTCCGCGATTTCAATCGGCATCCGCTCTTTGAGACGGCGCTCGGCAAGCGACGTGAGTACAGGATTGCTAATAGCTAACAGCTGCTCCAGCCAATATTCGCGATCAGGGAGCTGACTGTCAGTCTGTGGTCTGTTATTCAATGTCAATCGTCCTCCGTTCTACCAGAAAGTTGCGGCATTTCCTCTTAGCCGCGCCAAACCTTCTACAAAGAAATAATCGCCGTATATTAGCGGCACATCAATATTTCTCCGCTCAGGGTAATGGCTTGTCCCATGCAGGATCAAGCCCTCTTCCGCCTGATTGTCCCAAGCCCCGTAGTTCTCGTACATGGAGCGCAGTATTCTCTCTCCGGCCGCTTGGTACAGCTCCGACTCCTCCTCCGGGACCGCTCGCGCAATCTCAAGCAAGCCGCAGGCCGCGCAAGCGCCTGCCGATGTGTCGCGGTAACGATCAACACCCGAAGGCAAACGGAAATCCCAATGCGGCACCGAATCCTCGGGCAAGTTCGCAAGGAAGAAATGCGCAACCCGCTTCGCGGCTTCCAGGTATCTGCTCTCACCTGTATACCGGTAGCTAAGCGCCATTCCGTAAATCGCCCACGACGCGCCGCGCGACCAAGCCGAATTCGGCGCAAAGCCTTGCCCGCCGTTTACGCTTTCGAATTCACCGGTTTGCGGATCAAAGATCACGATATGATTGACCGAGCCATCCGTCCGGATAAAATAATTCAGCACCGTATCCGCATGCGCCATCGCCAAATGCTTAAATCTCGGATCGCCGGTCGTTTCGCTGGCCCAGTAGAGCAAAGGTAAATTCATCATGCAATCAATGATGGCCCAGCCTTCGTTGCGGTCGTCTTCGCTCCACGGATTCCATGCTCTTATATAATTTCCTTTTACATTAAAACGGCCGCTCAATACGCTCGCAGCAAGCAGAGCGCGTCTGCGCGACTGCTCTTCGCCCAGCAGCTTATAGCGGGCTACGCTCGTAAGCGACCACATAAAGCCGATATCATGATCCAATCGGTCATACCCGGCCAGCACCTCATCGAGCTGCTGCTCGCATGACTCGGCAATGTCCTTATAGCGGTCATCCATCGACTCCGAATCGCGATACAACAGCCAAAGCAATCCCGGCCAGAAGCCTGCCGTCCACCAATGGGGCGCTTCCAGCACATAGGTCCCATCCACGCTTGCATGCGGAAATCTTGCGCCAATGCGGCTGCTCGTTCTCGTTACCTTCTCATGTACTTTCTCCCAAGCGTCATTTACCCAATTGATCTGTTCCATGTCCAATATTCCCTCTCCTTGCAGCAATTTAGTTATATTAAGAGTCAAATTGAAAAATAAACGACGCGGTCAAAGGCACCCCTGCTGCGGCTGCTCCATGAAAATCAAGCGTATACCAGAACCGCTCACGTCCGAAATGATCGATATCGCTTCGTGAAGTTACGACAGGCTTCCATACCTTATGATCATAGGCAATGCTTAAACGACGATTTCCTGATAGGAGAATTCGTCCTTCCGTTACCAGCTCGGGAGCAAGCAATGTGATGAACCGCTCCGTAACGAGCTGCTCTGACTCCTCGCCGCTGCCGGCGGCAAACAAAATCGTATCGGTCAGCTTTAAGGCCGGCAGCCCTTCCTTCTCCCAGTGGAATCGGCGCTCCAGCCGCTCAAGCTTGGAATGCCCGTAAGCAGAGCTTAGCTCCAGCACCAGCTGATCAAATCGCTCGCCGGCATAAGTCTCCTTGACCGCTGCACGGTATGAAGCTCCATTTTGCTGATGAAGGCCGTCGATAACCGGAACCGAATGTCCTTGAGAACCGTTGCACCAAAGCGAATAGCGCTCCGGGCCAAAATATTGCGCCGTATACTTGCCGCTGCCCAAATCAGCCAAATAAGCTTGTCCGTCCGCATGCACGATAAAGTGGCCTACATCATTATGGTTGTGAGGCTCCTCATTGTGGCCGCCTTTAGCCGCAAAGCTGTAGCTACCGCCATCCTCCTTAACATGCCTGGACAAAAGCCACTGCACATCGGGCAAATAATACGATTCGGCAGGCCAGATCGCCTTTTTACCGGAAGCCTCCATCCAATCATCCTTAAGCCAAAGCAAATTTCGGATCGCAGGCGCCCAGCGGCCGCAGTGATCTGCTGAATAGTCCGCTCTAAGGCTCGCATCCGGTACGGTCGCCTCTTCATATTCACGGTGCAAGCAGCAGCTAAGCCCCATAAAGATACCGCTTTCGGAAGGCGAATCAGAGAAATTGACGACGGTTCGGCCGCCTGTAAAGCATTTCTGCTGAAAGAGCGCGATCTCCTTAACCTTGCTTGATGCAAATAAGTTAATTTCGCCATCTGTCGCTGTCTTTAAGAGCTGAGCGAAATAAACGTAGTAGCCGAAGCCGTACTGCCAGTATAAGTAACCCTCCGCGCATGCCCCGTCTTCCCCAAAGCCGGCCAAATAGCAATCAAGCGATGCAAGCACCCGCTCCAGCACCCTGGACAGCCGCTCTGAATCATCTATGAGATAGAGGGCGGCAGCGCCAACCGACCCTGCGCATACCGCGGACCAGTTATGATCAGCGGTCTCCCACCCATATGGGCCCTGCTCCAAAAAAGGACAAAAAATCCGCAGCTCTACCTCGGACTTTATCCGTTTCCGCAGCAATTCAGGCATTCGGTCTCCCCATAACAATAAAATCTCACTAAGCGCAAAGCCTGTCTCCGCAGCAAATAAATCGATGTCCGGCTTCTCAACTCCCGCATTGAAATGGGCAGGCAGGCACCAAGTAAATTCATTGCAAACCGACCAAATAATATTGAGTGCTGCAGCTTCATAAACCGCATTTTCCGGCTCCAGCAGCGCCATGATAACCAAAGCGTTCAGCCTCTTGCGCCGTTCAAAATAAACGCGCTCATACGCTAACCGCTCGCCCGTATCGCCGTATATGCGAAAGAGCGCATACGTAAGCTCGGGATCTTGCGTCTGCACAAACCGGTCGGCCTCCGCCTTGATCTCCTCTAGAAGTGTCCGATTCGATTCAGACGCAAGCAAACTTGCCGCCAAGCCTTCAGCCGCCCCGTCCAAAGCGAGCATCGCTAGTCCGCGCTTTCTGCTACGCTCAAGTATCTCCATTATCAGCTTGCGTTTCATGATTTATTACGCTCCTATTCTATCCGCGCTTCTGCTGGCTTCTGTATTCGACGGGTGTTACACCCGAAAACGTTTTGAACAGCTTAATTAATATTTGCCTCCTACTCCCTGTACTTTCTTCGCCATCTCCGCCTTTCGTGGATAATTTAGCTTTAATATATTATTTTTCTTTTGTACTTAGTAGTGAAAAATCAGTACTTTTATGAACTATAGTTGAAATTGTTTTTGAAAAATTCAAATTAAGATGAACATACAAAAAAATACCGCACAGCGATTTCTCGCGTACGGTATTTGTCAGATCCGGCTAATTATCCCGGTATTGCAGTCCGCCCATAATGAACGCCGTCAAATCCTCGGTCATGTTCTCAAGCGTTGGAGTCTCTTCCTCAATCAAAATGGTCCAATATTCCGTATGTCTATGAAATAACAGTGTGCCGACGATGTTCATCAACGTGGTATCTAATGACCGGAAATGAAACAGACCCTGCTCCCCGCCCTGTTTGAGCCACCGGCGAAGCAGCCTCCACATCGGCATGACATGCTCGCGTATTTTTTTAATGCGGTCCGTATTCATTATAATTTCCTGCTGGATGATACATACTAGCTCCTTATCGCTATAACGAAACTTCGTTACCTCGCGAATGACGAGCTTGACACCCTGCACAGGATCCAGGGAGGGGTCTACCCCGGCAATTTGATCGTTAGGAAAAAAGCTCTCGAATATCGCGCCGAACATATTTTCTTTACCGCCAAAATGATACGACACGAGCGCGACGTTAGCGCCTGCCTCCTCGCATATTTGCCGAACGGTCGTTTTTTCGAAGCCGTATTGGGCGAACAGCTTTTTGGCCGCTAACAATATTCTCATTTTTATATCCGCATCTCCTGTTGTCATGACGGTCCTCCATAGAAGCGTATTATTTCTTTTATTTTGGCGTATTTGCGGATAAACAGCAAGGCCGGGTTAGAGCTTATCTTCTTTGACCGGCAATGACCGCGGACGGCTGCTGCTGGGGAACAGCCTGCCGTTTCACAGCTACGGCAAGCAGGCTAACCGCAGCTGCGATTATTGCGATGACGCTGAGCGCCAGAGCGTCAGACGTCGCAGCCGGACCGCCGAACAAGATGTTCATCGTGCCTTCTACCGCATAAGTAGCCGGAAGGGCATCGCCCAGCTTGATGTAGAAATCAGACAGCAATTCACGCGGAACGATTGCGCCCGAGGTAACAAGCTGTGCCGACAAGGCGATAATATTAAACAGCATGCCCGCCATCCCGAACATATAAAGAAACATTTGCGATGCGAAGATGAAGGTTAACAAGAACAGCAGCTGAAACAGCCAAATATGAAGGAACCCTTGAGTCATTTGACCTCCAAAGGAAGCAAGCAGGGTAGAGCCTACTAACGATACAAGCACGGCTGCCGCAACATTAATGATGCTTCTTGTGGCAAAACGGCGCCATCTGCCGACAGCCGCGCTTACCGCCATTGAAGATTGCTCAAAATTCATCCCCATGATCATAGCGCCGACATAGGAGGCAAGCACCATCATCATCGGTACCATCTGGTTGTTCATTCCTTGTACCGTATTCGTGGATTGAATATCGGTCGTGACGCGCTGCGATAATCCTTGCGCTGCTGCCGATGCTTGTTCGGCTGGCATGCTCATATTGCCCAGTACAGTTCGAATGCCGCCTGCAACCGCTTGACGGTTAACCTCCGCCGTTATTTGTGCCGCAGCGCCGCTCATGATGCTTTTAATAAGCGCCGGATTCGATTCATTGATGAAATATTGGATGGAAGCTGAACCGTCAGCCGCTGCCGCCTTCTGCGAAAAATCAGCCGGTACCCGTACAACCATCTGAAGCTCACGCTCGTTTAGCTGCTGCTTTGCCTCATCTATGCTATCAACCAGTCTCACATCAAAAGGCGAATTTTGTATTAAACTGCCCGCAATTTTTTGTCCCATCTGCTGATCTTCATTAACGACCGCAATTTTCAGCTGATCGACGCGGTCCGTGACGCCGTTGTAGCCCGTCATCCAAATGACCGAGAAAATGACCTGAAACATTAGTGCGGTAATCATGCCGATCCAAGTTGTCGGACGTTTCATAAATGCTTGCAATGCGTTTTTCATGCTTATCCACTCCCGCTCTCTATTTAAACAACCGTTTAAAACGTTTGTTTAAATATTACGCAGAACGATTTGTTTTGTCAACAAAAAAAGAAGAGGACTATCTATTAGAATAACGACAAGAAAATCCCCATTTAGATTCAACAACAAGAAAAGTCTCCATTAAAGAATAAAATCGTTTTTTCAAAGACATGAAAGTCCCTATATTGCATAAAGCTAAAATATCCCAATGGTGCGAATGGTTGGTTCAGTACGAATCTTTACAAATAAAAAAACAGCGGTTTAAAAGCAATTTTGTAACATAAAATAGCACTACGAAATAGGTTACCCTAATTCGCAGTGCCATTCTTCTGTTTAATGATCTCATAAATCGTTTTCGCACTTATCTTTTGCAGCACTTTTAAATATGCCTTTTGTGCAGCAGTGCATTAAAGCAAGAACATTCAAAAAATCTCTCGACAGCGGCAGATCAGGCCGCTTAACTTTGCCCCTACACGTTGCTATTTCTCCAATGTATTCCTTGCTCCGCCAATAGCTTCTTCAAATTCCGGACCGCCGCAAGGAAAAATCCGATATCCGTCATTCCGGGCTCTCCTTTTGGTTCTATGGCTATAAATCCGGAGTACTTAATTGTTTTCACTGCTTCAAGCAGTTGTCTGATCTGCCCGTCCCCTATGCCCGGCAAAACCACCTCACCCGTATTAACACGGGCATCCTTCATATGAATGTATCCGATATACGGCTCGACAAGCGGATACGCATCAGTCATCGGCATGACCTGGAACTTGATGAAGTTTGCAGGATCAAACGCCAAACGCAGGTGACAGGAGTTTACCTCCTCAAAAATATCCCGAAGCCGCTCGCCGTTGCTTCCATAATGCTCATTATCGATTAGCAAAATAACCCCTTCCTGCATAGCGATGCGGGCAAACTCCTTCATTCGTCTTAATACTTCATCTCTATACTGGAAAGGAGGATCTTCCTTTGGAATTTTGAAGGAAAAAATGCGAATATACGGCGTGTTGAAATATTTCGCCGTTACAATCGCCCTCTTCAACTGTTCGATCTGAGGAGCGAAGTCCTCCGTTATAAAAACTCCTCCTACCGGTGAAGCGATCGACGCTACTTTAAAATGACGGGCTTCCAGACGCTTTTTTATGTTAGCCATTTCATCATCGGTAAGCTGAACTACATTTTTCCCTTCAATTAGACGCAAATCAAGATGATCGATTCTTTCGGATGATAAAATATCCATTTGCACCTCGAGTCTCGAAGCAATCTCATCCCCGAACGCAGATAAGGTGACGGAGCAATTCAATGCAAAGCCCCCTTTCATCCTGCCCCGGCGATATAATCGGCCGTACGAATGGCCAAGGCAACGGTAGTCAAAGTAGGATTCGCGCCAACGTTAGGCAAAATGCTGTTATCCGCTACATAAAGACCGGAAATGCCATGAATTTGACCGTAGCGATTGACAGCCGAAGTCGATGGATCGTCTCCCATACGGCAAGTACCGCACTCTGAATTGTCATCTCCCGGCGGCCTTAGGCAAAATGCCGAGTCGTCGATATCCGGACTTAAAGAGGCACCGATCGCAGAGTAAACCTGCTTGATGCCTGCATTCATTTGTCGGAGCACTTCATAATCCTTAGCACCGTACGAAAAATGAGCCTGTATTTCCGGGACGCCATATTCATCTCTCCTAGAGCGACTCAGAGTAAGTCTATTTTCAAATTGCGGTTCAGTCAGCCCCCATCCGTATATCGCAAAATGAATGAACGGCTCCAAAGACGCATCCGCCTCCATCTGGATCTGATAGGGGTGCGAGTGCGTCTTCGGAATGACGATAGCTAGACGTCCCAATAGCTCCGGAAGGCTGCTTCGGGACAATGTTCCAAATGATTTTACCGCAATGTTATCCGCCAAATAATGGCCAATTGCTCTTCCCTGGATCCCTGAAGCAAGCAGCAAGCGCGGTGTCTCAAACGTACTTCCCGCCAGTACAACAGTCTTAGCCCGCAGTACGAAATGTTTTTTGTCCGGCGACATCACCTTGATCCCGGCAGCACTCCCCTTTTCGACGAGCACCTGAACGGCACGAGCGTTTACGGCTAAATCATAGGGATTATGATTGTAGGCTTCAGCCAAAAAAGAGAGAGAGCTGAAAAAAACGTTAGAATGAATTTGCCCGTATTGAGTAGGTCTAAGATCTACCGCCCTCGGAAAAGCGGATGCATCGGCAAAGCCATGATCCCAGAGCCGCTGAAGCAGGATTTGAGTGAACGGCGATTGCTGGTCAAATGTCTTCGTAACGTTCATCACATTTTCGGCGATCTTATAGTAAAAATCCATCTCTCTGATCGGGACAGGCCATCCTGCAAGGATAAATAAGGGCATTCGAAGAGCGACCAAATTCCATTGCAGCGTTCTTCCCCCGAGCGCAAAAATTTGATTCGCACCAGAAAACTCAGGGAGCTTTCTTCCAAGCGGTCTTTTGATTTCCGGATTGGAGAACAATAAATCTGTGCGTCCCCCGGACAATATAGCTAGATTCCATGCATGTGTAGGTAACAGCAGGTCACCGGCCTCGACCATGGCTATTTTTTTACCGCTATTTCTCCATCTTTCGCATAGTCGCCATAGTACGGCTCCCCCACCCGCACCGCTGCCGACAATGACGGCATCGTATTCCTTATCAGCCATTTGCCCGAGAGAGGTGAGCGGAAACCAGGAACGGACGACTTCGGTGATCTGCGTCGGCGGACATGGGGGGACATCAGGCATACGGTTGTTTTGACCGTGGTTCGCATGAGAATGGTGATTTATCATATACACTCATTCCTGTCTTATGATATGATCAGCTGTTCGAATCGCAAGAGCAACCGTTGTCAGAGTTAAATTTGCGGCTGATATGGAAGGCAGGACACTGTTATCCGCTACATAAAGTCCGGAAACGCCATGGATTTGCCCATTTCTGTCTGCCGCTGATGTGGACGGATCGACTCCCATCCGGCATGTGCATGAATCATGCTGGACCTCTCCAGGGGGCGCGAGACAGAAGGCTTGATTTCCGCCCGCGGCAGTCAGTACTATTCCGGCAGCATTTGAAACCTGTTTGAAGCCAGCCTCCATCTGACGAATAACGGCGCGATCCACTTCACTATAGGAAAAAACAACCTGAAACTCCGGCACCCCGTATTCATCTCTCCTATCCCAATTCAGAGTTACCTTGTTCTCAAATCGGGATTCAACTTTGCCGGAACAGAGAAAAAGAATGGGCAATTCCTGCAAAAAAGGTTGTTCTTGATAAGGCTGATACCAAAAAAATTCTATCGGTCCTCTTAGCTGAATTTGATAAGGTCTCTCGGCCGTTTCAGGAACCAGAACGGAAAGTGTACCCAACGTTTTCGGAAACTCGCTGCGGCTGATTTTGCCATAGGCTGCGATAAAAGAATTGTTGGTCAAATAATGACCGAGCGCACGTCCTCCAATTCCCGAATAAAGCAGCAGTCGCGGAGTTTCAAAGGCGCTGGCCGACAATACGACCTTCTTCGCTCTGAGCATGTAGCTTTTCTTATTTTTCGTTGACATCACCTTGACTCCGGTGACTTTCCCTTGATCAACCAGCACTTGAACGGCACGGGCGTTTACCGCCAAATCGAAAGCACGTTGATTAAGAGCTTCGGCCAAAAAAATGATAGAGCTGAAAAAAACATCCTTGTGACTAAGTTGACCATAACTTGATGGAGCTAGATTAGCGGCTATCGGGACGACAGCCGCTTCGGGAAAACCGTTCTTCTGCAACCGATTTAGCAATCGTTCTGTGATCGACGAACCAGAAGTATAATGATCTGTGACGTTCATCACCTGTTCGGCAATAGCATAGTATCGATTCATCTCATCCATACTAACGGGCCATTTTTGCAATTCAGACGGGCTCATGCGCGGGCTGATTCCATTCCAAAATATAGTTCTTCCTCCAAGGGCAAAAATTTGCTTTGCTCCGGCAAAATCAGGGAGGAATTTCTCTCTATTCCGTGCTTCAGATTCGAAGTAGTCGTTTACCCGAGTGCTGTTCATTGAAGGAATATTCGCCGCATGAGTGGGCGACAACAGATCCCCGGCATCAATAATGGCTATTGATTTACCATTTTCCCGCCATTGATCGCATAATCTCCAAAGGACGGCCCCTCCTCCCGCGCCAGTGCCGACAATTAAGACATCATATTCTTTTTCAGCCATAGTTTCCAAGTCTGTTTGAGGAATCCAGCTCTTTAAAAAGGCTGTCGTTACCATCGGCGCCGGGCATGGGGGAAGGACTTTGTCATACTGATTTGTAGTCGTTGCAATTGAAGCAGGTAGTTTTATCGGTTGGCCTGAGATGTTTAGGTCGGGACTTCTAATGCGAGGGTTAAGAGATATAAGATCGTCGAGGGTCATATTTGTGTTCTTCGCTATCGTTCTTAGCGTCTCCCCGTCATGAGCGATCCTGATTTTCAAGTGGGTCCCACCCTTCGGTCTTTTCCAATGCTTCGGGATATTTCATGTATATGGACTCTAATGTGCAAAAAGACACCCGCGCGGCGTCTTTTTACATCGTTTCTGTGTGTTTATTTCTGTGTGTTTATTTCTGTGTGCTCCAAAGCTGCTTCAGCTTATGTGCCGAAAGCTTAGGCTGGCGATCGCGAGTGAAGATTCCCTTCCGGTTCACGACAACCCTCGATGGAGTTTGGCTCGTTTTGAAATCGGCAAACGCCCATACATGCGCACCGATCGTATATGGCTTGCTGCGGATGATGCTGTACTGACGGGTCACCATCTCCGCTTGATATTCTTCACTAAACAACTCCGGCGGATCGGTATGAACACCTGCCACCGCATCCGCACCGAATTCGGTCACCATCACCGGTTTTCCGAGCAGTTCAAAGCATCGGTCGAGCTTCTCATCCAGCACCCGGCAGCCCTCGTCCAACTTCCCGGCCTGCTCGTACCAGCCGTAATAACGGTTAATACAAACAAAGTCGAAATGCTTTAGCGCCACATCCTGTTCGACGTCAACGCAGTTAACGATCGTGACCGGACGCGTGTGATCCAGGCTCTTGGCATGGTCGTAGAGCGCCTTGTAGAACGGATCGGCTTCCGGAACGAACGTATCCCCCTCGTTAGCCAGGCTCCAAGCGATGATGCAAGGATGGTTTCGGTCCCGCTCCAGCATTTCCGTGATGACCCGCTTCGCTTTGTCCAAAATGGCAGTGCCCTTGTAGTGGCTTCGTACAAAGCCGACGAATGGCGTCTCGCCAATAACCAGCAGCCCTTTCCGGTCGGCGTACTGCAGAAACTCGTCGCTATACGGGTAGTGCGACGTGCGGACGGAATTAGCCCCTGTCCATGACAACAGATTGAAATCTTTGGCGAGCACGGCCGGATGCATGCCTTTGCCGAGCACGGCGAAATCCTCGTGCATACCAAAGCCGGTAAGGAAGATGGTTTTTCCGTTCAGCAGAAGCTTCGTCCCCTCGAATGCGATGGTCCGAATGCCGAAGGCCTGGACATATTGATCAACCGCAGCCCCCCTCTCATCCTTCATTTGTACTTCAAGGTCATACAAATGAGGGTCCTCCGGGCACCAGAGCCTCGCCTGACGCACATCTAAGCTGACGTTGAGTTCGGATGACTCCCCTGTTCCGCTAACCGGAATTTCCGCTTGGCAGTCCGTCCCCTTGATGCGGACCTGACACGTTCCTCGGAACGTGTGCCGAAGACGGATTCGCGCATCCACCTTCCCTTGCCCGCCGTTTACGTCCGTGTTGACTCGAATGTCCTCAATGTAGGTCTGTGGCGTCGTAAACAAGGTCACCGGGCGATTGATCCCGCCATAAGGGAAAAAGTCGTAGTAATTGTTCGGGTACTGTCCCTTGAAGCCAATGACCTGCTCATCCTCTACATTCCCCGGCGGGAGCCGGTCAGCCGCGATTCTCGCATCGACCCGGATGGTGATCCGGTTTGGAGTTCCGAATCGGACCAACTCCGTCATTTCTATGATAAAAGGCAAGTGTCCGCCTTCATGGGTTCCGGCTTGCTCACCGTTCACCCACACGGTCGACAAATAATTGGCCGCGCCAATTCGCAGCCAAATGCGCTCGTTTTGCATTGTCACCGGTATTTCTATCTCACGTTCATACCAGCCGCTTTCAAAAAAATACATCAAATCCTGATATTGCTCATTCCAGCTGGCAGGAACCGCCATCTCGCGGTCGGCCGGCAAACTCTCTGTCCAGCCTCGGTCTTCGCCATCATTGGCGGCGTCTGCCGCAAAGCGCCACAAGCCGTCTAAAGAAATCAGGATACGCGTTGCTGTCATTTGTGGATAAAGCATAAGTCCCCCTCCGATTCATTAATGCAAATAAAACTGATTTGCGGCTTAACATTATTACAAGAACCGGTTGCTTCCCATGGTAGCTTAGTAATCATCTGCCGTTCGCAGCCTACAATGTTCTATAACTGAAAGGCTGTACCGTTAGAGAGTTCACCACACCAATCTCCAAAAGCTAAGCCCCCCGTGCCTTCCTAACAGTTTTTCAGCAATGCCAGCATATCTACACTCTTCATAAGCTGCAGCCGCACGAATCATGAGAATGCAGGCTGTATACGTATCATATGGCTTGATCTGCTCGTAGGGCCAAGCCTCTTCACCAGTGAGGTATGGCACCAGAAAATCAACACCTTTTCGTATGCTTACTCCCTCCGATGATTGATAACCCCATAAGTCGATTTTCACATGCTGAGCAAGCTGTGCAAGGTCCATTAAGCCGCACAGATTCATCATTGAATAGTCTAGCCCGATCGGCCTAACCATCTCATGAGGCTGCTTTCCGTCCGATTCCATCTGTGTCAGTATCCTTCGTTCAGCAGCCTTCTCCAGCAATCCTCTTGCCGTTTCCAAACGGCCGGCGTGCATGGCTAACGCAACCGCTTGTACATCATAATACGTTCCATGATTGTTGTTTTCCTTCGCCTCCTCCATCCCAAGAGGGCTTGTCGTCAGCCAATCCAAATAGGCAGTGAACCAGACTCGTAAGGCTTTACCGTCCTTAGCTGACCACCCTGAAGAGCCTTCAAGCAGCGAAGCGGCATCTGCCAATATCCCCAAATTCCGGGTGTCAATAATACCGATGCCCCGTCCATCGCAAATTCCCGGAATCGACTGACCATAATTCAGATGAGGATTCATCCCCGTATCGGAATCAAGAAACCATACGCGAAGCAGGAAGCCTGCTCTAAGTGCAAATTCCTCGTCGCCCGAGTAGTGATAAGCCAACGTCAGAATGGAAAGATGATGTATCAGTTTTCCAAGCTTTACTTCATCATATTGATCCGCTTCCGGATTTCGATACCCGTCCTTCCTAACATAGGGCAGTCCATCGGGAGTATCAGGATTTGGCCACCAATAAATACCGAAGCTCATATAATCCTTCTTGTTTCCGCTTGGAGGTAGGAGTTTCTTATCTGTTACCTTGTAGGCCCCTGCCTGAAGAGAGTGCTTTGCTTCCTTTAAGAGGGTCTGATAATAAGCTTGATAAGCCTGCTCCCCTAGCTTCTTTTTTAATAAGTCAGGCTGCTTCAAATTCCATAAATACGTCTCCATGGAGTAACATCTTCTCCTTTTCGTTAGTGGCGATCAGGCAACCAGTATTTCCATAATTTTCTAGTATCATGTAGACAGACTCACGTATTCACTATGTTCCGTACATTCAGGACCCTCATTCAGAAGCGCTTACAATCATTATTATAAGAGTCATACGAGCTCCTCTCCATGATCTCCTTTACTGTCCATCTATCTTTTCTTATGAAAACAGCCCTCCTATCAAACAGGTGGGCTGTTTCTAACCGATCGTTACATTAAACGGAAAGTGTTTCAAAAAGTAAACGTCCATAATTTATTCCGTGATTCCCCAAGTGTCCTCTTTTATCAGCTTTTCACCCTTCTCGATGCGTGGCATACGCATCGTCACACGAGTTCCTTTTCCAAACACACTATCAATACTCAGACCATACACTTCACCGAACACCATTTGAATTCGACGGTGTACGTTCACAATTCCAATGCCAGTGCCATCCCCATTTTTGGAGGGTTCCGCCAAGCGGTTTCTGCCAAGGCGTTCACGAACAAGTGCAAGACGTTCAGGGGACATTCCTGAACCATTATCCTCCACGGTTAAACAGAACAGACTCCCATCCATATTTGCGTTAATCCGAATGTAATGCTCTGTCATCACTCCCATAGGAAACGCATGATGAAAGACATTTTCCACAATTGGCTGTAGGGTTAGCCGAACCATTTTCTCCAGAAGGTAATCCGGGGGAATGAGTACCTCAATCACGAATTGCTTCTGAAGTCTATGGTTCATAATCTCCATATAATTCAAAACATGATTGAGTTCATTCGCCACAGTAATCTCTTCCAGATTCGTCTGAATGGCATACCTCAGCATGAATGACATGGACTTCGCCATCCGGGAAATATCCTTTGCCCCTTCCTGGATGGCATAGCTGTTAATAGTAGCAAGTGAGTTGTAGAGAAAGTGGGGATTGATCTGCAGCTGTAGTGCCTGAAATTCCGCCTTCTGGCGCTCCAGTTGACTCTTATACACCCTGTCGATCATGCTGGAAAGCCGGGTAACCATCACGTTGTAGCTATGAATGAGCTCGCCCACCTCGTCTTGGCGTTTAGGATCCGGAAGATGAAACCAATTACCCTCCTCCGTTTCCCTCATGCCTTCCCTCAACTCACTAATGGGTCTGGTTATGGATTGTATATATCGGAAAGCAATAACAACGGCCAGAATCAGGGTTACTCCCCCTATCCATAGGGTTATCGTCCTGATGGAATTAATAGGCTTGGTCCACTCTTTGACAGGTACCGAAGCAACCAGCTTCCAACCAGCGTAGCGGGACTCACCGGTAACATATATTCGGTTGATTCGATCACCGTCGTCCGAAAAACTCGTTTTTCCAGAAGAAAGCTTCTTCATAAGAGAGGCCTTCAATTTCGTACCGATCATGCCGACATCCGGATGGTAGATCAGTCGCCCTTCCTCATCAATAATAAAGAAATACCCGCCGTTACCCAAATCAATACTTCTCCAAAGCTGAGCAAGTTCCTGAGCCTTAAATTCTATAGCCAGCACTCCCTCAATGCCATAAGAGTGCAGCCCCCTGACTTTCCGTGCCATTGATACGGTAAAACCCTTCGTATCGGGATTCAAGCTGCTGGTCAGCACAGATAAACTGCCATCGTCCGATGTTACGGCCAGCAAATCACCAATCCTTTCTGCCGCCTGATCCGTCTGCAGGGGCTGATATCCATCCCGTTCCTCGTAGACAATTCGGCCGTCCCGTCGTATTAAGTACACAAGAGTGGTCTGCGGGTAGTAAATAAGCACTGGCTTCAGAACATACTTCTTGATTTGTTGATAAACTGAATAATAGTCGAATAAGCTTTGCGGACCCGATTCTTCATCAATCTCCAACCAGTAGCGGATATCAATATTTCCAATTATCGAATTGCTTGCAAATTCGAATGTCTGCAGATATTGATCGGTTTGGAAAGCTGCCGTCTTGATATTCTGAGTCAAGATTGTTTGCGCCTGTTCCTCTAGTTTTTCAGCTGAGTAATAATAAGACAAGATCCCTTGACAGCTAAGAGACCCAATAATCAATACAACAAGAACGGACATTAGTCTCCAAGCCAAGCTTCCTCTTTTCATAGAATACCAAGGCCCTCTCTGTACTCCGTCGGCGTCTTTCCGACAACCTTTTTGAATATCCGGTTAAAATGGGGAGTATCCGAATAGCCTATTTCTAATGCTATATCTGAAATTTTCCACTGAGGGTCTTGAAGCAGCTTAATGGCCTTTTCCATGCGGCGTTGTAAACGGTATTGGATAAAAGTTTCGCCGGTCTCCCGTTTGAACAAGGCGCTAAAGTAAGTGGGACTAAGACCCAGCTGAGCAGCAACCTCCTCCAAGGAAGATTCTCTGGCGATATGAAGAACAATATATCGCTTGGCTTCTTCAATCGGGTCCTTGGCTTGTCCCTTCCGCTTGGATACCAAGTACCCCGTTAAATCCTGAATGGATTGCCGAAACATGCCTGTGGCAAGCTCCAGATCTCCCACTTCAATTCTCGGTTCCTCCCTGAAAGGATATACATTGCGTTCATTCAGCTTTTTGATTAAGAGTACAGTTGTTTTTCTAAGCAATTCGACAGCGGCTTTTGTAGGTAAAGCAGACCTTTTCAGTTGCTCCACTATTCCGTCAGTCATATGCTGAATTTCTTCGTGCCGGTTGTTCCAGATTGATTCCTCCAGCTTATCAGTCCATTGGTCGATGGCATACAGCAATTGCCGGCTCTCGGCAAGCTCCGCTCGTTCCTTCATAAGTTTGCGAAGCAATTCCTCCATGTCCTCCTCCGTCACTGGTTTAAGCAAATATTCTTTGACTCCGTAGGAGATGCATCTCTGAGCATAGGCAAAGTCCCCGTAACCTGAGATTATAACCACTTGGGTGTGCAGCTTCTTTTCCTGCAAGCGCTCGCACAATTCTAGACCATCCATAACGGGCATTCGGATATCCGTGAATAAAATATCCGGGGGTTCTTGGAATACTTTCTCCAACGCTTCCATTCCATTCATTGAGGTCCGGATGCAGGGCGATGCGCCAAGCACGCTTGATTTCTCAAGAAGTGTAACCAATCCTTTGATCAAGACAGGCTCATCATCGACGATATCAATTCGCAGCAAAAGGCTTCACCCGCTTCCTGTGTATTTGAAGGAAAGAACTCCTTACGATCCGCAAGGAGTTCTACTCTTACTTCAATATTGAGCTTAATTCTTGGGTACGACAATCCCAGACTTGTTGTTGAAGCGTTCGGTGGCTTCCTTGATTATCTCGTTTCCACCTTTGGACTTCCACTCATCCAGGACCTTTGGCCAATCGCTGACCGGTTCCGCTCCATAAATCATCTTGATGATATGGTTGGTGAGCAAAGGCGCCGCCGTATCTCCACCCAAAATCACATCCGGATTTTGGGCTTGAAGACTCGGGTTGAACTGGATGCCATTCCTGCCTTCCTTGGTCAGTATATTGTCTATAACGTTAATCAATTCTTTACCGCTGTCCGTCTGCTCGAGCAGCCCTTTGTTATAGGTGGTGTCCTTGACCATCCACAGCCAGTCGGAACGGAAGGCCTCTTCCAGTGTTCCCTTCTCATCTTTCGGCTGCTTATAGACAATCTTACCGCCTTCGGTCGTGTAATTCTCACCTTCTAAACCATAGGTGAAGAACTTGGCAGCCTCATCACTAACCATCCAATCAAAGAACTTGATGATTGCAGCCGGGTCCTTGACATTCTTGTTGATATAATAGTAACGAACGGCCGGTTTGTACAGAAAATTTCCGCCTTTTCCGTCAGGCCCTACAGGGGAAGGAATGATAGCAATCTTGGCACCAGGTACCGTCACGCTGAGCTTGGTCTGCAAGCTTGGCAAAAGGTTGGCATTTGCTGCCCAGATACCAACCTTACCCGAGTTGATGCTATTCGATAGGTTGGTTGAGTTGATGGTAGCAAATTCTTTATGCATCAGACCTTCGCTGAACATCGTTTTATAAGTTTCGATGGCCTTGATCATCCGATCCGTATTCATAAACTTAGGCTGGATCTGGTCACCCTTCTGCTCGAACATGGATTGATACGGATAGACATCGTAAGCACCAAAGAAGATATCCGCATACTTCAATCCCTCTCTTACTCCGAAGGGCTGCTCTACACCAAGCTTCTTGAAGGCTCTCATTACATTCAAATACTCATCGACAGTCTTCGGAACCGGTAGCCCCGTCTTCTCTAAAAGATCCATTCGAATGAAGGTTGCCCGGCGATTCATATTAGTCAGCCACTCCGGAATAGCCATGATCTTACCTTCATGTTTCACCAAATCCCAGGCTTCTTTCGGGATTTTCTTCAACAGGTTTTGTCCGTGCTTCTGCAGCAAATCATCTAACGGCATAAATACGCCTGCACTGACGGATCCGGCCATATCCTTCTCATACATGGAATTAGATTGAACCACATCAGGGATGTCGTTCGTAGCAAACATTTGGGCCATCTTCTGGTCAAAATCATTATGGGAGATGAGACGGATATTCAGGTCTGTATTGGACCTCGTTTCCAGCTCCTTAACCAACCGATCTTCATTTATGTCTTGGGAGGTTTCAATATACTTATTCGAATTGGTTCTCATGGAAATGGTGAATTTTGCTTGCGCCGCATGAGACTTATTATTATCTGCTGGTTTTTCTGCTTCTTTTCCGGATCCGCATGCTGCCAATACGGATACTAATAAAATACTGGACAAGAGCACTCCGATCTGTTTTTTCATGGTACCCCTCTTTTCTGTATCGTTATAATAATGAATATATAAGAAGACAGTGAGCGTTTACACGATGCTTTTTCTTATTCCGTCCTTACCTTTTCTTCCAATGGTTTCTTAAGACTTTACAGATCCGAGCAACATACCTTTCACAAAATACCGCTGCAGGAACGGATAGACCATAATAATTGGAATTGTTGCTACCAGGATAACGGCCATTTTGATACCTTCCGGAGAGGACATGATGGCGGAATTAAAAGCTTCCGCGTTAGGATCGATCTTAAATTCATCTTGAATGATCATCTCCCTCAGTTTAACCTGAAGAGGTGCCAACCTGCGATCATTAATGTAATAGATGGCAGATTGGAAGGCATTCCAATGGGTTACGGCATAAAATATACCGAGAGTCGCCATGGCAGGCTTGGACAAGGGTAACACCATATTCCAAAGGATTCGCATTTCCCCACAGCCATCAATTCTGGAGGAGTCGATCAATTCTGTTGGAATCTGCAGGAAGAACGACCTCATGACGAAAAAGTTAAATGTACTAATGGCTCCGGGTATCATTAGAGCCCATAGACTATCCATTAACCCTAGTTCGCGTATGATCAGGAAATTCGGAATAAGTGGAGCATAAAAGATCATCGTAAAAAGGACTAATAAGAGTACATATTTCCTACCGATAAACTCCTGTCGTGACAAAGGATAAGCGAAAGTAGCGGTTGCCACTAAATTAATAAGTGTACCCAGCACTGTGATATACACGGTTATGCCGAAAGCCCTCCAAATGGATGGATCACCAAAAACCACTTCAAAGTTTTCGGTTGTAAAGTGTACCGGGAAAAACAGAACCTCCCCCTTCTCTATAGCTGCGGAATGACTGAAAGCTTGGGCGATAATGTTCAAGAACGGAAGAAACATCACAAGCCCGATCACAAGCAAAATCGAGCTATTAGTGACAAGGAATACTTTTCTTCCAAGACTCGGTTCTCTCATGAGTGGTTGAACCTCCCCCTATAAAATAATGTTTTCTTTCGTTGGCTCACTTATTCTTAGAATTTCAATATCTTGAGAAAAAATGCGGCACATGCATAGGGCTCCTTTCATCAGAATAGACCCTCACCATTTGATTTTTTGCTCAATGAGTTAGCCAAGAACAAAAGGACCAGACCGACCACGGACTTGAACAGTCCCACTGCCGTTGTATAGCTGTATTGCTGCTGCAGCAATCCGGCTTTGTAAATGTAGGTGTCCAGAATCTCGCCGCTCTCATTGTTAAGAGGGTTCAAAAATACATAAACACGTTCAAATCCAAAGTCCATAAAGTGACCAATCTTGAGCAAAAACAAAATGGTGATCGTCGGCATCAGGGATGGCAGCGTAATAGAAATAGTTTGCTTCCAACGCCCTGCTCCATCGATCTCGGAAGCCTCGTACAACTCCGGATTAATACTGGTAAGAGCTGCCAAGTAAATAATGGTTCCCCATCCACTATCTCTCCATATACCTGAACCAATAAGTATACTTTTAATGTACGAATCCTCTCCCATGAAATAGATAGGGTCTACTCCGAATAAACCAAGCACATGATTGACAATTCCTGTCGAAGGCGACAATATCCCGATCGTAATCCCGCTTACTATAATCCATGACAGAAAGTGCGGCATGTAGATCACGGTTTGAAGCAGTCTTTTGTATAAGATGCTTCTTAACTCATTCAACATCAGAGCTAGAATGATGGGCGCAGGAAACCCCAAAACCAGATCGTAAAAGTTGATGATGAGTGTGTTTTCCAGAATATGAATAAAGTCTGGGTAGGCAAACATTTGCTTGAAATGCTCAAACCCTACCCATGGACTTCCTTTGAAGCCTTTGAAAATACTGTAATTCTGGAAAGCAATAACTCCTCCCATCAAAGGTACATACTTAAAGATGATAAAATAAACAAGTCCGGGCAGGGCAAGAAAATATAACGCTTTGTACTTCCATGCGAACGATAAAACCTGGGGGATGTTTCTCGTAAAATTCGCCGTATTATCGGCCTTGATAAGCTTGCTCGCCAAATCTACTACTCCTTTCTACTTGTGTTATACTCCAATTGTATATCCGTCCAGTCAGTTCAACCATGATTCCACTTATACTCGACTTAGCTTTTCTTAAGGTGAAAGATGAATATCAAACGTCGGTAGGATGATGCGGTTATTGGGGGAAGAGCCATAATACTGGTAAAAGGACAAATTCAACCGGGGAAAAAGTAATAGGCTTACTTTTATTAGAGAATCCGGTGGAGGCACCGAGGGTTATATAGTGAGTTCTATGCCAATCGGTTTTTTTAAAAATAGAGGCTATTTCCTTCTTAGGATGCAAGGAATAGCCTCTTCTATTCATGATGGTTTCATATTTATCTAGAATATGCGGCTTTTCCACCCCAGTAGCTTGGCCAAAGCCTCGACGTAGTAATAATCGCCATAAATGAGAGAAACATCGATATTCTCCCCCGCTGGCTTGTGACCGGTTCCTGCTATTAGTATCGCTTCATGATCTGGATGATCCCAAGTACCATAATGCTTGGTCAGCGACAACAGAATACGTTCAGCCGCACGGCGGTACATGCTGCCAGCCGCTCCCGGAATGGCATCTGCAAGCTCCAAGAGGCCTGAGGCTGCACAAGCAGCCGCTGATGTGTCTCTAGGTTCCGCATCAAGTGATTCCTCTGCCCTGAAGTCCCAATGGGGAACGGAATCCTCAGGTAAGCAAGCCAGGAAGTAATGAGCCACGCGCTGCGATGCTTCCAAATAGCGTCTATCGCCGGTATAGCGGTAAACATTCGCCATGCCGTGCAGCGCCCAAGCCGCTCCCCTGCTCCAGGCAGAGTGCGGTCCAGCCCCTTGCCCTCCTAAGGACTCGATAAATTCGCCCGTTTTCGGATCAAAGCTAAGGATATGGTTCACGGAGCCATCGCTGCGGATAAATTTGCTGACGACCGTGTCCGCATGACTCCGGCCAATGTGTTCAAAGCGCGGATCGCCCGTTTCTTTGGCTGCCCAGAACAGAATGGACAAATTCATGGAGGAGTCCACAATGGCCCAGCCAAGCTTATCCTGATTCCAAGCGCGAATAAATTGACCGGCGTGATTGAATCGGCCTGCCAAGAAATTTGCCGCATAAAGTCCTCGGCGCAATGCATCCTTACACCCCGTCAACTTATGTTTAATGACCGCGGTAGGCAAAAATTGAAATCCGACATCGTGATGAAAATTATTATCTTCGGTAAATAGATGTTCAAGCCGGATATCCCAATCCCAAGCAGCCGTTTTATAATGCTCTTGCCCCGTCATGTCATAAAGGATCCATAAAATCCCGGGCCAAAAACCCGATGTCCACCAATCGAGATGCAAATTATCATATACGCCATCCTCCTTAGCCACATGCGGAGACTTTCCTTCAAGCTGTACGATCATGCGATCTACTTTTATCTGCAGCGCTTCCCAAGCTTCGGGGAGTAAATCCTGCAGTTGTTTGGCTTCTTTCCAGCGATCCGATACTTGAATCATAGATGCTCCTCCTAACATTCTCTGCTGTTGTCGCACACAATCGCAACTTTCACTTTCCCACATAACGGTCGATCTGCTTTGCAGATTCAGCGGCCTCCCGTAATATATGAACAAGTCCATAATAGCAAAAGTTCCCCTGATTTAGTTACAGGCATTTATGATAAAATGTTGTTATATTACGATATTAGAGCCCATAAGAAAAAGGAGCTGCAGGATCCGATGAGGCTGATGAATTATATGAATTTAAACCGGCATCCCGTTCAGCTATGCTTTTATAAAGACCGAACGAATGAATTCAGTGAGATTTATCACGCTCATCAAGGAATGGAATTTTTATATGTGCATGAAGGACATGGCCATGTCATAGTGGAGAGGCAAATATTTGAGCTCGCTCCGGGCTCCTTATTTTATTTTAGCCCCTTCCAGCTTCACCGCATTAGGATATCGGGTCTCCCCAATCAGTCGTACATTCGCTCCTTATTTGTTTTCGAGCCGATGATATTGGAAGAAGTTCTTCGGACTTTTCCGGGACTTCAAGCTTTTCTAAGAAAACTGTGGAAGGACAAGGCAACCCTACAAAACGTGAACGCGGTAGGCAGCGCGGGTTTGGATGCTTTGATACAAATTCATTCGCGCGCCCTGCGGCAATGTCCCCCGGAGCTGCTGCTGGAAGAGCAATTACTCTTCCTTACCACACTGCTTCATCATCTTCGTTCCGTTTGGGACGATAACAAAGAATCCGAATTTCCCGGCCTTCGCAGACCTTCGACAACGGCCGAAAACATCATGGAATGGATTGAGGAGCATTACATGGAACCCTTTGAGCTGAACAGGCTCGCCCAAGCCGTGCATCTATCACCTAATCATGTATCGAGCCTGTTTCGTAAATCGGTAGGCAGCAGTATCACGGAATACATGACGGCCCGCCGCATTCGCCAAGCGTGCTGGCTGCTCCGATCCACAGACCTTTCGATTAAAGATATAGGCGAAACAGTAGGTTTACCCAATTGTTCATACTTTTGTCAAACGTTTAAGAGACATGTCGGCTTGAGTCCTTATCAATTTAAAAAAGAACAGTTAAGTGGTGGTACGCCGTCTCCATCCAGCTAAGAATAAAGAATGGGGAGATCTGCTTGGTTATCGATCCGGTTGAGAAAGGAAGCTTCACGGGTCTCTCAAAAATATTTAGATCAGGAGCGGAAATGTACGGATTGAGGGCAATGAGATCCTCTTTTCGAACATTGGCTTATCCGCAATTTTCCTCAACGTATCCCCGTCTCCAGCGATCCATAGCCTCAGTTTCATCACACCCTTTTGCCGAAGCAGAGTATGCGGGCCTTTTAAACCCAACTAACTCCTGCTTCCTTAAGCAACTTCTTCAATGCTTTTTGTGACTCTCACGGAGAAATCCGGATGTGCGATACCGAGTGTGCCTTGCGGTTCAACCGATATATAGGCCCGCGATATTCTTGGAACAATCCGCTCTCCCCGCCTGCGCTTGGCGTTCGATCCTGCGAATTTCATTAGAGCCCAAGTTCTTCCGATGACAGACGCCTTCAATTGCGAAATATAGGATAATAATATAATTTAAGGTAACCCTATGGATATCGATTACTCTGATGATAAGTTCAATAAGTTTTTGAGCTTCTACACCGCTGCAACAACTGATACTACGAATATGGTGGACTGGCTCAATTCTTGGAATCCTTCCATCTGCCAGACTTAGATCTCCTAATCCCCCCAGACTATTTGGCGTACCCGGTACAAACGCCGTGAATTGAGTAAAGATCTAAAAGTGGAGGAAAGGCATATGAAAAAGTATTTCAAAAGAGCTTTAATCGGACTGTCTTTCACAACAATACTATTACTATCCTTATCAGTGACGGTAAGCGCTGGTGAACCTGCCCCTATCATACCCAAACCCGTCATATATACAAAGGGCTCAGGGAATTTCACTTTAACGAGCAGTACATCAATATATGTTCAGGGGACAAGCATGGCTCAAACCGATGAAATTTATAAGATCGGCCAATATTTGGCTGATAAATTAAAACCGGCTACCGGTTTTGGCTTCAATGTGGTGAAATCAGGTAAGCCTCCTGCTGGTAGCATTTATTTGTCCACAATCGGCGGAAGCTCGAGTTTAGGTCAGGAAGGCTATAAGCTGAATACGACTGTAAGTGATGTGAAAATAACGGCTTATACCCCGGAAGGGCTTTTTAGAGGTATTCAGACCCTGCGTCAGATGCTTCCTGCTGATATTGAGAAGCGTATTCTTGTTACAGGCGTACCTTGGGTAATTCAAAGTTCAAACATAACCGATGCTCCCGCCTATTCATGGCGCGGCCATATGCTTGATGTTGCCAGACACTTCTTTACTGTTGATGAGGTCAAGCGCTCGATAGATCTTATGGCCCAATACAAAATGAATGTATTTCATCTCCACCTTACCGATGATCAGGGTTGGAGAATCCAGATCAATTCCTGGCCGGATTTGACCACGATCGGTGGCAGCACACAAGTTGGCGGAGGTGTCGGAGGGTATTATACTCAGGAAGAATATGCGGATATTGTTAATTATGCCAAAGACCGATATATCACCATTATTCCCGAAATTGATATGCCGGGACATGTTAACGCTGCTTTAGCTTCCTACGGAGAGTTGAATCCGGATGGAATAAAAAAAACCTTGTATACCGGAACAAATGTGGGCTTCAGTACACTTATGACCCAGTCGGAAATAACATATAAGTTCATTGATGATGTCATACGTGAGATTGCTGCCATTACGCCCGGACAGTACATTCATATTGGCGGTGATGAAGCTAGTTCAACAACCCAGGCTGATTATGACTATTTTATCGGCAGGGTGAAAACGATCGTCGCTAATCATGGAAAGAAGTTGATTGGGTGGAATCCGTCCGTTCGACCAAGTTTAGTGGATACAGATTCCTTACTGCAAAACTGGTCTACAACCATTGCATCGGATGCAGGTATAGATATGATTCTCTCTCCTAAGACGAAAGCGTATTTGGATTATAAGTATGATAGCAGCAACCCCATTGGTCGAACGTTTGCGGGTTACAATCCGACAGATGATACTTATCAGTGGGATCCTACCGATTTCGCTCCGCAAAGCGCAGTCATGGGTGTTGAAGCTCCCTTATGGACAGAAACGGTACAAACGATGGCTGATATTGAATATATGAGCTATCCAAGAATGCCTGGCTACGCTGAAGTGGGCTGGACACCAAAAAGTATGAGAGATTGGAATGAGTATAAATACAGGCTGGCAGCTCAAGGTTCGAGAATGATTAATGAGGGCATTCATTTCTACCCAGACCCGGTTGTACCATGGAGTTATACGAATCTGAATAAACCGACAACTGCTTCCTCTGTAGAAACGAATGCGTTTCCTGAGCAATAATCCTTCTGGCAGCATAATAGATCACATAGCTGTCGCCGGAGAAAACTCCGGCCGTCGGACATATGCGCGATAGTAGGATTGGTGTATTTTAATTCGACCACTCCACATAAACATATACGGATATGGATTTTTCCAAAGGAAGGTGATTCCAGCTGAGAGTATATGTCGCAGGGGATGGGGATTCTCTCCGGAAAATCGCAGCCAAACAAGATGCCGATTTACAAGACCTGCTGTCCCTTAATCCGCGGTTTCCGGATCCCGACACGGTGATTGCCGGTAAAACCGTTGCCCTTCCCCAATCTAACTTCCCTTACCCGGGCAGCCAGGCCCTTCCCCCCTTCTGCACATCGGATGTTCCATCAGAATTTATGCAGGACTGGATACCGACAACACCCTTGGAGAACATGGCGCAAACGAATTATGACGTGTTAATTATAGGCAGCGGGGCTGGAGGAGGAGCTGTCTTGTGGAGGCTCTGTGAGCACTGGAAAAAAAGCGGCAAAAAGATCGGGATAGTGGAAGCGGGTAAAGCTTTGCTGAATACTCATGTACGTAATATCGCAACAATGGATGCGGAACGAGTGAATAAATATTTTGCCAATCCCATAATTTCCAAACCGATCGGGAATTTACTGCCGCAATTCCGCGGGGCCCAGCAGTTTACGACACTCGGGGGAAGAACCTTGTTTTGGGGAGCGGTTTGTCCGCGGATGCATGCTTCCGAGCTGGCGGACTGGCCTGTTATACCTCAGGAGATGGAATATTACTATGACATCGCCGAAGAGGTGATGAGAGTATCTTCAAACTACACCCAAGGCTCCTCATTTACAGAGGTCCTCCTTGCGCGGATAAGGGGGAGAGGATATCCAGAAGCCATAGACATTCCGGTAGCGGTTGATCTGGAAAGGACGAGGTATGGGGAAGTGCACTCCAATGCATACTTCAGTTCAATTGTTTTCCTTGGCAGAGCTTTGAATTTGCTTCCGTACGACTTGGCAGTTAACTCGCGAGCCATTAAAATCATCACGGAACAAAGGGCCGTATCCGGAGTCAAAGTCATGTCGCCGGATAGGAAAACCTATGACCTCAAAGCAAAAACCGTCGTCGTGTCTGCGAGTGCGTTGGAAACACCCCGCCTTTTGCTGTACTCCGGAATTCCGGGAAGGGCCATCGGCCATTATTTAACGAATCATTCCAGTGCGGAAGTTTCCTCCACGATCGGACGCGGGCAATTTCCCGAGAATCTGGGCAACCTGGGAATCTTGATTCCCTACTCGAATGTGCGTTCTTATCAGATCCAAATCCAATCGGATTTCTGGTATCAATATCAAGAAATCCCTTTACGTGAGGAGCTACAAGTAAGCATGACGGGTTTCGGCGTGGTTGAGCCACGGTATGAAAACAAAGTCAGCCTGGATCCTGTCAGGAGAGACGAATACGGCCTTCCTCAGCTCCGGGTCGATTTTTCTTACAGCGAGAAAGATCGATCCGTCATTCGCCAAATGGCGGATGGATTCATTCATGCGGCCGAAGCATTGGGAACACGATTGGTCACCAAAAATGGCGTACCTGACATCTGTATGAGGCTGCCCGGAAGGACCTATCACGATTCTGGGACGTGCCGAATGGGGGACGATCCCTTGACCTCTGTAACGAACCGTTATGGGCAAATTCACGGCGTACCCGGTCTCTATGTAGCCGACAACAGCGTACTGCCTTCCTCCGGGGCCGCCAACCCGACCCTATCGACCGTTGCTTTGGCGATTCGTACTGCAGATTATATCGCTTCTACATTTCAATAATCGAAAGTGAAAGCAAAGGATAACATATATACAATTTACATATGGGATGTGATTGTCTTAAAATGGCCGAAATACAAAGAAACCATATGGTCACTTTATCTGCTTTCGCCGACGAGTTTTCTCCGGATTTGGAAACGCAGATGGATCTTCTTGCCACTGAAGGCATTTATCATATCGATTTACGAAGTGTGAACGAAAAAAATGTGCTGCAACTAACAGACCGAGAGGTTGGAGACATAAAAAAGCGGCTGGATGCCCGGGGGTTCAAAATCGCATCCATCGCTTCACCGATCGGAAATACTGGAATCACAGTAGATTTTACCCCTCAGCTGAAGGATTTCAAGCGGGCCATTGATCTGGCTAAATATTTTCGAACCCCTTACATCCGTATTTTTTCTTTCTCAATTCCAAAGGGAGAAGACAAGTACAAATATAAAGACGAAGTTCTGAAAAGGATGAAGATATTGACTCATATCGCCGAACAGGAGAGGGTCACTCTACTCATCGACAATGATCCCCCTTTCTATGTGGATAACGGGGACCGTGCCCGCGATATTCTTGGAACAATCCGCTCTCCTCACCTGCGCTTGGCGTTCGATCCTGCGAATTTCATTAGAGCCCAAGTTCTTCCGATGACAGATGCATATCCTCTTGCAGCACCTTACATAGCTTACATTCATATGAAAGACGCCAGAGTAAATACGGGCGAAGTAGTTCCTGCCGGCGAAGGCGACGGTGAAATAAGAAAACTAATCGCTGCATTAAAAGAGAAACATTATTCCGGCTTTATTTCGGTTGAACCAAAAGGCACACCTGGTATAGCACATCCTGATTTCTCCGTAACAGCCGCAAAAGCATTGAAGAAACTGCTTAAAGAAGCAGGGGTTTGTTGGGGTTAAATGGCCCACCTGTCGGATCGGTTTCAATTAACACCCAATGATCAAATTCAAGATCACTAAATAAATTTACATCTCTCTTTAACTTTGGGCTGTATGCGATCCAATGATTATTACCATAACGTCCATACCGCTTTTTTATTAATGGTGTTGTATACATTCCAATCCCCCCCCATAGACGAACAGCTCGGCTAAGGCAGCAAGCACTATTTTTACAGAAGCTTTAAGGAAAAGACCGCATGGTACCTTCGGAATTCCGCTTGCAAGACGATTAGATATGAATCACAGAAGGCGTAAGATGCTCATCTTCTCCCCATTGCAAAGCAAAGCGGAACGGTTGCCCTGAACAATGAACGGTTACAACCAGCTCCTTGCAGGGGCGCGCACTTTCGATGGACATCGACCATTCTGAGGCTGGATCGCCTTGGCTGTCAGCGTTGAAACGGAAAGCATTCACGAACACCGTCTCCCCTTGCGCCCAAGCTCTCTGGATGAAGGATTGCCGGGTCGTATTGGGCGGATTGTCCGGCGTATGGGCTTTGAGAAGAATGGCAGAACGAGAGCACCAGCTGAAATGCTGAAGCGTCCCTCCACCTACAGTCCATTTCAGACTCTCTTGACCGTCAAGCGGCTTGGACTTCTTGTCCACGAACAAGGCTTGCGTTAGCTCGCTTAGCCGTTCTTCCGATCGCTGCCAATCCGATTGGCCGGCAAGTTGACCGCTGATATGCATAACCGTATCAATTTCATTTCCCTCGACTCCGGAACGTAAACCTTCACGATGTCCACCAAAAGAAAGTCCGTCATGATGTTCATTCTGCGTATGCGGGCGCCGGCGTACGATTCTTCGTGCCAAGGGCACATTTCCGCAGGGAGTTGAATGCAATCCCGCATCCTATAGTGCCCCCCTTTCCGCTCCACCGCCGCTTCCACCATGCAGCCCCAGCTCTCGTCCCGGAACTGAAGCCGCTTTGCGTCGGCCGGAGGCTGGTCCTGACCGTTCAGACAAACCGTATTGTGCGAATACGTATGCTTGAACCATCCATAATGAAGCGGAACGCCATACGCCGTCGTTCCCGGATCGGCAATCAGCGAAACGCTTCCGCTCCCGAAAGACAGGCCACGCCGGTCCATATGATCGTGCTCTCCCCCAAACGGACTATGCTTGACAAGCAGATGCCAGCCTCTTCCGTTCACCAACTTGGTCAGGCCGCTCCCTTCGGAGGAAGCAGCCGCGCGAAAGACGGACAGGATGACGATAATACCGTGAAGGGCTACGCTAAACGCTTGATCGGTCAGATTGGCTCCCGTCATCATTCCGGCCGAGGCGGTAACGTTCGGGTAGTACGCCGATTTCACAGTCTGGGCGTAAGGATTCGGGACAAATCGATTGACTGCGTTCATATAATTGTTAATTCGGGTTGAATGCAAGGAACGGAGTTCACGCATGAAGTGATTTTGGCATCCGCCTCGTTAATTTTAGCCTCTAGGAATGAGTCCGAAACCGGCATACTGTAAGCGCTTGCACAAGTGAGCAGATTAACCCATTTCAAGCGGAGGTCATCGAATTCGTCATTGGCGGCAAAAACGCGTCCATACTTCACCGATATACAGGTAGATAGAAACAAGGACAAACTTACGAGTAGAATCAACATTCGTCCCATAGAAGCACCCTCTCATTACAAAGTTTTGTTCATTCACCAAGATGATAGAAGCTGATGCGCAAGAAGGCAATGTTCAACTTTTGAATCCGTATTCTTTTTTTTACAACTGTTCAAGGAGAATAAAGTATTAGACTGAACCAATAATAGAAACAGCGGCGGCCATGGACGAGAAAATAAAGTCTGATATGCTCCCCATACGGTAGACAGGTGAAATAATAAAACCTGCGCGCTTATGGTTAATTTTCTTGCGTCTGGCACCGTTGCGATGGGAGTTTTCCAAGAGGTTAAGCGTCTTTGCATATATTAAAGTGATATTCTTGTCGCTCAACTACTTTATAGGGAAATTCATGTCGTAAAAAAAACGACATGAATTCCCCTATAAAGAAAAAAAACCTTGAATTATCAAGGTTTTTTAGTAGGGATTATCCTGTCGTTATACTTTCTTGCTAAGCCTTATTATACGATTCCCCATATTCCGCTTCCCATTTGGCATCGGCCGCCAGCTGTTTTTTGTGCACCGTTCCGGATAGAAACACGCTTACCTCATACAAAATGATTAATGGAATTGCCACTAGAATATCAGATATGAAATCCGGCGGCGTAATCATAACTCCGATAACCACCATTATGAAATAGGCAAGGCGACGCATTTTGCGAAGCCGCTTCGGATTCACCAAACGGATAGCCGTTAAAAACATGATGACGAGCGGCAGCTCGAATAGGAGCGATATCGGAATTAATAAATTAAACATAAACGTAAAATATTGTGCGATGCCATACGTTTCCTCCAGGTTCAAATGCTGCGAAATGGTTCTTGTAAAGTTGAACGCGAGCGGAAACACAACATAATACGAAAATGCCAGCCCGATTAAAAACATAATGAGAGCGAACGGTACGTATTTCAGCGTGGAACGCTGCTCGCTCTTGCGCAATGCCGGCTTGACGAATGCCCATAGCTGATAGGCAATTACAGGCAGTGCCAAAATCAAGGCGATGACAAATGCGAATTTCATGTACATGCCGATTCCGTCCCAAAGCGAAAACGTATGTAAGGAAATCGTATTTGCAGGCTTTTGACTCATTAGAAAGTTATAAGTAGGCTGCGCGAATATGATTCCGAGGATTAGCCCTATTGTTAGTATGATAAGCACGTAAAAGATTCTCTTCCGCAGCTCTCCGATATGCTCCAGAAGCGGCATGAGCCCTTCCTCGCGAAGAATCGCTTTACGTGACGTCTGCTCCGATTTGCTGCTTTCTTCCGTTCCCACCTGCACTTACCTCCTTCGCCTGCTGTTTACTGCCTTTTGTTCAAGAAAAAAGCGGGCCCGATTAATCCGGAAGCCGCTTATTGTCTTTATCTATATTTTCTGAACGATTTACTTCAACCCGGCTAGATTCCTTATCCTTGCGGTCGTCGTCGTCCATGATTTCTCTGGCACCAGACTTAAACTCACGCAGCGTCCGTCCAAAAGCACGGCCAAGCTCTGGCAGTTTATTCGGTCCAAACAGAAGTAAAGCGACCAACACGAGCAGTATGATACCCGTTGCACCTATTCCTGACATTTCGTTAACCTCCTCAAATTTTTACGTAGTAAACCTGCTCTGTAAGCATCAAACAACTAACAGCTATTTAAACCGCCGTATCCCATGCTGATTATATCTTCGCGGGCAATCGTATCGCCCGCCAGAATACGCGGCAGAAGAACGTCGAAGGACGTATACGGATCATGCATGACACAGCCTGGCAAGCCCATAATTGGTACTCCGTTTAAATAACCGACAAGCAGCATCGAGCCTGGAAGCATTGGCGTCCCATAGCTTACGATATCTGCTCCCGAGGCTTTAATCGCGCCCGGCGTGCGATCGTCGGGATCTACCGACATTCCGCCCGTCACTAGTATCATATCATAACGTTGATCAAGCAAATAGTGTATTTCCTTGACAATTATTTGTCGGTCATCGGGAGCAAACCTCTGCTCCCCGACCTCAGATCCCAGCTCCTCCAGCTTGCTTCTTACGGCCGGACCAAATTTATCTTCGATTCTGCCGTTAAAGACTTCTCCGCCGGTCGTTAGCAGTCCTACGCGAAATTTGCGGAAAGGGCGTACGCGCAGCGGCGACGCTCCGCCATTTGCCTGGCGGTATTCAGCAGCCAGCAGCTCTACCGTTTCAACCTTTGTTTTAGGTACGACAAGCGGGATCGCTCTCGTCGCGGCGAGCGGTTGCCCTGGCTTAACGACTGTATTCGTCTTGACCGTAGCAAGCGCAATTTCACCTAAAGCATTTATGGCATCAACAATTCCTTTGTCTATATCCGCCAAGCCAAGCAGATTCGATTTGATGCTCACCTTGCCTTCATGCGGCTCGGATAGCAGCAGTTGACCGCCATATAAAGCTTCAGCCATTCGAATCGCTGCATCATCCTCATGAAGCTCGTCATCGCCAAGCTCCATGATATAAATATGCTCTTTGCCGATATCGAGAAGATTTGGGATGTCTGCTTCCGTCACGACATGGCCTTTTTTGAATAAGCGCCCCTTGAACGTACCGGGAATAATTCGCGTCAAATCATGAGCGAGGCGCAGTCCAACCGCATCGTATACCGACACCTCTCTAAGGATAGTCGTTCCCAGCTGCTGAGCGCCTTCCTCCGTTTGCTGCTTTTGGCTCATACGCTATGCTCCCCCAGTTGTCCGGATAAAATGCCCAGCGCATGCGGCAATTGATCCATGATCGCCATCAGGCTCTCATGGACGCCTTTCGGACTTCCAGGCAGGTTAACGATGAGCGAGCTGCCTCTAATGCCGCACACTCCTCTAGAGAGCATCGCTCTTCTCGTCTTCTGGAGCGCTCCCATACGCATCGCTTCCGCAAGCCCAGGAACAGCGCGGTCAATGACCTTAAGCGTTGCTTCAGGAGTAACATCGCGCTCTGCAAGACCTGTTCCACCAGTTGTAAGTACAAGATCGGCATGGAAATACTCGGTCATTTCAATGATAGCTGCCATAATTTCATCCTGCTCATCCGGGACAATCCGGTAATCGACAATTTCGCCGCCCAGCTCTTCCTCAATTAACTCACGAATAACCTGTGCGCTTGTATCTTCACGTTCCCCGCGTGAGCCTTTATCGCTTGCTGTTAATATTGCTACCTTCCACCGCATCTTCCATTCCTCCCATCCCTAATCTGGTTACGAGTTTGACGAAATTCGATAATCGCCGCTTTTACCGCCTGTTTTGGAAACGAGCTGCGTCGGCCCAATGATCATATCCTTTTGCAGCGCCTTGCACATGTCATACACCGTTAGAGCTGCCGCAGATACGGCTGTAAGTGCCTCCATTTCAACACCTGTTTTTCCAGTAGTCTTTACAGTGCCTTCTATGTATAGCTCATCCGTCCCATTATCGCTGAATACCACATTTATGCCTGTAAGCGGAAGCGGGTGGCACATTGGAATCCAGTCCGCAGTTTTTTTGGCGGCCATTACTGCAGCAACCTGAGCCACAGCCAGCACATCGCCCTTTCCGATCTTGCCTGCCTTGATTTGTGCTAATGTATCCGGGTTCATCGTAACTCTGGTTTGAGCGACTGCCGTACGTGAAGTGACTTCCTTATCGGAGATGTCCACCATGCGCGCTCGGCCCTGCTCGTTAAAATGTGTCAGCTCCACCTCTATCGCTCCTTCTAGCGTAAACGGATGCTTCGCCCTCTAGCGGCAAAAGCTTCGTTTCGCGATGATTGCTTACCTCAAATCTTGCGCTATAGCAAATAAACGTCTTGTTCGGTAATCATTCCATTCATGATTAGATCGTGCTCCTCAAGAGGAACTTTAGCCATGAGCTGTGCTTCGAACGACACTCCTAGCCACAAAGTCTGGGCTTGTCCGCCAGCTCCTCTAATAACCGTTTCCGCAAAGCGGTCATAATATCCTCCGCCGTAGCCAAGGCGGCCACCTTGCCGATCGAAGGCGAGGCCTGGAACAAACACAACATCCGGCGCATAGCCATTGTCGATTGGCGGTGTTACAGCAGGATTCGGCTCCATAATACCGTAAGCACCAGGCATCAGATCGTCCCAACTCCGCAAATAATGCAGCGTCATCGTGCGGTCCTCCGCGATGCATCTTGGCGCAATCACGTCACGCCCCGTCTGCCAGCCCCATTCAATGAGACTGGATAAATCAAGCTCGCTCCGAAAAGATAAATACACCATAAACGCTGTTATAGAACGGCTTTCCAGCAAAATTCCCGCTTTCGCGCAGGCAGACTGTGACCACAATTTCCGCTGCTCAGGCGAAATGCTATTCCGTTTTATTTCCATTTCTTTTCTTATGTAAGCTTTATCGCCAAATTGATATCGTTCAACCAAAAGCATTCACCTATTCTACTTCCCATCATTTTCTTTCATTAATTGTAGTTTACCACTGTTGTGCAACTTTCGCCAATGCCAGCGCTCGTTTATGGTACACTATTGAGTAGTGAAAGCATCCTTTCTTTACAATTATTTGTTGGAGGTTTCAAAATGCTGCTTCAGGTTTCTAACGTTACAAAGAGCTACGGCGTAAATGTCGTATTATCCAATATTTCCATGCAGGTGCTGGAACGGGAACGAATTGGTCTCGTAGGCGTAAACGGCGCCGGCAAGTCAACGCTCCTTAAAATTATTGCAGGCGAAATGTCTGCTGATTCGGGCGCTATCCATAAAGCAAAAGAAACAAAAATCGGATATCTCGCTCAGAACAGCGGCTTACAATCCAATCGAACCATCGAAGCGGAGATGCGCGCTGTATTTTCCCATTTAATCGAAGCCGAGCAGGAGCTTCGCGAGCTCGAAATCAAAATTGCCGATCCTGCTCTTCATGAGGACGAGAAACGCTATGCGGATACTCTCGACCGCTACGCCAAGCGCTCGGACTGGTACCGTGAGCAAGGCGGCTTCGAAATCAATACGCGCATTAACAGCGTTCTTCACGGGATGGGCTTCGGAAGCTTTCCCGCTGATACCTTAATTTCAACGCTAAGCGGCGGCCAGAAAACCCGTCTTGCCTTGGCACGTATTTTGCTTCAAGCACCGGATTTGCTCATGCTTGATGAGCCTACCAACTATCTCGATATCGAGACATTAACCTGGCTAGAATCTTACTTGCGCGGTTATTCGGGTGCCATTCTTGTCGTATCCCATGACCGGTACTTTCTTGATGCGCTCGTTCAGACGATTATTGAGATCGAGCGTCATACCTCCAAGCGGTTCACCGGAAACTATAGCCGCTATATGGAGCTGAAAGCTGCCGATTACGAAATTGGTATGCGGCAATTCGAGAAGCAGCAGGATGAAATTGCGCGCATGGAGCAATTCGTTCAGCGCAATCTGGTTCGCGCTTCGACAACCAAGCGAGCGCAGAGCAGGCGCAAAGCGTTGGACAAAATGGAGCGTCTGGACAAGCCGCAGGGTGATCTGAAGAAAGCCCACTTCACATTCGAGATCGAGCGTTCAACAGGTAAAGACGTACTGGCTGTAAATGATGTATCCGTTACTTTCCCAGGTAAGGATACGCCTCTTTTCCGCAATGTTTCCTTTCAGCTTACACGCGGCGAAACCGTCGCGTTGCTTGGCCCTAACGGTATTGGAAAATCAACCCTGTTGAAGGTTATTGTCGGTCAAAACGCCCCGACTACAGGTACGATTCACTTTGGAACCCATGTTAAGATCGGCTACTACGACCAGGAGCAAACGAGGCTGAACGGCCAAAATACGGTTCTTGAAGAGGTTTGGGGCAGCTACTCCCATATGGAGGAAGCACGTATACGTACTGTGCTCGGCAATTTCTTATTCAGCGGCGAAGATGTATTGAAACGTATTTCATCGCTTAGCGGCGGCGAGAAGGCACGTGTTTCATTAGCCAAGCTCATGCTTGCTCAGGCCAATTTGCTTATTTTGGATGAGCCTACCAATCATCTCGATCTTTTCAGCAAAGAAGTGCTTGAAGCCGCCTTGCTCGATTATGAAGGAACATTGCTCTTCATTTCACATGACCGTTACTTCCTGAACAAGATGGCTGAACGCATTGTCGAACTCAAACCGTCAGGAACCGATCATTTCCTAGGAAATTATGACGAAATGATAGAGAAAAAAAATGAAATCGAAGAAGCCCGGCTCGAGGCACTGTCAAAACAGGCTTCAGGCTCGAAATCTGCAGCTAATTCCGACAATGCGCCTGCAAACTCCTACGAGGCTGACAAACAAGCCAAACGGGAAGAACGCACGAGGCAGCGCAAAGTCGAACAATTAGAGCAAGAAATTGCGTCGCTTGAGCAGCAAATTACCGAGTTGGAGGAGCAGCTTGCTGATCCTGCAATTTTCAATGATTATATCCGCATTCAAGAAATCCAAGCTGCCTTGGAAGCTCGCAAAACCTCTTTATCGACCGCCTATGAGGAATGGGAGCAATATATGTAAAAAAATAAGAGAGGGCGGATAGGCAATGAACGCCGATTCTAAACAAGAGCTTTCTGAACGCCTGCAGCAATGGGTACTTGAAGCCGTACACCCGCAAGCTTCGATTCAATCCGTTAATCGGCTGCATGGCGGTATGTCGTCCCTTGTCCACAGCATCGCACTTCAAGTCAATGGAGTCGAATCAAAAGTCGTTTTACGGCAATTCAACAATGTGGAATGGTTGCGCCAAGAGCCCGATTTGCCGCTGCATGAAGCAGAAAGCCTGCGCTGGGCGGCGAAGACGGGCGTACACGCACCACGAATCCTTGCTTTTGACAAGACTGGTGCCGAATGCGGAATCCCTGCTGTATTGATGTCTCAGCTAGTTGGTACCGTTGTCCTGCATCCGCCAAATTTTAAGCTGTGGCTAGATGGTTTGGCGGAAGCGCTCGCTCAGATTCATACTGTCGCTGCTGACCATTTTCCCTGGAACTATTTCACATACAATGACATTTCTTCTTTGCAAGCTCCTTCCTGGTCCAGCTATCCTGAGTCTTGGCACAAGGTCATCGCTTTGGTTAAGGGACCACGGCCTACTGTGAAACCCTGCTTTATTCATCGGGATTATCATCCGACGAACGTGCTGTGGTCGAACAACAAAGTGAGCGGTGTTGTCGATTGGGTCAATGCATGCCAAGGTCCTGCCGGAATCGACATTGGTCATTGCCGGTTAAATTTAGCTCAGCTCTATGACGTTGCGGCTGCTGATGCTTTTTTGACTGCTTATGAGAAACATGCCGGCTCTACCTTTCAATATGAGCCCTATTGGGATCTCCTATCCTTGATCGAAGTCCTGTCCGGGCCACCTTCCGTATATCCAGGCTGGCCTGCATTTGGAGTAACCGGACTAACCAATTCGTTAATGGTCGAGCGCTTGGACAGCTACATGCTCAGCTTGCTGGAAAGAGCAGCCAACCAGTAAAACCAGAATTTCTGTTTATATGTTTTAGGGCTTTAACACGAAACGGCAGGCTAAGGAATTCCTTAGCCTGCCGTTTATAATTAACCCGTTAAATGCTTAATTCAGTAAATGAATGTAAAGCATTCCGAATCTAAAATTATGACTAATATTGTTCTAAGCTTATCAAGCCTAAACGCTGAGCCTCTTTTATCGCTTCCGAGCGAGAACGGACATTTAATTTTTCGAAAATACGCGATAACTGATATTCCACGTTTCTCTGACTCACATGCAGCATGACAGCCAGCTCCTTATTGCTAATGCCGGTAGCTACCTCATGCAAAATCGTTTGCTCTTTCTCGTTGATGGATACATCTTCAATCGTTACTTCCGAGCGTCCAATCGTTACCTCATGCCGCCTAAGCTGCTTTAATAGTGAGATAGGAATAACTGTTTCCCCTCTCATCGCGCACCTGATCGCATTATGCAGCTGCTCCCTGGATACCGTCTTTGATATAAAACCGGAAACACCCGACTCAATGAGCAAATTAAAATGCGAACCAATCTCGTAGCCGGAATAAATGATAACCTTGCGCTCAGGATCCTGTTGAATGAGACGCTTCGTCAATTCTAGTCCGCTAATGCCTGGCATATTCAGATCACATAATATGAGATCGAAGTGGTCGATTTGCACAATATCCAGAGCTTCGATAGCGGATAAAACGACCGATACCGACATCTCGGAGTCCTGCTCAATCATATTTTTTGTCCCTTCCCCAACGGAAGGATGGTCATCAACTAATAAGATACGAATCACGCGATATACCCCTCTCCGATCTGCCGGTTGTCATAATTTCTGGCAACAAAATAACAACCTCTAGGCCGTTACCGCGCTCTGAATAAAATGATATGTCTCCTTCAAGACCCGTCACCCGCTCTTTAATGCCTGACAAGCCCATATGCTCAAAAGAGACAATCATTTGATTGACATCCATACCGACACCATCATCTTGATATCGGAAATATATGGTTCCTTTGCGTAGTTCAAGCTCAAGAATAACTAATTTTGCATGCGAATGCTTGTCCGCATTGCGGAGTAATTCTTGCACGATACGGTAAATGGCCGTAATTTGCTCCTCATTGAGCGGTCGATTAAATGCTTTTGCACGGAAATCGACAGCAAAGTTCACGCGCATTTGAGTGTGCTCAATGATAGATTCAACTGCCTCAACTACGCCCATCTCTTTCAACAGCGGCGGACGCAGCTCATTACAGGTCTCGCGTATTTGATGGATTACATCAAGGAGTCCTTCTTTTATATCCTCTAGCTCGTGTCCAAGTTTATCGGAGATCGGATAATCCATCATGATAGCTTCCAGCTTTCGGTACCAGAGAAGCTGATCCTGCAGTGCCGAGTCATGCAAATCCGCAGCAAGCTTTCTTCTTTCATTCTCAGATAGACAGAATAGAAGGCGAAGTACCCAAGGCGAGGTGGAATGCTCTTTGCGAACTTCAGACTCGAGATCCTCGATCAATCCCTCGATTAAATATAAGTTTTCAAATACGATGCTGGCATAGTTCGACATCGTCTTTAACCAGCGAAGCTCGTCAGAGTTAAAGCGGGTATGGTTCGTCTTCATACCGATCCATAATATATGGTACCTCGACCGCTGCCTGCCTATAACAAGACCCAGCCCATATGGCAGCTCAATTAACTCGCCAACTTGCAAGGAATTCACTGTTCCCAGCAAAAATTCCGCAGTTATGAGCTCCTCAGGATGCTCTCCCATCGGATAAACCGTATTCTCCGATTGCTCCACTAGTAAAAAGGTAATACGTTTTACCGGAAGAAGCTCTGATATTTCTTGTTTAAGGACTGCTTCCAAATCCCCTTGCTTCATCACTCTGGCAACTTTACGCGAGAAGCGGTCAAGACTATCCTGGTAGCTATACATCGCCTTAAAGAGCTTAGGCCTAAAGCGTTGGTCGATTTGTTCCTTCGCATATAAAAACAACGTCATTCCGATGTAAATGACAAAAAATACGCCAAACCATGCGGACCACGACGGATCTTTCTCCCCTAGCATAACAAACGCTACAAGTGCTGACACAATTATCGATGGAACCAGGGCAAGCGCTGTATAGTATTTGAATCTCGTCAAAATAAAATCGATATCAAACAATTGATTTGAGGTTGAAAGATAAAAATAGACGATTGGCAAAACGAATAGGAAAAGCGCAGTAAACGCCGCAGGCAAAACCTGCTCCTTACCAATGATTTGAGGCAATAAATTCAATAAAGCAAACGGGGTAAACGCTACTAGATGCGAAATTAGCGTAATGGTAAATAAAGAATGCATCTTTGTACGCCGATGCTTAATAAATTTTCGAATTAGCATATAAACGCATGCAAAATTACCTACCAGTACGGAACTGCTATAGGCTATTTGAAGATAAGTATAGATATTGCTGGATGCTAGATCTGTCCAAATATAAAACAAGCTTCCGATACCTACCAGGCCAACTAATACAAATAAAGTATTCAATATTGGCTTGCTAATGAATTGAACGTCAAATCTCTGCAGGTAAATATTCATAAAGCTCATAAACAGCATTGGTATAAATGGCAAAACCAAATAAATAATAGTTAGTCCTACGGGATCGCTGCGGCTTGATGCTGCAGAGCTATAATAACTTAGTCCGATAGATATAAAAAACAAAATAAGAAAGATTGCTGCTTTGTCATTTCTTCGTTTAGCATACAGAAATCCTGAAAAGGCACAAAAAATAATGAGCGATACGCCTGGGATATATAACTGAATCAGCAGCTCCCATAAAGAATGATCTCCAGTCCATCCCTTAGGAAACTCAATCTTCTGCGCTAAATTATCGTTATGCAGAACAAGAACATAATCGGCATATTCGATCGAATTATATTTCTTAACATTTTCAAACTCCTGAACTGGCTTTCCATCTACTTCTAATACCTGATCTCCGATTTTAATTCCTTTTACTTCCGCTTGTCCTGCTGGTTCTATCGACTTTACAAAATAACGATGACCGGATTCCTCCATCAATACAGCGCCAATTGAAGGAATTCTAACTATTACTGAAGTCAGGTAAAAAATAGAAGCTAGAAAGACGATCAGGAAGAGGCTTGCAACAATGCGATTAAATATGTTAGGTCTCATGCAATCCTCTTCCCTTCCAACAAATCATTATGCTAGTTCCACATGTATGCGTAACCGCTATTCTTCTCGTTTTTTTCCTTTAGTTCACCAAAAAGAGCTTTTTGTTCTGCTGCGGAAACACCTGCTAGCTGCAACTGACCACCCATGGTCATGGACATTTTTTCTGTGCTGCTTACCAATTGACGAATCGTTTCTTTTAACATTTAAACTCCTCCGCTTCTCTACTAAAATAGTATTATTGGTACACGTATCTACTATAACAGGAAACGAATCGACAATAAACGCAAAAGTGATTGGTAATTACCGAAATGACTTTTGCGCGGTTTGTTATTATGCATTTTTTTGGTTCAATATCTGCAAAAACGTCGATTTCCAAGGACTTATTTCCTGAATAGATTCTAGTAATTCCTCAAATCGATTGTAGTGCATCCTGCTCATGACAGAACCATACAAAATAGTTCCGGTTCTTTCGCATGTTTCGAGAAAAAGCTCGCGCTTTGGCGCAACGTCTTCAGCAGATATATTTCCTTGATAATATGCTTTAATCCACTGATCCTCTTCCGCATCGCCCTCGAGTAAATACATCGTAAGCAGGGTGCGTTTCCGCTTTAGGAAGTCACTTTTGTCATCCCAACGCAGCAAATCACGGAGGTCATTTTGAATTTGGGCCGCTATTCCTATCTCCGTCGCGTATTCCGCAACGACGTTATTCCATGGCTGGCCTGCCAGCATTACGCCGGCCATGCAAGCAAACTGCAGAAGTGTTCCTGATTTTTGCTTAACCATATCCAAGTAGGATTGCTCATCCGTCATTTCATTCAAAATGTCGATCATTTGACCGTTAGCAGCCTGAAGCAGCTTAGCATTCATCATTTTCAGAAGAGCCATTCGGATTTCATCATTTGACGTACAGTCTAACATCGCTTGCTGCGACAACGTTAGGAGTGCTGAAGCGACATGAATCGCGACAGGCTGAGGAACCTGCATCCACGGCTTGTGCGGCGCGTCCTGATCCTGCAAATCATCCAATATATCCGACGCCAAAATAAACAGCTCTACTGCCGCAGCAGCATGGTACACTTCATCGCCTTTGCCGCCGAACATACGATAGTGAATAACCGTCAGCTGCCCGAAGCGAATGGATTCAACCAGCTTGTCCTCAATAAAAAGCTCTGCGAAATGAACAAGAGGTTCAGCTGTAAAATAGCGCTGAACCTGCCATCGCATTTGTTGACCAATGAGTGGAATGCAATTGTTCACAATCGATCCTCCGCCAAATCAAGATCATTATATTATACTATGAAATCGCTATGTGAACATACGGTGAAGGACCGTTACTATTGTCATTATGCCGCTGCAGTCTTCGATGCGTTTGCGCTTTTTGTCCGATTGATGCTCTTGCTTCTGATTTTCCCCCTCATTTAATTGATTCATTAAGTTAGCAATCATCTCCATTCTCTTTTCTAGCAGCTTTCTGCGCTCGAGTGACGGACCTTCGATGTAATCGCGATGATCCATTTACTTAAAAGCCCTCCTTGAGGTTTACGTATACAGTTATCAGTCTCTTCCGAATCTACCGTCTCCTTATACGCTAACACTCCTATTCATTTCAACTGCATGATGCATATAAACGGCTTCCATTGTCATACCGCCGCCCGGCAATTGCGCAATCAGTGTCGACGGATTATCGCAAGTAACAAATTCCCCCTTACGCATAACGCAAACACGATTGCAATTACGTTGAATTTCCTCCATATCATGTGAGGCGACAACGATTGTTTTCCCCTGCTGCTGAAGCAGCTGCAGCAACGACCAATAATCCTTTTTGGCTTGCGGGTCAAGTCCCGTTGTCGGCTCATCCAAAAATATAATTTTCGGGTCATTTACTAATGCGATCGCTAATGCCGTGCGTTGTCTCCAACCGCCTGATAAACGCTTTACTAATCTATCCGAATACTGGCTAAGTCCGAACTGTTCAATGATACGGTCCAAATCAGATTTCCGTTTATAAAAGCCCTGAAAAAGCTCCATTGCCTCTCGAACATTCATTTTATCGACCAAAGACGTGCTTTGCAGATGGATTCCGATGTCTTCCTTCAACCGTTCTGCTTCAAGCACCACATCATGACCGTATATGCGGATGCTGCCTTGGTCTGGCATACGAATGCCCATTAGCATTTCAAGCAGCGTCGTCTTTCCAGCGCCATGTGTGCCGATAATGCCGAAAATTTCTCCTTCATTTACTTTGAAGGATACTCGATCCACTGCCTTATTCGCACCATAATATTTGCTGACCGAACTTACCTGAATGATCGTTTGCTTATCCATCCCTTGGTTAACCTCCATTCACACTTATAAATTGCGAGAGCTATTTGATTTAAGGTGAGTTATATGTTTTAAATGCGTCTTAGTTTCACGATAACGCATAATACTTATTTTTTCACCGAAAACCTGACTGGTATTTCACGCAAAATTTTTGCGTGACCGCAAAGAAAGCGCAAAACGGAAGGAAAACCTTAGTCTTATTTCCACTTTATCGAAAAATGAGCTATCCACGGTTATCCACAAAGATATCAACAACTCTGTATAAATTGTTAGTTAATTCTGTCGATAGTACAGGAGTATTGCAGTAGTATTTTCGCGGATTTCGTCGTTTTATAGGTACAAACTCATACGTTTTAAAAACTTTATCCACGTTATACACATTATCCACATCCACATTGTGAAAAAAATATCCCCTTTTCGCTCACATTGTTTAGCTTCAGTAAATCCAGTATTTTCGGGCTTTTCACCGTTTTATACACAGAAACGCACTCAATTGTGGATAACTTTGTGCACAACACTAATTTTGGAAAAATTATTGCTTAATTTCTTTTTCCGATATAAAGCAAGTGAGAGGATGAACCTAGTAGATTGACATTATCCGCGTACTCAAATATAAGCGCCATATATTTCGCATATTCGCTCTCCCCAAGCGATCGCCAATACTCGAACTGCTCTTGAGCAAAAGCGCCGGCAACACTCGATGAGCCGATCAGTTTAACCGATTCAAAGCCATGTGATTCCATGTACGGTTTAATGTCAGCTATATCGTAGTAATAAGCGCCTGTAAATCTGCCTTCATCGGTATGATTAAAAACGCCCGTTTCCATGAAGGATTGAATATCTCCGATATTGTCGAGAGGCCTCCAGCTCTGCGGGTGAGCGAGCGCACTCAGCAAATGTCTGATCCTCGTCATAAATGCGACAAACACATATCCACCGCTCCGCGTCACGCGATAAAGCTCTTTAACAGCCTGGTCCCGCTCCTCCTGCAGCTGTAAGTGATAAAGCGGTCCCATCATAAGGGAACCGTCAAACTGCTCATCCGGAAATATCGTTAAGTTTCTGGCATCGGCAACATGGAAGCCTTTAAAACGTTCAGTTAAACCAAGCTCATTTGCCTTCTCGCTTGCCATTTGCACCAGCCGTGGCGTCAAGTCCGTTAGTGTAACGTCGTAGCCGCAACCGGCCAGCTCCATCGCATATTAGCCAGGTCCCGCACCGTTATCCAAAACATGCCCGTTCTTTGGCAGAAACCGTCTAATATGCTGCCAATTAACGGTAAATTCAAGGGGCGCTCTTTCGAGACGCCCCCATTCATCAAATTGATTGTAATATTGAATAATTTTGTTCAAAAAAAACCTCTCCCTTGACGGTTATTTCGAATTTAATCTTTGTTTTGTCAGTTAGCCGCCCTACTTGGACCAGCATCAACATTTCTGCTTCCCGTTGTCATAACCGCTTGATTGCATGCTGAGACATAGGCCTGCGCCGCTGCAAGTACGATGTCGTTATGAATGGAAGTGCCCCGGAAGCGCTGCTGCTTGTGCACAATGCTGACGACGGCTTCCCCATAAGCGTCCTCGCCTGTTGATAACGAATGCAGCTCCAGATCCTCAAACTCGGCTGCAACCGGAATTGCTTGCTGGATCGCATGGATAACCGCCTCAAGCGGGCCTGCTCCCATCGCAACAAATGTCTGCTCTGCTCCGCGCTCATTTTCACGAATCGTTACCATTGCCGTGCGCGAACGCTGCGATCCGGCATGAACATGCAGATCAACCAGCACGTATGGATCTGGCTGCGTCTGTGTCAGCTCGCCGGCAATTCGGATCAACTCATCGTCAGTGACGATTTTTTGAGCATCGGCTGTTTCCTTGAACTTCTCATACACATCCTGCATTTGAGCATCGGACATCTCGATGCCGTATTCCGAAAGGCGATGCTTAATCGCATGGCGGCCGGAATGCTTGCCCAGAATAATCATATTCCGCGAGATACCCATTGCTTCCGGATCCATGATTTCATACGTATTGCGGTTTTTCAGCAGGCCGTCCTGATGGATGCCCGATTCGTGTTGAAACGCATTGCGTCCAACGATCGGCTTATTATAAGCGATAGGGAAGTTCATGGCGCGGCTGACCATTCGTGACGTTTCGTAAATCTCTCCAATTTGAATGTTCGTTTCCGCTTGAATCGCATCCTTGCGCGTTTCAATCGCCATAACCAGCTCTTCCAAGGAGCAGTTGCCCGCTCTTTCGCCGATTCCGTTTACGGTTACTTCAATCTGCGTAGCGCCCGCATGGATCGCTGCAATGCTGTTGGCTACCGCAAGACCAAGGTCATTATGGCAATGCGCGCTGTATCTTACACGGTCGCCGCCTCTAGCCTGCGTCCGAACAGCGCGGAACAGCTCGCTCATCTCCTCGGGCATCGCGTAACCGAGCGTATCGGGCAAATTAATAATTGTCGCTCCTTCGGCAATTACCGCCTCAACGAGCTGGATGACAAACTCTCTGCCCGATCGCGTGGAATCCATCGCGGAAAATTCAATTTCATCAACGAATTGCTTGCCGTAGGCGACCATATCCCGGGCAATCTTAACCACCTCGTCGCGCGATTTGCGCAGCTGATGGTTAAGATGAATGTCCGACGAGGAGATGAATAAGTGAAGCCGTCTTCGAGCCGCATCCTGCGTCGCTTTCACGGCAGCGTCGATATCCAGCTTTACCGCTCTGGCAAATCCGGCGATCTCAACATGCTGCAGCTCGCGGGAAATTTGCTGTATAGCTGCGAATTCGCCTGGACTCGATACCGCAAAGCCGGGCTCAATGACATCGATGCCCAGTTTGCCAAGCTGGCGGGCAATAATGATTTTACGTTCCGGATCGATGGAAGCGCCGGGCGATTGCTCGCCATCACGCAGCGTCGTATCGAAAATTTGGATTTTTTTCATTTCGTTTGTCATGGTAATTGCCTCCTAAAGGTTGGTTGGTTATTATAAAAGATTAAAATTTATACGCTCTTAAATTTGTACAAAAAAAGCTCGTCGTCTCCTTGTAAGAGACGACGAGCTTTACGCTGCCGTGGTACCACTCTAATTGACCGGTCCTTCTGCAGAAGCTTGGCAAAGCTGCCTCCAAAAAGGCATCCTTGCTGCTTGCTGCGGGGATCCGAGCCCGCTTAAATGCCCGATGACGGCGGCTAGCCGTAACAGTGTAGGCTCCGGCTGTTACAAAACAACCTGTTTCCACTGTTCCGCTCCCAGGCGAGATTCAAACCTCAGCTTCGACTGCGTCGCACCACCCCGCAGCTCTCTGCACGATTTCGATTTACTCAGTGATTTACGATGAGTTTCCTCGAAATTCGCTTTGCCAGCCTATTGTTCTACTGCTCCTGATCATAGCGTTTCCACTCTATATTGTTTATTACTATTCGTCTAAAGGTCATTTCATTTACTTCCCAGTCAACAAGAAAAGCCTGTCGTCTCTTGAATCAAGAGACGACAGGCTATAATAGACCCGCGCGGTACCACCCTTGTTGACACCCATACGTTCGCAAACGAGCAGGGACGCCCAACTTAAGCATATGGCCAACTCCGGATGTTGACTCACATGCACCCGATTACGGTGGTTAACCGTAACAATGTACCTGCATGGCTGATCAGCATTTGAAAACTGCCGCCATCGTTTCCACTGTTCCGCTCCCAGGTGAGCTTCAAGCATCCTTCGACTGCGTTGCACCACCCCGCAGCTCTCTGTGTCACAGCAACGTATGAATGAGACTCACTCACAACCGCGCTGCCGACAATCCCGGACAAGCTTTACTATTCCTGTTCCTTGCGTTTGAAACGTATGAAATTGAAGTATTGTTGCTTATTATAGGCTCTTGAAAATAGTCTGTCAATTCAATTCCCAACTATTTTTCAAATTTTTTTCCAGAATAAAGATGTGCATCTTGAAATTTAGCAGTAAACGGACCGCTATTTGCCACTCGGAAGCGGCATATTGCTCACTGACCAGCTCTCCAGCGAAAAGCCGGGGTCCGCCTTCATGTCGAGATTGGTAAATTGTGACCGCTTCAGCTTAAGATAGGCTGCCGCGCCAATCATAGCGGCATTATCCGTGCAGAGTGAACTCGGCGGAATAAGCAGCGGCACCCGTTCTGACTCGCAGCGGGCCGTTAAAGCTGCTCTCAAGCCCCGGTTGGCCGCTACTCCACCGCACAGAAGCAGCTGCTTCGCGCCGAACTCGCGAACAGCGCGCAGCGCTTTCGTAACGAGCACCTCGGTAACCGACTCCTGAAAACCGCGGGCCAAAGCCGCCTCATTTAGCACCTGCCCCTTCATTCTCGTCTGGTTAATAACCGCGAGCACGGCCGATTTCAAGCCGCTGAAGCTAAAGTCGTAACTATCCGCCTCCAGCCAGGAACGAGGCAAAGTAATGGATTCCTCCGCTTCTACTGCGAGCTTGTCGATATGCGGTCCCCCTGGGTACGGCAATTTAAGCGCACGTGCCACTTTATCGTAAGCTTCACCGACTGCATCATCTCTTGTGCGGCCTACAACGCGGAATTCACCCTCGCTCTCCAGCAGCACCAATTCCGTATGACCGCCGGATACGACAAGCGCCATACAAGGATATACAATGTCATGCACAAGCTCGTTCGCATAAATATGTCCCGCAATATGATGCGTTCCGATCAACGGAATATCCAGTGCCATGGACAAGCTTTTGGCAGCTACGATACCTACGAGCAATGCGCCTACGAGTCCTGGGCCCTGCGTAACTGCAATGGCCGACATATCCTTCAAGGAGAGGCCTGATTCTTTAACAGCCTGCTCGATGATCAGCGTAATCGACTCCACATGCTTACGCGAAGCAATCTCCGGCACGACGCCCCCGAAGCGCTCATGAATCTCTATTTGACTAGATACAACGTTCGAAAGGATTTGCTTGCCTCCGCGAATAACGGCTGCCGATGTCTCGTCGCAGCTTGTCTCCACCGCCAAAATAATACCGTTCGATCGCTTAGTAGTTGCTGCCTGTTCTGACTGACTCACGTTCATTGCTCCCCTGCCTTCAACCGCTCATGGTCAAGTTCCGCCCACATAATAAGCGCGTCTTCATTGTTATCCGAGTAGTAACGAGGACGAATACCGGATGGTTCAAAGCCGTATTTCCGGTAAAGCCGCTGTGCTATTTCATTAGATGGACGTACCTCGAGCGTCATTTTGACTGCGCCAAAAAAGACCGCCGTCCGCTGCAGCTCCATCAGCAGGCAGCTGCCCAGCCCTTGTCCCCGAACATCCGACCGCACCGCAATATTCGTCACATGCGCCTCGTCCATAATAACCCACATACCGCCATAACCGATAATTTGACCCTCGTATTCCATAATCATATATTTGGCAAATAAGTTGTTTATCAGCTCATTCGTGAACGCTTCCACCGTCCATGGACTCGAAAACGCTTCTTCCTCGATAGCAACGATTGCAGAAATGTCAGCCATCGTCATCGCACGAAAAATAAGCTTATTCACGTCTATATTCATACCTTCGCTTCACCTTCCTGTTTCGCCTTCCATACGACTTCAGCTTCGGTGAGCTGCGTGTAATTAGGAATGAAAGTATGCGGGTCTTCAGTCAGGCCTGCCTCCAATCGTAAACGGCCAAGACTAGCAATCCATTTGCCCTCTTGGATAAATGGCTGCAGCCGGACAATCACGCCTGCCGAATCGCCGATCTGCTGCAGACGCTGCGCCCCCTGTTCGTGAAGCGACAAATCCCCTACTAGCGAAATACTCCGGACGGCTCCCGCCCGCTGCCCTGCTAATCGCTGCTCCAGCTGATCCATAAAATCCATCATAAGCCGCACGCCATCATCCGACCAGCGGCTCCATTGATCCTTATTCGTCATCATGAAGCCGGAAGAGTAAACCTGTCCGCGTCTAGCATCCATAATCGGGAGCACCCAGTGCCCGCCTTCAAGAGCTTTCGTCTTCTCCGCCTGCGTGTCTAAAGTCTGATGCCATGCACCGTAAGCAAGCGCCTCCAGACTGGATACGCCTACCAGCGGCTTGTTCCACACCCATGCAAGCGTCTTGGCCACAGACACTGCGATACGCATTCCCGTGTAGGACCCCGGCCCGTTTCCAACGGCAATTGCTTCGATATCCGCAGCCGTAACGCCGCTGCCGAGCAGCATTTCCTTGATATGCGACACGACATGAACCGAATGGTTTCTTTCCGCTAACGTTTGAATTTCAGCCAGCACGTCATGACCGCTAACGATTGCGGCCGCCATCGATGCCGTTGACGTATCTAATGCCAAAATCGGCCCAGCTTGATGCTTCTGCTCCGTTCTCATCTGCCCGCTCCTATCTCATTCACGGCTTCGCACCAGCCAGCATAAATTTCTCCGAAGCCGGTCAATTGTATGCGCCGCGATTCATCGCCAAGATGCTCGATATACAGCTCCAAACGCTCGTTTGGCAGCAGCTCTTTTATCAAGCTTGCCCATTCCACGATCGTTACCCCATCGCCATAGAAATAATCATCCAAACCCAGCTCGTCCGCTTCCTCCAGCGACAGCCTGTAAACATCCATATGATAAAAGGGAAGCTGTTCCCCTTCGTATTCTTTTATAATCGTGAAAGTTGGACTATTCACAATGCCTTTCACGCCAATGGCTTCGGCAAAGGCCTGAGAAAATCTAGTTTTGCCTGCGCCGAGATCGCCGTCTAACGCGAGCAGCGCGCCCGGCATTACCCTTGCAGCAAGCTGCTTGGCCAAGGCAATTGTATCCTGCTCCGTTTGCGCCAGCCATATGGCATGGCCTACCTGTTGTTGCATGCTATTCACCCGTTCATGACGAAAAATGATTGTATCCGCGCTTTTTAAGCTTAACCCGCTTCGCTGACCTGGACTGTGATCCGTTTCCTTCAAAAGCCTGATCATGGCGTATGAGCTCTACTGATGGCTCACCCGCTTCGGCTTCCCCGATTATAAAAAAAGGAATGCCCTCCTGCTGAAAAACAACCCGCATTGCATCGGCCTCCTCAGAAGCCATCGTGCCTAGCAATACGTAATCCTCTCCGCCGTAAAGCATCCATTCCAGCGGATCAATGCCAACGCTTGAAGCGTAAGCCGCCATGCTGCCGCTCTTCGGCAAATGCTTCTCCCTAACAACAAGACGCAGCCCTGATGCTTCCGCAATTTCCCATAATTCGCTCGCCAGTCCATCGCTTACATCATTAAGCGAGCGGCAGCTTCCCCGCTCAAGCAGCAGCCGGCCTGCCCGCACCGATGGAATTGGCCGCTGATGCGCCTGCACAAGCGCCGCAAGCTCCTGCAAGGGCGGAAGACCCTCCGCCCCCCCACGCGCCTCCTTGGCAAGCAGCGCATGCAATCCCGCCGCCGACATGCCTACGGCGCCGGTCACAAACACCGCATCGCCCGGCTTAGCGCCCGAGCGGCGCAGCTCGCGCCCCGCCTCAACGGTTCCCGTCACCGTTACGGCGACAACCAGATGCTCCGGCGCCGACGTCGTATCGCCTCCCGCAATGGCAACCCCATAGCGCTCGGCGCATTCGTACAGCCCGTCATACAGCCTCCGCATTCGCTCCGGCGTAAACGCGGGCGGTACGCTGACCGAGACGAGCGCATGCAAGGGCACGCCTCCCATCGCGGCAATATCGCTTATGTTAGCGGCAAGCGCCTTATAGCCGACGTCCTCGTCCCGCATCGTCGACTGCTTGAAGTGGACGGTCTCCACCATCGTGTCGACCGCCAGCAGCAGCCGCTTCGGCGAAGCTACGCCATCCGCAGCCGCGGCTGGATCAACCACGGCGGCATCATCGCCTATCCCGACGACAACGCCGCGCTGCCGCTGCCACTCGCCTTCCTGCCTGCCCGCCGTCCAATGCCCAATTCTCGCAAACTCATCCAAAACGCTGATCTCCTTCATTCCAAAGCCATTATCGGCCGCCCGCTGTCTATACACGAGCTTCTCCTACTACCATCATTAGTGAATATCCCGTTTCTTAAACCGTCCGCCCTTCACATCGTGAATGTTGCCGACTGCGAGAAACGCCACGGGGTCGAGCTCATGAACGATCGATTTCATCTTCGCTTCCTCAAGCCGCGTAATCACGCAGAAAATAACGCGTTTGCTGCCCCCCGAAAAGCCGCCTTCACCGTGCAAATAAGTGACGCCGCGGCCAAGCCGGCTCATAATAGCCGCGCCGATCTCCTTCGCTTCGTCGCTAATGATCCAGACTGCCTTCGATTCATCGAAGCCCTCGATCGTGATGTCAATCATTTTGAACGCGATGTAATACGCGATAAGTGAATACATCGCCCGATCCCAGCCGAACACAAAGCCAGCGCTGCCGAGTATAAATAAGTTAAAAAACATAACCGTCTCGCCTACCGAGAACGGGAGCCGCTTGTTAAACAAAATCGCAATAATTTCGGTACCGTCAAGCGAGCCTCCGAACCTTATAACCATCCCTACGCCAATACCCAAAATTACACCGCCAAAAATAGAGGCCAAAAAAGGCTCTACCGTAAGGGGAGGCACCGGATGAAGCAGAAACGTTCCAACCGACATAACCGATACGCCATACAGCGTCGACAGGGCGAACGTTTTGCCGATTTGCTTATAGCCGAGAAACAAAAAAGGAAGATTTAATAGAAATAGAAAGAGGCCTAACGGCAAGGAAGATAAATGGGATGCCATAATCGATATACCGACAATACCACCATCAATAATGTGATTTGGCACAAGAAAAATTTCCAGTGCAACCGATACGAGCACCGCGCCGAGTGTAATAAAAAGCACTCTTCGCAGCACTTCGAGCTTCGATAGCTTGTGGTGCTGTAATGTTCCCATAAATGAACGCACATCCCCTACTCGCTCTATTTCTCATTATTTTACCTTAAACGCTATCAGATAGAAAGCAAGTCTGCCATTATTGCAAAAAAAGAAACCTTCCATTCCAGCAGCAAAACTGCCGCCAATTGGGAAGATTTCTTCTGTTTCCTGATTAACCGATCACCGAGAAAGCTTCTACGCCTGCCGGAATCGTTTTGGTACGATACACTCTGCCAAAGCTGTCATATACCTGAATCGTATAATTCACAGTCGTTAAAGTCGGTATCAGACTGAAAAATACGGCACCGAAACGATCGAAAGCTGCGGTCTGAACAAGCTCGCTGCCTCTAAACAATGCCGCGTTAAATCCTGCCGAACTGAAAGGAACTCCATTGCTGTCTACCCACAATACGGTCAACCGATTAAATGTCGGACCGCTTTGCAGCTTGGAGGCCTTCGTTCTCTTAAGCAGAAAATGGTTAGTAGTCTTAGGACCAAAAATTGGCGGTTTAACCTGATACGCCATGCCGTCACTCCCTCCTGCATTTCTATTAGAATATGCGAGAGAATGCGGCGCGGTATAGTTAAGCTCCTATGCTTAATGCATCTATTTCTATCAAAACGAAACTACAGCTCTTTTACTATAGTGATAAAAAGCTCGTCCTTCAGCTCGATCTCATAAGGCGATGCGGGCTGCGTTCCATCCGGTTCCATAATGATGCGGACGCGGGGACGATGGACAGCCAGCTCGTTGTTTTCCGATACGACGCCGACCTGACCGGTGCTGAGCAGGAGCGAGGTGGAAATCGGATAAATCGATATATGTCGACAAAAGAGCTTAATGAGTTCCAGATCAAAAAAGGTCCCGCCGGCAGCGAACAGAAACTCGATTGCTTCACTCGCCGTATAACGCTTCCGGTGCGGCCTTGGCGAGGTCAACGCATCAAATGTATCCGCTAAACCGACGATTTGGGCATACATATGTATTTCATTTTCTTTAAGCCCCCGCGGATAGCCCGATCCGTTAAAGCGTTCGTGATGCTGCAGTGCGCAGTGAACGGAAACGATAGATATATCATGATACTTGCGTAATATATCGAATCCTTCCTTGGTATGATTTCGAACGATTGTATGTTCATCCGCCGATAAGCCGCCCGGGTGAGTAAGCAGCTTTGCAGGCACCTTGGTCATCCCGATGTCGAAGAGAAGCGCGCCGATGCCGAGCTCTTCCAGTTGGTTGCGGTTGAAGCCCTTCGCTATGCCCATAATTCCTGCGAGCACCGCCACATTAAAGGAATGTTGAAACAAATAGGCATCCATAGCATGAATGCTGGTTAAATTGACGAGCATATTAGGTCTTGTCGCCAAGTCCTGCATAATTTGCCCGAATACCGCCCGGAAATTCCGGCCCATATCAGGCGCAATCGTTCGTCCCTTCGTTACGGTCTGATCCTTGAAGGAGTTCATCGTCTTATAGATGGTATCGACCGCTTGCTTACGGGTTTCTTCCCGGATCGTATCCTCTGGAATCAGATCCGCTGTCAATCCGTCCTCTATGAACACAAAATCGATGCCCAAGTTGCGCAATCGATCGATGTAACGATCATTTAGCTCAACCCCTTCTCCCAGGAGCACGTTTCCGTTTTCTTGAAAAATGGGTTTTGCCACCTTGTCTCCCGGCTTGACCATTCCAATTTGTACTTTTCTCATTAGATTAGTTCCCGCTTTCGATAGTTGTAGCTCTAGTAACCGGATAGCTTCTATTTTATCAGAACTATCTCGGACTGACTATGCAAGGAGCATTAAAAAAAAGCCTGAACGTTCAGGCTTTTAGGCTAATTTTCGTTTGACGATCCGATTGCGGCCGCTGTACTTCGCTTCATACAATGCCGCATCCGCCTCAGCAAGCAGCTCCCGCAAGAAAGCTTTCGGATCCGCAAGATCAGAAGGCTCAAAATGCTCGATCGAGATCACGCCCATGCTTATCGTAACCGATATCGTTTGCTCCCCCAGCCCCGTATTCACCTGATTCTGCTCTACGGCTTCCTTAAGCCTCTCGGCAATTTGCGCGGCATGATCCCGGTTCGTGTGCGGCAAATACACCGTAAATTCTTCTCCGCCATAGCGCGCCAAAATATCCGTAAACCGAAGCGAGCCCCGTACCGCATCCACCGTGCTGCAAAGCACTTCATCGCCTACTAAATGACCGTAATTGTCATTGATAGATTTGAAATGATCAAGATCAAATAAAAAAATAGAGAAGGGAATGCCGTAACGAATGTTGGTCACGACTTCGTGTTCCAATTGATGCAGCAAATAACGGCGGTTAAAGCAGCCTGTCAAACCATCGGTAATCGCCATATTCTCCAGCTTCTTATTCGCTTGAAACAGCTCGTCCTGCATAATAAGCAAATCGCGGTTCCGATCCTGCAGCAGCTCGTTCTGATAATTCGTTTCTTCCACCAGCAATCTTAGCTCCGTTACATCCTGGAAGGTGAGCAACCTCCCGACAGGTGTTTTCTTATTATTTAGAATGGGAGCGGACTGAACGATAACGTGGCGGTACTTGTCATAATGGAGCGCAATCTCTATTTCGAGCCTGTCCATCGGACGCGTGCTCTGGGCTTCAAAAAAAGCCGCAAACTCTCTCGAAGTCTCTGTCTTGAATTGAGAGTTTAGTAGTGCAGGATTAAATTTGTCACCTATCCGAAGTCGAATGATCGGCTTTATCACTTTATTCACTTCAATAATAATATCGTTCTCATCGAGCACGATAATGCCCATCGACATCGTATTCATAACGTCCCGTTGGACGGTTTGTATAATATCGAGTACCTTGTTATGCGTTATGGCGTACACTAAATAAACAGCCGCAAACGCCATTCCAACCGAAATAAGCGGAATATATTGATTAAAATGTTCGATTACTAATACGTTGATAATCAAATCCGAGATAGCGAATATGACCAGCACAAGCATGCCGTTTGACGCCGTCTTAATCAATGTCCGCTGCCGGATGGAGTTCTCCCCCCGCAGCTTATAAAACATAATCGTAAACGAGACGATCATATAAAGGATCAATTGCGTAATCATGATCCAGTACAACGGTCCATGCTGAAGCTGCTTAAGCGGGTCAAGCTGTTCATTTATCCGAAGAAACATGCCCCTCGGATTAATAACGACCGCAGCGACCGAAATAAGCGCGGGCGTCGCCAATAGGAACAACCGGCTTTTCCGGATCACATAAGACTGTCCGGTAAGAAAAACGACAAAAACGAACCAGCCGATTCCAAGCAGCGAAAGCCCTGTGTAGGAAACCGAAAGGTAGAATAGTCTATAGAGAGCGGAAGTCGTTGTCTGTGAAACAAACTGAGAGAGTGTCCATACCATAAACACAATATGAAGAGACAGGTAAATACGATGCAGTACCGTAATGGCGCTCGAGGCTATCACGTAAAAAAATAAGCAGAGCAGCACTAGAAACATACTAAAGTCCAGCCAGATCATCCATTCCAATACGGTTCACCCATCCATTTGACAGCCATCTTCTTCCATTGTAGCAAATGTTAATTGCATCGACAATTACTTAACTTCAAAAACTAAAAAGTTTAGCAGCCGCGCTTAACGCTTCTTATTGGGAGGCGCGACTCGGCCATCGCCCGGAAAGCATATGCTCGAGTGACGGAGAAATGTTCAAAAACTGGCGGAACTGCTCGTACTGCTCCCATTTCTTCATCGAAAGCCCTTGCTGCTCTGAACGTACAGCGCGTATAAGCAGGTTTTTGGGCGTATGTTCCGGATCTACAAATTCCAGCATTTGAACCTTGTATCCAAGCACCTCAAGCAGGTTTCCCCTTGCCGCATCGGTCGCCAGCGCGGCAAAGCGTTCCTTCAGCAAGCCTTGGGATAAAAGCGGCGAAAGCGCGTCACTGCTAACCTGCTTAAACAGCTCATGCTGGCAGCATGGCACCGACATAATAACCGAGGCCCCCCAGTTAACCGCCTTGGCAAGCGCGGCATCCGTAGCTGTATCGCATGCATGCAGCGTAACGACCATATCGGCAGCCTGCAGCTCTTCATACTCCGCAATGTCCCCTACAAGAAACTGCAGCTTGTCATAGCCGAGTTTCTCCGCGAGCGCCTTGCAGAACGCAATGACATCGGCTTTCAAATCAAGTCCGACAATATTGATTTTCCGCTGCTGCTCAACTGCCAGCAAATGATACAACGCGAACGTCAAATAAGATTTTCCGCAGCCAAAATCAACGATTGTAAGCTCCCGGTCCACTGGCAAATACGCCAGCACATCGGTGACCATTTCTAGAAAACGATTGATCTGCCGGTATTTATCCTGCTTTTTCGCGTGGACGAGACCTTCCGGCGTCATGATGCCTAGCTCGACAAGAAATGGCGCCGCTTTGCCCTCTGCGAGCACGCGCTGCTTTTGCCTGTTATGCTGCAGACTTGCCGGGCGCGATCCCCCCGTTGGAGGCTTCTTAAGAATTGCCGCCTTGCCCTTCTTGCTGAAGAGCAGCTGAACATCGGCCTCTGGCGTCTTCACAAGCGCCTGACGGTAGTTTTCCTGAAGCAGGCCGATGACCCGCTCGGCAGCCTGAGGCCCCGTAACGTTATCATGCGTAACCTTGTTCGTAAAATGATATTCAAACTGATAAAACAATCCGTTCTTCAGTTCGATAGGACGAATGACCGTCTTTGGCGCCGCCGCAGCGTCCTTGCGCTTTGGCTGGCTGAGCGTTGCCTGCAGCAGTTCTCCGTTGCTGATCCAGTTAGTGATGTCTTGCTGCCATTGTTCCGTCATGACGTACCTCTCACTTCTAAAAAGTATTTGAAGCTAAGCATTTGCTATGAGACTTTGTTTATTCCTTCAAAAGGGCTTTAAGCCCCTGCTCAATTTCCTCGCGCGGCAAGCCGCCTGCCGCAAGCCGTTCATTATGCTGCAGCAGCATTCGTCGATAAATGTCCACTGCTTCTGACGGATTTAAAGCTTTATCGTCAAGCAGCTCGTACATTACATTTTCCGCTAAATCATAACGCCCTTCCGCCTCATGCCACTCCATCAACAGCCGCTTAGCGGTCACAGGCAGCTCATACGGACGAAGCCGATCGAGCAGCACCTTAATTTGCCCGCGCGGCTCCACGATCGTCGGCTCCGCACCCGCAAGCGATAACCGCAAAAACAGATGCAGCGACTTTACGTGCGCGTAGTAGCTCTCATCTTTGCGGCCCAGCTCGCTGTACAGCTCAGCCTCCTGCTTCATTAATACTGCAATGGCCTGCAGGTGATCGGTTTCCAGTATGCCATTCGTCGTCATTACCTTCATCAAATCCTCATCCGATAAGGAGCGGATCAGCTTGCTGCTCAGCCGAAACCGCTTATTCAGCAGCTCATCGATGTAAAGAAGCGCCTCCTCGTGCTTGCGGGCCTGCCTCATATTCATAATTTGGCCAACCGCTTCCGTCATCTGCTCAATCATTCTCATGAAATAATCGCGCTGAAACATACCCCACTCCTCTCCGCATGCTACTGCTTAGATTTCACGAAGCCCAGAATGGCCGCGATAAGCTCTTTCGGCTGCTCAATCATCCCCATGTGGCCGGCGCTATCCAGCTCAACCTTCACCGTTAGATCGTTAACGGCCGCGAACGTACTCTCCGTCGGAATCACCTTATCGCTCGCACCGGCAACGAGCAGCACGGGAAGCTCAGAGCGCTCAATAATGTGCGCGCGGTTTACCCGGGCTTTCATGCCTCTTGCCGTACTGATCGCCCCCTGCAGCGACGTGCCGTAGCCGATTTGCTTCCCGCGTTCAACCTCGTCTGACATGGCTTCCACGTTGGCCGGGGCAAACAGCTTAGGAATAAGTCCGCCGACAAACGGTTCAATGCCGTTCTGTTCAAGCGCCGCAACAGCTTTATCCCGGTTTTCCTTGGCCGCGTCGCTGTCTTCGAGCGCTGTCGAATGAATAAGGCCAAAGCCAGAAAGCTTCTTCGCGTACTTCTCCGCGAAAGCAAGCGTAATGTAACCGCCTAAGGAGTGGCCGAGCAGCACGGCATTATGTATCTGCAGCCTGATGAGTATATGGGCGACATCCTCTGCATACATTTCCATGGAATAGATCTCTTCACCCGGCGCAGAGCTTCTCCCGTGTCCCCGTGCGTCAGGAGCAATTATACGCACCGATTGCTCCATCTCTTCCACGACATGCTCCCAATACGCGGAGCTGCCGCAATAGCCGTGAAGCAAAACGACAGTCTCGGTAATGCCGTCCTCGGCGCCGCCGTCATGCGGATGGGAATCATAATAAGCAATCTCAACGCCATTATCCAAAAACAGCTTGCGCTGCGCGATCGAGTAACCTTTTCCGGCATTTTCTCTTGTCATTTGATGCACGCTCCTCTATACATATGGGATTTGTGAATGATGATTTCGTGTTTCCTGCTTATCCGTCTGCCTGCTCCATGCGGAATGGATTGCGCTTACCGCTTCTTTTGCCATCTGTATCACCTGATATAAGGAGGTCGTTTGCAGCATCCAATAAGCCTTCGGGCCGTTTGTATTCACAACGCCGGCAATGCTGTAATGCCCGATTGCCGGCAGCCTGCGGCCGATTGCCTTGCCCGGCTGCAGCGGACCTTCCGTTACGATGAAGCGGCCGACCGAAGCCTGCTTGCCAAGACAAGCATCGATCGCAATCACGATCGCATCCTTATGTATCTCCTGTACCGCGCGCTCAACGGCATGCGCGTCGCACGGCTTCTCTAAAGTGCCGACCACATTCGGCCAGCCATTCTCTTGCAGCATTGTACCCACCAGGGGGCCGAAGGAATCGCCGGTAGACCGGTCGCTTCCAATGCAAATAAACACAATGCCGCTGCGGTTCATATGCCTATCCGCAATCGTTTCAAAAAATTGTTCGATTTCACTCTTCGCCAACTTTTCCGTTGCCCTGCACCTGCCCTGTGTTCGATTGCTGTCCATGTCTACTATTAATTGTATCCAATTTCAAGATGCTGTTCAATTTATGGTTATTCTTATTTGAAACATGGTACAATTACAAAAAAGCAAAAAGCACAAATAAGCCTAGAGGCCGCTTTCGGCTCTCAAAAAATTTAGGAGGCGCCCTATGAACGATTTACAGCTGCAAACGCAAGAAAATGTGGAATTTATGATTGAAGTCATCAAAACAAAGCTGAAAATGGCTTCCGCTGCAGCCATGCAGGCTTCCAACTTCGACCTCAGTAAATATGAGGATATAAAAGATCTGTACGAGGTAGTTGCATCGAAGGAAAAATTCAGCATCAGCGAGGTGGAAGCACTCGTATCCGAGCTTGGCAGGCTGCGCATGCAATAAAGTGCTTTTTTTAAAGTAAATTATTCCAGTATCAGACATTTATTTTCATTTTTCTACATAAGAAGAACCGAGCCTGGCACCTTCGCCGAGCTCGGTTCTTCTTATCTGCGCGTATGAGTTATTCCTGTTCTTCCGCTTCCGCTTCTGCCGCTACTATAGACAGCTTAATCGATACTTCCTTAAGCTCTCCCTTAAGGAAATGCGCAATTCTCTCCAGCTTATCAGCAAGCTCAGGGCCGCTCAGCGTCGTATTCAAGTGGTAATCGAAGCTGTCCGAGGGCAGCTTCCGGTCCGCAAATGCGTTCTGGCCTCCCCAGCCCCGATCTCCGCCCGCATTCGCTCTAGTCAGCAGCTGCTCTTGTACGGGATAAAATTTATCTGATTTATTTACTACTCTTTCATAGATGCGCAGCTTCTTCAGCAGCATGTAATATTGCGCGGAATGCTTGAAATTCCAAGCCTCCCGAATATCTTTAAGCGTGTAATCCATCTTCCAGCGCTTTAGCTTCTCGACTTGTTCATCGGTGCTCAGCAGCAAAAAGTCGTCAAGCGGTAGCATTTTTTCGGACATCTTGACCCCTCCGGATAAATAGTTTATAGAGTTATAAAATAATAATTCAAAATGCTTTGTTTATAATATAAAAAATACCATAAATTTTGGCTGTTTACAAATTAATATAATTTCACAATGCATAAACGGTTATGTAGTTGTTTGATTTTATGTCATTTGATAATAAGCCGCTTACTAGCAGAAAACCTCCATTCGACCGCTGAACGCTCAGCGCAAATGGAGGTACTGTTAACTTCTGCTAATTTATGCTTTCTCAAGTCCGACCGATGTTAAGAACCGTTCAAATGCTGCGGTTCCGTCTGCCGTATGCTTGTACACGCCTGCATCCTTCAACACCTCTAAAAACTTATCGCCCGTTTCGGATTCCACGATCGATTTCGCCTGTTCCGAAGTATTGGACGTGCCGTAGCGCCCGGTTAAAGACAACAGCCACTCCGCATGCTTATGGAGGGGATGCGAGGCAGCATGAAGATCCTCGGCGGAAGCAACCGATTCGCCTGTCAAATAGGCCGCAATTTGCTCCAGCTCATCCTTGAGGCGCCCTGGCAATACCGCAAGACCCATCACTTCGATCAAGCCGATATTTTCTTTCTTAATATGATGCAAATGCTGATGCGGATGAAAAATGCCGTCCGGATGCTCGCCGCTCGTACGATTGTTGCGCAGCACCAAATCGACCTCATATTCGCCGTTGTCCCGCAGCCGCGCGATCGGCGTGATCGTGTTATGCGGCGTAAGCGTGCCGTCCTCTTGCCCGGTAAAGGCCAGCACGTCTGCCGAAACATCGCTGTAAGCGCGCCATTCATCCAATAGACGGCAAGCGGCGCGGTGTACGTCAGCCTTGGACGTACCGTTAACCCGAACGACAGACATTGGCCAGTTCACGATGCCAAAGCGTACGCCCGGCAGCTTAGGATCGACAAACTGCGTATTCGTGGTGGCAGTCTCCATCGGAAATACGTGACGGCCGCCTTGAAAATGATCGTGGCTTAGAATGGAGCCGCCAACAATCGGCAAATCGGCGTTAGAACCGATGAAATAATGCGGAAACTGCTCCACGAAATCGAGCAGCCGCGCAAATGACGAATGGGAGATAACCATCGGCTCATGAGCGCCTTTGAATATAATGCTGTGCTCGTTGTAATACACGTACGGAGAATATTGAAAAAACCATTGCTCCTCTTGCAGGGTAAGCGGCAATACGCGCAAGTTTTGACGTGCCGGGTGATCGGGACGTCCGGCGTATCCAATATTTTCTACGCATAGCAAGCATTTCGGGTACTTCGCCTGCGGCATCGTTTTGAGCAGCGCGATTTCCTTCGGATCCTTCTCAGGCTTCGATAAGTTGATCGTCATTTCGAGCTTGCCGAATTCAGTCTCATGCAGCCAATACTGATTTTTGCGGATGCGGTCCATCCGGATGTAATTCGAATCGATACTCAAATTGTAAAAGGCATCCGTTGCCGCTTTCAGTCCTTCCTCCTTCGCCTGACGCTGGAATGCAGCGCTGGCCTCGGAAGGCCGCGGCAGCAGGAAGCCCATAATGCGGGCATCGAGCAAATCACGATAAGTCGTCGTGTTATCCGGAATTAGACCGATTGCATAGCCATAATCAAGCAAAGGCTCAAGCAGCTCTACCGCGCTATCCAGACATTCCTCCGCTACCTGGCCTTCGTACGGCTCCGTGAAGCGGAACAGATCCAGCAGCTCGTTTCTAGCCGCATGCGTATCAAGCTGATCGATCAGCTTGCGCTGCAATGCGAATTGCAGCAAGCGTTCTATAAGAATCAGCGCATCGTTTGCTGATGTCACTTGTTGTTCATTTGCCACGTGATGCAGCTCCTTTCGATTATGCGGCGACGTTAGTCGTTGTAGCCATTCGGATTAGCCTCATGCCAGCTCCAAGCGCTCTTAATGATATCCTCCAGCTTGTCGCGTTTCGGATTCCAGCCAAGCTCCTTGCGGGCGCGATCGGAGGATGCGACTAGAACGGCAGGGTCTCCGGCGCGGCGAGCCTCGAACACGGCAGGAATTTCTTTGCCGGTTACGGCGCGCGCGATATCGATTACCTGTTTTACCGAAAAGCCCGTTCCGTTACCAAGGTTGTATACGGAGCTTTCCGCGCCGCCGCGAAGACGGTCAACCGCAAGCACATGCGCATCGGCAAGGTCGCTTACATGAATGTAGTCGCGGATACAGGTACCGTCAGGCGTATCATAGTCTTCTCCGAACACGGAGATATGCGGTCTCTGGCCAAGCGCCGCTTGCAGCACGATCGGAATCAGATGCGTTTCCGGGCTGTGGTCTTCGCCGATTTTTCCGCTCTCATGCGCGCCTGCCGCATTGAAATATCGAAGCGAAACGAACTTGATGTTATGCGCAACATCGAACCATTTCATCATTTTTTCCATCGCCAGCTTCGTTTCGCCGTAAGCATTGGTCGGAAGCGTGCGGTCGTACTCGTCGATCGGCACGTTTTCCGGTTCGCCGTAAGTAGCAGCTGTTGACGAAAAAACGATTTTGCGAACATTGTATTCGTTCATTTTCTCAAGCAGGCATAGCGTGCCAAAAACGTTGTTGTGATAATATTTTCCAGGGTCCTTCATACTCTCGCCGACAAGTGAATTTGCCGCAAAGTGAATGACCGCGTCAATCTCGTTTTCTTGAAAGACGGTATCCATGAACGCCGCATCGCGAAGGTCGCCCTCGTACAGCTTGCCTCCGAGAAGAGCCGCACGGTGTCCCTGCTGCAAATTATCGATGATCACGATTTCCTCGCCGCGCTCCTGCAATGCCGCTACGGCATGCGATCCGATATATCCTGCTCCACCAGTTACTAATACTGCCATTGATGATTTCCCCTCTCCATTTGGGCACCGCTTTACGGATGCTGTTTATACGAGACGTTCTACGCCGTTTCCGATGGTGCATACATAGAAGTCAGCCGTCAAACCGGTCGCTTCGTTATATTTGCGGCCTACCTCATCCTTAAATGTTTCAACGCTATCCTCGTGCACAAGAGAAACCGTACAGCCGCCGAAGCCAGCGCCCGTCATACGGGAACCAAGCACGCCCGGCACTTGGCGGGCAGCCTCAACCATCGCATCAAGCTCTGCACCCGTTACTTCGTAAAGATCGCGCAGCGAATCATGCGATCCGTTCATCAACTGACCGAATTGTACGAGGTCGTTTTCCTTCAGCGCCTTAATCGATTGCAGAACGCGGTCGATTTCTTCTACTACATGCTGCGCACGCTTTTGAACCGTTTCGTCCTTAATTAAATGTTTGGCCGAATTGAATTGCTCCAGGTTGATTTGTCCAAGCAGCGTGAGCTCCGGGAATGCCGCTTGTAGATCTTGGACCGCTTGCTCGCACTGGGAGCGACGCTCGTTATAAGCAGAGTCGACAAGGCCGCGGCGCTTGTTTGTATTGCCAATAACTAGCTTGTAGCTGCCTGATTCGAAAGGAACGAGCTCATACTCAAGCGTATCGCACATCAGCAGGATCGCATGATCCTTCTTGCCGTTCGCCACAGCAAATTGGTCCATGATGCCGCATTGCACGCCGTTAAACTCATTTTCTGATTTTTGCGAAAGCAAAGCGATTTTCACCGTGTCTGTCGGGAGACCTTCAAGCGATTGAAGCGCGTAAGCCGTTACGACCTCAATGGATGCAGAAGAGGATAAGCCCGCGCCGTTTGGAATTTCACCATGGTACAACAAGTCGTAGCCGCTCGAGAATTGGATGCCGCTTTGCTGAAGCTCATATACGATTCCCTTTGGATAGTTCATCCAGTCGTCAGCCTCATCATATACGATTGCATCGATGGAGAATTGCTTTGAGGAAGGGAAGTTTGTTGTTGCCAGGCCTAGCTGTTTATCAGAACGCTTGCGGATAAGCAAGGTCGTACCGAATGTTAATGCGGCCGGAAATACATAACCGCCATTATAGTCCGTATGCTCGCCGATCAGGTTTACACGGCCCGGAGCATGGAATACAGCGATATCGCCAGCTTCTCCGCCGTATTGTTGTATAAATTGCTGTGTTAGCGCGTCAATGTTTGCCATTTGCTATCACGTTCCTTTTTATCAAATTGGTATCGTTTATTGTCAACTTCAGTATAAAGTAACCGGTTTTAAAACAAAATGGCGGTAAGTGCTTTTTATATGGACTAATGTGACTTCTCTAAGTCTCGCAGGACATGCTATGATATGGCAAACCCTACAATTTCTCATCTTTCCATTCGAATATAAAGCAGGTGTAAAGTAAAATGCCGCAGGATATGTATACGGTTGCCTCAAACCCGGTTATCGTGGGCGGGGAGAATGCGTCTCTTAACGTATTGTTTGCCGGCGAGAGCCAGACGAAGCCGCTTCACCGGCTTGGGCCGAAGGTTTACGATTTCTATTTGATGCACATCGTGCTGGAGGGCAAAGGCCTTTTTATTTGCGATGGCGCTAGACATGAGCTGCGCGCCGGCCACACCTTTCTGATCGAGCCGGAGCAGCTGATCAGCTATGAATCCGACAGCGACGAGCCGTGGCGGTATCGCTGGGTAGCCTTTAATGGCACGCATGCGGCGGAGCTCGTCACCGAAACCGGCTTTAAGACCGCGCAGCAGGTCGTGTTCACGGAGGATAAACGGCGGGCGGGCGCCTTGTTCCGCCAAATTCACGAGACTTTCCGGCGCGGCGGCGCGGCGGCGGATATGAAGGCTGCAGGCTATTTGCACTTGCTGCTAGCCGAATACAAAAGCGTGCTGCATGCCCTAAGCGGCAGCACGCTGCGCACCGCGCAAGCAGAGGGAGACCGCCTGCTCCAGAAGGTCGTCCATTACTTATCGACGCAGTACGCGCATCCCGTCTCCATTGAGCAAATGGCAGAGTCGCTCGGCTACAACAGAGCGTATTTGTCTCGCTTGTTCAAGCAGAGAACCGGCGTATCGCCCGTTACGTTCCTGCTCAAGCTGCGTATCGACAAAGCTCGCCGAATGCTGCGCGAGCGGCCTGAGCTAACCGTCGAACAAATTGCCGCTTCCGTCGGACTGCAGGACGCCCTGTACTTCTCCAAGCAATTCCGCCGTCTTCACGGCCAGTCCCCTACAGCTTATCGCGACGCGATGAGGAGCTTGGGGGAATAGGGAGCTGTAAATTCCATGTTGTCATCATAAAGTCAATCATTCCTGTCGTTAGTATCCGTTGCCCTCAGCTTCATATTCGTAATTTCGGGTAATACTATCCTAGGGAGTGATGACCAATGAAGGAGCTACATACCGGCAATCTATATTGGCCGGTCACACTAGGCAGCACCCGGGAGTTTGCGCCCGTGCGGCAAAACAAAAAAACGCAGGTCGCCATCGTAGGAGGAGGCATGTCCGGGACGATTTGCAGCTACGTCTTCAATCGCAGCGGCTTATCGACCATCGTGCTGGAACGCGGAAAGGTAGCAGGCGGCAGCACGTCAGCAAATACCGGGCTGCTGCAGTTTTCAAACGACATCATGCTTTGCGATTTAATCAGGCAAATCGGGGAGCGGGATGCGCAAGCCTTCTACAGGGCATGTAAGGATGCCGTCAATATGATTGCGATGACAGCAGACTCCCTCTCCGCAGATGTTGGCTTCAGAAGAAGAAACAGCCTCTATTATGCATCTTCCGAGCAGGATCTGCCGAAACTCAAAAAAGAATACGAGACGTTAAAAGCTTGCGGGCTCGATGTTGAATTTTGGTCGGCGGACGATATTGCAAAACATTTTCCGTTCCGGAAACCGGGCGCTATCGTCACGCACGGCGATGCCGAGGTGAATCCTTATCAATTCGTTAACGGATTAGCAAACGCCGCTGCCGATGCCGGACTCGAAATTCATGAGCAAACCGATATCGTGGCGCATGATACGCTGCCGGGCGGCCTTCATCGTCTGCGTACCGCGGATGGCTATGAGATTGAGGCCGAGCATGTCGTTTATGCCGTCGGCTATGAGCCCGAGGAGCTTCGCGGCAAGCTGATCAAAGCGGAATTGAACCGATCCTTCGCACTTGTCACCGGCGCTTTGCAAAATCTTCAAAGCTGGCATGAGCGGTTTCTGATATGGGAAACGGCGCGTCCCTATTTATACATGCGCACGACGGTTGACGGACGCATCGTCGTCGGCGGCCTGGATGAGAAAATCGAGCAGCCTCTGCACAGCGGGCAAGAGCGGCATAAGCGAAGCGAAAATCTGTATAATCAGTTCAAAGCGTTATTTCCCGAGCTGCAAGCTCCTATTGAATTCGAGTGGAGCGCTACCTTTGGCGAATCGAGGGACGGTTTGCCCTTTATCGGCGCCGATCCCGCTTGGAAAAACGTCTATTACTGCTTAGGCTACGGAGGAAACGGCTCGGTGTACAGCATGATCGCAGCCCATCTGCTGCGTGATCTCATCCGCGGCGATGAACATCCGTTAACCTACATCGTAAAGCTTGACCGCAAATCGTTGGCCAATGTGTAAAAAATAAGAAGCCTCATCAAGCCGCAGGGACTCCTCCTGCGTCATATATGAGGCTTCTTCCATTTCTATCCGTTAAGCCCTTCGGCTAGGCTCCGTCCGCTATTGCTGAGGCGTTACACGAACGAAAGACGGCCTCAGCCGTACCAAGCCTCGACAAATCCGGGCCGCCATCCTTATCGAGCAGTGATTTGCTTTCATCGGTTTCTACAATAACAATTAGTGATCCGCTGCGCAGCGCCTGACTGCACAGCTGCGCTTCATCATCATCAAGCCCCAGCGCTTGCAGCGTATTGCTATGCTCATCCTCATTCAGCAGCACAGCCGCTGCAAAAGGAAAACCTGCCGCAGCATAGGGCGCTGCTCCATAGCCTGCCACTCCATATGCGGCATTTAAGCCGGCACCGGCAAAACCGGCTGCCACTGCCATGCCAAGACTTCCCACCCCATGCCGGTCCGGCGTATCTTCAAGCTGTCTGAGCTCGTCCACATGTACGTCGCTCTCTGCCTCTATGCGCCTTGAATGTTCGGTATCCTTCGCCAGCACCTGAAGCTCGCCTTGCACGAATCCCGCTTGCTCAAGCTGCTCAATAGCCGTAATTGCCTGCTGTTCAGTATCGAATATGCCAATCTTTCTTGCCATCTTATTTCCCTCCTGCGCCTCATGTTACAAGCTAATCTTGGTATGCCCTATTTTTGACGGAATAAGTCGAACTTTGCAGGTTTGAAGATACGAAACCTCTACGGATTTATCTAATCCGACGATCAGGTTGTGCAACATTGCAGTTCGCGGTATGATGGACAAATAGATATTGGAAATTCGGACAAGCAGGAGGCAAAGCGATGATTCATCGGATGCTTCGCTATCCCGCAGGATGGGAATGGCATGTTCTGCAGCAATTGAAGGGGCAGACTTTAAGGAAAGAACCCTTGCCAAGCAGGAAAGATGCGCAAAGACAAGCAACTGCATCACGCGAGGAGCAAAGAGCCACTAAAGCTATAGCGAAAATCGAACAGGATGCTCTAGAGCAGCATACGGATGAGCTGAAGCAGCTTTTTCCGGAATGCGCTTTCTGGGTCGACGAATGCACGGGCAGAAGGACAAACAGCATATCGGTTGGAGTAACAGCTCATTCGGAGAAGCGTCTCTACGGAACGCTCATGCTCCAAGTTACGGAAGACCAATCGGACGTTCAGCCATTTCACTTCTGGCTGACGGATCAGCAGCTCCTTACGATGCATGACGATATGCGTCTTCCATTAAGGCTTCAATCCATAGAACATACTCCAAAGCTCGATAGCTGCGAAACCGCTCCAGAAGGTTTATTTATTATGCTCAGCATTATGCTGGAAACCTTCCATGCCGGGCTCGACGGCTTCGAAAACCGGCTCGGCGAGCTAGAGTCGACGATGCGCAAGAAGAACAACACCGGTCTTATCGACATCATTTTCGAAAGACGCTACGAGCTGCTCCACTGGAGCCATCTCTTCATCCCGGTCAGAGAGCTGCACAGCGCCGCCAAGGAAGCGTTCATGAACCAGCTCACCGATACCGACAGCTTCAAACGGATTACGCATAAACTGGAGAGGATCGATGCGCTGCTCAAGCATTACGCGCTGGAGATCGATACCCTTATCTCAATGGATGACGCCATCTCTAACTTCCGCGGCAACGACATTATGAAGACGCTCACGATATTCACGGTGTTGTTCCTTCCTGCTACGATCATAGGGGGCATATGGGGTGTCAACTTCGAAAGCCTTCCGTTCAGAACATACAAATGGAGCTTTACGGCGATGGTAACAGCCATTGCCATCATTACGATCTTCCTGTATATATGGCTATGGAAGAAAGGCTGGACCGGCGATTTGCTGCATGGACGCAACCCGAAAGAGATCGTTGCGGGAAACACTCTTTCCAGATCGAACAGATCCCGCCGCACTAAGGCTAGTTTGTCGGAAAGCAAAGTTCCTCCCTCTGCTGAGCAGCCTCAAGAGCAGACGCGTTCCAAAAGAAAACGCAAATAACGAGTGGAAGCAAGTGTATACAGCACCCGGATAACCCGGATATTGCCCGCAAATACTTTCTTCTATTTCAAAAAAACCGTCCCTCAAGGTCAGCAGCCTTGAAGGACGGTTTTTTAAGTAATGCATAATGGAATGACAGCTGCTTACAGTTTTACAGGCAGCCCTGTACGCGCCGATTCATTCGCCGCGATGGTCACTTGATGCGTAAGCACTGCATCCGCATAGGTTGAACGGATTCGCGATGTATCTCCGGTCTTGACCGCATGAAGAAAAGCATCGTTCTCCAGCTCGTAAGGATCGTTTCGATTCGCATATTCCGTCTTGCGTCCCGCTTCCACGTCGATCAGTCCGCTGTGGCCCAGCTCAAGCACGCCTTTATTCGTATAAATATGTAGTCCAGCACGGTCACCTGCAGGAATTGCGCATGTATTGCTAATCGTAGCCACAGCGCCGCCCGCCAGCTTCAAGGTAACCGTACCTACATCCGGAACGGATACGCCTTCCTCCGCACTGCTCATGTAACGATCGCCGTAGGCCGCATACACTTCACTCACTTCGCCAACCGTATAACGGAGCAAATCTACGATGTGCGTCGTCTGCTCGACGAATTGTCCGCCTGAGCCTTCCATTTTGCGCCACCAGCTAACGCCCGGCATCGATCCCATCCAGTAGCCAAGCGCCATCAAAGCTGTGCGCTCGCGCAGCAGCTCCCTTGCGCGATCCGTCCCGTCCATATAGCGGAAGTGATAGCCGACCGACGTAATCAGCTTCTTCTCTTCAATTCGTTTCAAAACTGCGGACGGCAGCTGTGCGTCTAATCCGATCGGCTTTTCCACCAGAAAAGGAATGCTGCGGTCAAGCAGCGCCGTCTCAATCTCGCCATGCGCGAACGGCGGTACGCATACGTAAACTGCGTCAAGCTTGCGGTCGTCCAGCATCGTGTGAATCGAATCATACCCGCGGGCACCCTCGAACCGCTGTGCTGCCAAATCCGCTTTTTGCCGGCTCGTAGCTGCGAAGGCTGCCACCCGGGCGTCATCCCGCTTAGCCAGCTTCTCCGCGTGCATCATGCCAAACCAGCCTGTACCTACAATACCTATTTGAAGTGACATGAATGAATCCCCTTTCAGAATGGGCTTACATTCACGATTATACTTGCAGTCATAGCGTGAAGTCCATATTTTATCAGCTGGTACCCATCCGCCCATTCCGTCATACAATACAACATCGGTATGGCCGGGATCGTATGAGCGGAGGGATGATATGGGAGCAAAAACGAGAAACACGCAAGCGGCGCAGGAGCTCGATCTTCGAACTGCTCTGTTTTTAGCTGCGGTTTGCGGACAAACGTATATGCAATACAATAACAAGGACGGACTGTTTCTTGTGCCTAGAGGATACAGCTTAGTGAGCGAATTTAAGGCAAAGGCATACGATAACAGCATGGAGAGATTCGGCTTTGTGCTGACTTCGGAACTCGCTTCCGTACTTGCTTTCCGCGGCAGCGGCTCCGCCGTTGATTGGGTATCCGATTTCATTGCCCAGCAGACGACATACCGTCCCGTCAAAAATACCGGTCTCACCCATAAGGGCTTTACCGACATTTACATGTCCATGCGCATGCAAATTCTTGACATATTGAAGCAGCTGCCGCCCGAAAAACCGTTGTTCATTACCGGGCATAGCCTGGGCGGCGCTCTCGCTACGCTGGCAGCGATCGATCTGGCGAACAACTCCGCATTTACGGCTCCCATCGTGTATACATTTGGCGCTCCGCGAGTCGGCGATCCCAAATTTGCCAGCAGCTATAATTCAACGGTCGCCACACACTGGCGGTTTCAGAACGAATTTGATATCGTCCCTCATCTGCCCACACTCGTTTACCAATCGCCAAATACGAAACAAACCTACTACTATATGCACGTAAAGGGCGAGGTTAAGCGTTCGTTCCGAATGGGCTCCGTTGCCGGCAACCATATTTTACCGAGCTATTTCGCTAATCTTGCAAACGAGGACCCCGCTTTTGCCTTGTCCGTCTGTTCCGAGCCGCCCGGCTGGTGTCCGGCGATTGAGCTTTAGCAGCATATATTACAAAAAAATAGTGAGGAAAATCCTATTCTCCATGAAGCTGGTTCATGGCGCGCAAGATTATCCTCACTATTTTTAATTGGAGTCACCTTCAGTCATACCCAACCTTTTAACCAGCCGCGCACGCGGTCAACCGTTTTATCCAAGTTGCAGACGGCCTCTTGATCGGCATAGTCCTCCGTATGGCGAAAATAATCAGCATGCCCGCCGATCGTAGGTATGCCTTCGACATAGCCGGGAGCATATTTCATACGGTTCCATCTCGGCACCGAATATCCGTTTTTACTCCAACCTCCCCAAGTGCCGATTCGGCTAATCGGATCATTGGGCCTGCCTGATCTATCGATAGAATGAAAATAACTAACGCGATCCTGCAGCTTAGGATCAATCGGCGTTCGCGGCGATCCGACCTGCACGATGCGGAAATCTTCAACTTTGTCTTGTTCATACAACATTTTCGCCGCTTGGTATGCTGCCGCTCCGCCTCCGCTATGGCCGATCATCAGTATGCGGTCATTCGTAAGCGTCTGTTTGATTTTGCCCAGCGCATGCTGCCCGCCGATACGTCCTGCTTTTAAGCGGTTAGACAAATCGCTCTTTACTTCAAGCACCTGCCTGACCAAGCTGCGGCTGGCATCGCCATAAGGAAATATGACATGGATGACTGGTTCGATGCCGTCTAATTGAAACAACTTTTCGAGCTTCGCTTTGCATTCGGTAAAAATACTGTTGGATGTTGCCACACCGGCAAGCAAATAGATGCTCATTCGTGATGGTTTGGTCGCCGTCATAACGAATCCCTCCGTAATAAACGTAAACGTTAGTCGCTTTCCTCTGGAAGCACAGCCCGTTTCGTAAAAAACTTCATGTGTGACATCATTCGAGCCTTTTAGGCCCTTACATTTGCTAATTTCGACGTATATTCATTATGTGGGTTAGACGCTGGATTCATTCGTAAATATAATTGTTATTACCGTGTAAATTTACCTTGTATCCCAAACATGCGCGCAATTTCCGTTACATTAAGTAAGTTCTCTCTTTATGATCCCCGTCCATCTTTTATTTTACGTTGAATGGCCTTTACATGTGCCAACGCAAAAGAGCGCCCAGCTGTTGCCAGCCGGCGCTCTTCCTCATTGCTAATGCTGCATGCAAAAATCGACTCCTGCAGCTATACACCCATTTTTTTACGTTGATTGTTTACTTTCTTCGTGTTCTGGCTCTTTAGTGCCTGCGTCCCTGTGGATAGGTGCGTTTGGCCAGGCGCTCCGCCTGCTTTCGCTTGCTTCTTCTGAGCGAGCAGCTGCTTCGCTTTCTCCGCTTGAGTCAGCTGTTTCGGCTGCTCCGCAGATTCGTTTTGATCAATTGTAGACATAGGTTCACCTCGTTTCATGCACTACATAGTTCTTATTCTACTACACTTATATATCTGGTAAAAGAGGCTTTACTCAGTGTTGTACTGTGGGTGATCCGCCAGTCTGCCAGCCCCAGCTGCCGCATGAGCGGTACTGTCGTTACGATAACCGCCCGCTTCGCCAATTTCCTTACGCTCTTCAGCATGACAAGCTGCTCGTCATCCGGCAGCACAGAGCATAAATTGTAGGGCATATCGACGATCGCCGCCTCGTAATGCCCTTCAATAAGCCGCATATCCCCAAGCCGTACCCGGTCAGGATAGCCAAAATGAGCAAGATTTACGCGCGCCCCTCTCACTGCCAGCGGATTAAGATCAACGCCTTCGATGTCGATGCCCATCGACATCGCTTCAATAAGGACGGTTCCCATTCCGCAGCACGGATCGATTAGCCGCAGCTGCTCTAGGGCTTGCCCCGCCGCAACATTAACGATCGCCCGGGCCGCTCTTGTCGGGAGCGCCGTCGAATAATTTTGCGGCTTATTCTGATGCTTTAACCATATGGCGCCGTTCTCCTCGCAAGGCCCGAAGTACCAGCGCCCATTCAGCTTTGTCAGGCCAAACAGCCGCTCAGCCCTGCGCATGTCCGCCTTGCCGCGAATGGCCGAGCCGGCCGCCCGCTCAAGCTGCCGCTGCTCCTCGTAAGTGAACGCCTCGTCGCCGGGAGTAAACAACACCTTAAACGTTTGGCCGCCCAACTCGATCGACGGAAGCTGTAAAACCAGCTCCTCTAGGCTGTTTCCCTCCACCTTGACCGAGATACGCCGTTTCACGAACGGGCTGCGGTCAACCGAAAGCCCATGTGAGCTTTTGATGACGCCGCCAAAGGCCCTTTGCCCAAACAGCGTTTGCAGCTCAAGCCCGCACAAAGCGGCCTCATCCTCATGGCTTGCATACGTATAAATAAACATCATTGGCCTCGCTATCTCAGGGTGGGTTATTCAGCTTGCGGGATTGCTCCCTTCGATATGCCGAGCAGCTCAGCCTCAGCCGTCAGCTCGGACACCTGCTTCTCAAGCGACTTGACCGTCCGCTGCAAGCGGATTTGACGAATCAGACCAAGCAGGCCTACCGTCAAGCCTCCGAGCAGCGTCGATGCCAAAATTACGAGAATAAGCGGAAGCGTCGCCTTCGTAAATAAGAAGTTTACCTGCACCGATTCAACATTAATAACGGCAAAAATCGCGATGAGAAGCGCGAACACTAACGCGGATATTAGCACACCTTGTCCCTTCACGCCGATCCCTCCCTTTTCCAAAAATCATACCATAAACCTCATCGGTTCGCCTATCTTCCCGCCATCCTTTATAAAATTAAAAAAGACGGGGCCCGTGTAACCGGACGCCCGTCCTCTATTATGCCGCTTTATTTTTGTTATAAATGTCGAACGCTACCGCGAGCAGCAGCACCAAGCCTTTAATTCCCTGCTGCCAATCGATGCCGAGGCCGACAAGCGACATCCCGTTATTCATAACGCCCATGACGAGTCCGCCGATAATGGCGCCGATAACCGTACCGATCCCGCCGGTTGCCGAAGCGCCTCCGATAAAGACAGCCGCGATCGCATCCAGCTCAAAGTTAACGCCGGCCTTCGGCGTTGCCGCATTCAACCTTGCCGCGAACAATAATCCCGACAGCGCAGCGAGCACGCCCATATTGACGAACACCCAGAAGGTCATCCGCTTCGTTTTGACACCGGACAATTTAGCAGCTTTCTCATTGCCGCCAAGCGCATAAATATGACGTCCCATGACTGTCTTATTCATAACAAAGGTATACACAACAACGAGTACAAATAAGACGATGAGAATATTCGGAATGCCTTCATAGGCTGCCAGTACATAAGTGAACAAGTTGATAATCGCCACGATTCCGACCAGCTTCAGCGCGAACAGCGGCGCCGGCGCTACACTGAATTGATAACGCTGCTGCGTTAACCGGTTGCGCCACTCCGTAAATACAAGCACGAGCGATAAGATAATCCCTATGATTATCGTAAGCACATGAATGTCGCCGCCGCCGAACCAATCCGGAATGAAGCCGGAGCTGATTCGTTGAAACCCTTCCGGAAAGGGCGATATCGACTGACCGTTCAAGACGACCATCGTCAGGCCGCGGAATAACAGCATTCCCGCTAACGTAACGATAAACGACGGAATTCGTATATAAGCGACCCAGAAGCCTTGCCAAGCGCCCACCAGACCACCGAATACAAGTGATAAGACGATCGCAATGGGATAAGGAATGTGCATATTGACGACTAGTATCGCTGAGATCGCGCCGACGAACGCGGCAACCGAGCCTACCGACAAATCGATATGCCCCGTAATGATGACGAGAAGCATGCCGATTGCGAGTACGAGAATATAACTGTTTTGCAAAATGAGATTCGTTATGTTGAGCGGCTTCAGCAGAATGCCGTCGGTTAAAATCTGGAACAGCACCATTATTAATACGAGTGCGATAATCATGCCGTATTGGCGGATATTGCTTTTGAACAATTTGCTGATTGCTTCCATCTGCCTTACCTCCTGCTCTTCGTCATTAATTTCATCAGATGCTCCTGCGTGGCTTCCTGCCTGGTTACCTCGCCGGTCAGCCTGCCCTCGCTCATCACATAAATGCGATCGCACATGCCAAGCAGCTCCGGAAGCTCCGATGAAATGATCAGCACGCCTTTGCCTTCCGACGCAAGCTGATTAATGATCGTATAAATTTCATATTTGGCGCCGACATCAATGCCCCGTGTCGGTTCATCCAGCATGAGCACCTCAGGCTCCGAGAAGATCCACTTACTGAGCACGACCTTTTGCTGATTGCCGCCGCTTAGATTGCCTGTCTTCTGCAAAATGCTTGGCGTCTTTATATTAAGCTTCGAGCGGAATCTTTCCGCTTCGACGATTTCCTGGTTCGCATTCACGACCGTATTCCGCGATATTTTGTGCAGACTGGTCAACGTAATGTTCCGTTTAATGTCATCGATAAGAATGAGCCCATAATGCTTGCGGTCCTCTGTCACATAAGCAATGCCGTGGTCAATCGCTTGATTGATCGAATTTAGCTGCACTTTCTTGCCCTTCAAAAGGGCGTCTCCGCTTATTCGTTTGCCGTAGGATTTACCGAATATGCTCATCGCCAGCTCCGTCCGTCCGGCGCCCATAAGTCCGGCGATTCCAACGATTTCACCCTTGCGGATGTGCATATTTACATCCTCGATCACCTTGCGGTCCTGCTGCGTTGGATGGTAAACGTTCCACGCTTTCACTTCAAAAATCGTATCTCCAATATTCGGCTCGCGCACCGGATAGCGCTGCGTCAAATCGCGGCCGACCATCCCTTTAATAATCCGATCCTCCGTGATACGGTCCTTCACCATATCGAGTGTTTCAATCGTTTGACCGTCGCGCAGAATGGTAATGGAATCGGCAACCTTCGTAATTTCATTCAGCTTATGCGAAATCATGATGGATGAGATGCCCTGCTTCTTAAAGGCAAGCAGCAGGTTCAACAAATTTTCGCTGTCTTCTTCATTCAGCGCGGCTGTCGGCTCATCGAGAATCAGCAGCTTCACTTTCTTCGAAAGCGCCTTCGCAATTTCGACGAGCTGCTGCTTGCCGACGCCGATCGAAGAGATGAGCGTGTCCGGCGATTCATTTAAACCGACCGTTTGCAGCAATTCCTTCGTCTTCATGACCGTGTCGTTCCAATTGATAATGCCTCTTCTCGACTGCTCGTTGCCCAAAAATATATTTTCCGATATCGAAAGCTGAGGGATCAGCGCCAATTCCTGATGAATGATAACGATGCCGAGCTGCTCGCTCTGCGAAATATCTTTAAACTCGCATACTTGTCCTTTGTACAAAATATCGCCCGTATACGAGCCATGCGGATACACACCGCTGAGCACCTTCATGAGCGTTGACTTGCCTGCGCCGTTCTCTCCCATGAGCGCGTGAATTTCACCTTCTTTTACTTGCAAGTTCACATTTTCCAGCGCTTTGACGCCCGGAAACGTCTTCGTTATATTTTTCATTTCGAGGATGATGCCTGTCGTCATGTCATGATCACGCCCTTAGTGTTAATAAAAACGCCTTAGTGACAGTCTGGGCAACCATCACTAAATCGCAGGAGCACCTTTGAAATACGAATTATTTAAGTTGGTCTTCGGTGTAATAACCCGTGTCAACGAGTGCTGTCTTGTAATTCGCTTTGTCGACCGAAACAGGCTCAAGCAGGAACGAAGGAACAACCTTCACGCCGTTATCGTACGTTTTGGTGTCATTCACTTCCACTTCGGTGCCTTTCAAAATGCTGTCCGCCATCGCTACCGCTTTCTTCGCAAGCTCACGTGTATCTTTAAATACCGTTTGCGTCTGCTCGTCAGATATGATCGATTTCACGGAAGCAAGCTCCGCGTCTTGACCGGTTACTACTGGAAGCGGATTGCTGCCCGAGCCGTAGCCAACCCCTTTCAAGGAGGACAAAATACCGATGCTGATGCCGTCATATGGCGACAATACCGCGTGTACCTTCTCCGTTGCGTAGTTTGCGCTCAGCAGGTTATCCATACGGGATTGAGCAAGCGCGCCGTCCCATCTGAGCGTTGCGACTTGATCCATCGTCGTCTGGTTACTCCGGACGACCAGCTTGCCGCTATCGATGTAAGGCTTAAGAATGGACATCGCACCGTCGAAGAAGAAGTAAGCATTGTTGTCGTCAGGAGAGCCTGCGAACAGCTCGATGTTGAACGGGCCCTTGCCGTCCTTAAGGCCAAGCTTTTCTTCAATATAAGAAGCCTGCTGCACGCCTACTTTAAAGTTGTCGAACGTCGCATAGTAGCTGACATTCTCCGTTTTTTTGATCAAACGGTCATAAGCGATAACCTCAATGCCTTCTTTGTTCGCTTTGCCAAGCACGTCACTCAGCGACTCGCCGTCGATCGGCGCAATAACGAGAATATCGACGCCTTTCGTAATCATATTTTCAATTTGGGATACTTGGTTTTCAATAACGTCCTCCGCGTACTGAAGGTCTGTCTTGTAGCCGAGCCCTTCGAACTCCTTCACCATGTTCGCTCCGTCGCCTACCCAGCGCTCGGATGATTTCGTTGGCATCGAGATGCCTACGTAGCCGCTGTCGCCGCTGCCTCCGTTATTTGATGCTCCGCATGCTGAAAGTACGAATACAAGTGCCGTTACAACAAGTAAAGCCAGCCCTTTTTTCATGTGTGCCGTCCCCTTTCGTCTCTAACAAGTTTGTTTCTGCTTAATTAATATACATTCGGGGGCGGCTATCGTCTTTGCAATAAAGCTACCTTTTTTATAAAAATTAAACCTGCATCGAGGTAAATAAAAAAATGCCCGATCAGTGCGATAAGGCACCGACAGGGCATACAAATTTAGGGTTATCTCTACATTTAACGCTCATCCTCCTGGAAGGCTGCGCCTTTGCGGTATTGGTTAGGCGAGACGCCGACCGCCTTCTTAAAAGCGGTGCTGAAGTAATGCTGCGTATCGTACCCAACCTTCTCGGCGATTTCATTGATCGGCAAATCGGTCGCATTAAGCAGTTGGATCGCTTTGTTCATGCGAAGCTGAGTCACAAGGCTGACAAATGAAGTGCCCAGCTCTTGCTTAATGATCCTGCTCATATAAACGGGCGATACCTGCATAAGGTTCGCGAATGCTTCGAGACTCATATCCGCATCCATGTACGTCTCGCGAATATAGTCCTGTGCCCGGCGTACGAGCGGAGACATGACCGTCTCTTTGTAAATACCCGCCTTGCATTGCCGGTAGACGGCAGGAACAGACAGCAGACCTTCCTCAACCGATTGGGTAAACACATGTACCAATATTTTCAAGTAAGCCTGAACCGCATGCTGCATATCTGAAATAAGCGCTTCCGGCACCGTTCCCCACAGAATCATGACAATTAAGTCGGCATGATCGCGAAATAATACTTTTTCATAGCTCTCAAGCATTTCTGATACGATGTTCTCAATCGCAAATAAAAAGAGCTGCCGGTCGTTTTCCTTTCTTAGCGGCATGCTCGCATTAAGCTCGGGCCAACGGATTACGCTGAGCAGGGCGGGAGACTCCGCCGGAAGCCGCAAAAACTGCAGCTGTTCCAGCAGCTCGTCCTCCGTCAGCGTGCCTTCAATCCACTCGAGACAGAACCTTTCCCGCATAAGCGGAAAGTTTTTTACGATTTGTTTAGAGGCCTGCTGCAAATGCTCCTTCTGCTTCTGAGCCGTCTCCAGATCCTGCCTTATCCGGGTAAGCACTTGCCGCAGCTGATCGCCATCAGCCGGCTTCAAAATATAATCATCCACACTAAGCCGAATCGCCTCCTGCGCATAAGCGAATTCATCATGGCCCGTAATGATAATAATGCGGCATTGCGGCAGCTTCTGCCGCAGCTCCTTCATGAGCGCAATACCGTTCATGATCGGCATGTTCAAATCGACCAGCGCAACGTGAATTTGATGCAGAAGCGCCAGCTCCAGCGCCTCCTCGCCATCCTCCGCCTCCGCGCACACGCGCATGCCGAGCGAAGTCCAATCGACCGAATCCCGGACACCCTCCCGAATAATCGGCTCATCATCAGCAATTAATACTTTCAATAGGCCATCCAATTGTAATCCGCCTCTCTACCCATGAATATCCCGCAAAATCGGCAGTGCAATCGTCACAGTCGTACCTTTACCCGCCGCGCTCTCTATGCTCATGCCGTATCGTTCGCCAAACGTCAGCTGTATTCTGGCCTGCACGTTTAGAACGCCGTAGCCCTGCTGCTCCTGCAGCTTTTTGGAACGGAGCACATCTTGATGTTCCCGTTCTCTAAGTTCCTTAAGATCATGCTCCGAAAGCTTCGGCGAAGCTACCGTGCTCTTCAGCAGCTTCCGCAGCTGCTCCAGTTTCTCGGGCGGTATTCCGACGCCGTCATCACTGACAGACAACTGCAGCGAGCCTTCGTCCACATATGCTTTTATCGCGATATGACCCGGACCTCTCCGTTCCTTAATTCCGTGATAAATCGCATTTTCTACAATAGGCTGAAGCACCAGCTTGATTACATACAGCTGCCCAACATCCGGACTGATATCCACTGTATAATTCAGCTTATCCTTGTACCTTGTCTTCTGAATAACGAGATAGCTTTGAATATGCTCGATTTCATCTGTAAGCGGAATGATGTCATTGCCTTTGCTGAGACCGATCCGGAACAGCCTGGATAGCGATTGCACGACCTCCGCGACGTCTTCTGCTCCTTTTTTCCGCGCCATCCAATGAATCGTATCGAGCGTATTGTATAAAAAATGGGGCTTAATATGCGCTTGCAGACTGCGCAGCTCAGCCTCCCGCTTATGCCGTCCCTGAAGCTCGGTTAAGCTGAGCAGCTTATTCATTTGGGCCAGCATCGTATTAAAGCTCCGGCCAAGCTTGCCGACTTCATCCTCTCGCTCGCCCCAGTACCGGATCGTCAGATCGCCGTTCTCCGCTTTTTGCATAAACGACATCAGCTGATTGATCGGCCTGGACATCGAATGCGCCAAATAAATGGCAGCCGCGATGTTGAGCAAGCAGAGAAAGAATACGAAAGTGATGACATAGAAGCGGATTTCCTGCACTTCAAGCGCCGATTCTCTGGATGAAAACACGCCGACCGTCGTCCAATCGGTGAACGATGATTTCCGGTAAATAATTTGCAATTTTTCACCATCCACGGTTTGCGAGAAATTGCCCGTACTGCCTTCCATCACCCATTGCTTCGGTATATCGCGAATAATAGGTTTAGCTGGGGAATAAATATGTCCCCCGTCATGATCAATGACCAGCAAATAGCCCGTTTTCCCCAGTCTTACATCCTTCACAGCCTCTGCGATGACTCTGAGCTTTAAATCAATGAGCACGACGCCCTCTACCTGCTGCGTATTCGGATTAAGAATCGCGCGGACAACGGAAATCACTTCGTCCTCCTTGTAATTCGCATGGCTCGTAATATTGCGATGACCCGGCTTGCCGAGAATTTTATAAATCCCTTTGCCCGCAACCGCCTCCTTGAACCAGCTTTCCTCCGTCAGAGGCTGCGGACTGCGTGCATACAGCTCGTTGCTTATATAATCGCCTTTACTATTAACCACCATTACGCCGGCAACTTCCGAATACAGCGTGGTGAAGCCTTGCAAAAATTTATGCATGCTGTAGACGCTGTCCTCCTGTTCCGCCTCGGACCCTCCGCTGTTATTTCCTTTCAAAAATTGCTGAACGCCAGGGTCAAAAGCAATGAGGTATGTCATATTTTGCATATTGCTGACGTAAAACTCCAGCGACTTATTCACTTTCCCAATTAGCTGAAGCGTATTTTCATTGACCTGCCTGCCAATAATGCGCTCGACCGTATAGTCGATGAGCAGACCGAGCCCTATTGAGGGCAATATGGAAATAAGCAAAAACATAATGATCAGCTTGTAACGAATCGGCAAGTTATTTAATTGAAAAAATTTCAGCTGTTTCAAATGGCATCCTCTCATTTCAACATACGCTATCCGTTATTTCGCATAGAAGCTGTCGACATTGTCCTGCGTGACGACGGTTATGCCCGTATCCACAAATTTCGGCAGTGGCGCTCCGCCCATAACGGCAGTGGCGCTCTGCTCCGTCATATTGTGATGGAGATGGAACAGAAACTGCAAGGACCAGTAACCCATATTCCACGTTCCTTGAGCGAGGGTAGCAGAGATCGTGCCCTCTTTCACCATATCCAGCGTACCTTTGTCCGTATCGAAACTGATGATCTTTACTTTGTTATTATGCTCGAATATCTTGCCGACGCCGACGCCGCCATTCGCCTCTGTCACGAAAAAGCCCTGCACATCGGGATGCTGCTTCATCACCTTGGCCGCCATCTGCCCCGACACAAGCTGATCTCCCTTGCCGTCTTTAATCGCGACCACTTCTATTTCCGGATATTGCTTAAAAATCGTCTCTTGGAACCCGACCGTCCGTTCCTGATGATTCAATTGGTTGGGCTGCGTTACGATAGCAACTTTGCCTTTATGTCCAATGAGCTCGGCCATTTTATGCGCTGCCGTAACCCCTGCATCATAATTGTTAGTAGCGAGGAAGGAATACGCCTTGCTCTTGTCCGCACCTGCATCGAACAGCACGACAGGAATGCCAGCCTCGACTGCTTTATTGATGGAGCCGGTCAATGCGTTCGCATTCATGACCGACAATGCGATGCCTGCCGGTTTTTTGGCGATAACCTGCTCAAGGACGGTTACCTGCTCATTCACATCATACTGTGTCGCGCCGCGATACTCGACCGATACGTTTAGCGCCTGTGCGCCATCCTCGAACCCTTTAATCGCCGTTTTCCAATACTCGATACCAGAGAGAAAGGTGACCATAACATATTTCTCGTCAATGGTGCCGCGCAGCCCTTCATCCATCTGCTCCCATGGGTTCGGATCCGCATTGCGGTAACCGATTTTTTGGTTATAAAAGACGAACAGCATGAAGGTTACGATGAGAATTCCATATATGAGCAGTATTTTTTTCACGCTGGTGTAACCCCTTTCATAAAAAAATAAACGCTGCCCCGCTTTCGTGAGCTGCGATTATTTTAACATACAAGCATCTATAATATGACTCTATATTTATGGCTTCATCCAAATTTGTTTTTCCGTCTTTAGCGACTGGCCTGACGCGATCGCTTGTCCCATTATGAGCGACAAATAATGATCCTGTGCAGCCTCGGCCAAGCTATAGAAAGAGGCTCCGCTTCCAGTGGCGTACTCGCCCATGCGCAGCAAGCATGAAGCTATCGCGATTTCATCATCGCTGAGTCTTGCCGGAGCGACAGGATTGCGGTACAGCCATTCCCCGTCCGCGGTAACGCCGCGATGATAGTAGCCCTCCAAATTGCCGTGATGACCCGTATCCACTCTGCGAAGCTCCGTATAAACAGGCGTTCTATAGTCCTTCAAATAGTTCAATTCTGAATTCATAAGCTCGCCCCTCGTGCCTCTGACAAGTATCCGGCTGCGCCGAATCCAGGAGAAATACTGATCGCCCGTAAAATCATATACGGCAAGCTTGTCGCCAAAACGAAGCGTTGCGATCCGCTGCACCGACTGGACCATTCGTTCTTCAAGCGGATCCCCTTGTCTGCTTGGACCCTGCATAATCGTTGATTCAAACTGCTCACCGCTAATGACAGCCTCCTCGAAGCCGACGCCAAGCAGCTGTCTAATTAAGCTTATGCCGTGATAATCATGAGCGGCCGAAACCTGTGCATGATTCACCTCTCCCAGCTTGCCTGAGCGGGCAACTTGAATACGGGACGCATGCATCGGCTGATACAAATACTGCTCTGCCACCTGTACTTTAGCGTCCTTGGGCAATGATTCGCAGAGCGCGGTAAGCGCAGCCAGATCGGCTGCTGGCGGCGTCTCCGCAAGAACGGGAATACGCCGTTCGGTTAATTCGCGTATCACATCCGGCGCTGCCGTTCGCGGCACCGATACGACTGCAAAGCTTAAGTTCGCTGCCTCCGCCGTAAATTGCTGCAGATTGCGAACGGTCCGAATGCCCCATTTTGCCTCAATGGCCCGCCCTTTCTCCTCGTCCCGAACGAGCATCGCATGAATGTGAAACCGCTCCGGCAGCGCTTTCGCGATTCGTATGTAAAACTCCGCGCGCCAGCCTCCGCCGACAATACCAAAACTGATGATGGACATGTTATAACCAGCCTCCCAGATGTAATATACGAGCTAACTGCTTCTTTAAAAAAGAAAAAGACCTCTCCATGAGAGATCTTCTTTAAGCTGTCCGGAATGTACCTGTCGCTTTAATTTCCTCTTGGCAGCCTGTATAGGCTTGCAGCCTGCCGTGGTATACTAACTCGAGCAATGCTGTTTTTTCCAAATCGGCAGGAGTTACGAACAACGACGGCTTATCGACTAAATTCACGCCGCTTTGCTCAAACACCGAAGCTACAAACTGTGAGCAAAAGTAAGCATATTCCCGTTTCATCTCAATATTAAGCATAATACCAAGCATGCCAAGCAGATTGTATTTGTATTGATCCCGGTTTTTCTCCATATGATGAATCTGATTCCTGATGTTTACATAGGCGCTGTGGTCGATCGTGCATCTGTACAGCGCGCAAGTCGAATGCTCGAAAAACTCGCCGCGCACGTCCTCCTTAACAAACCCCGCAAAAAATGGATTGCTCGGATTCTTTCTGCCAAAGCTGTATACCTCATTCAGATCGCTGTCAAAAGCTATCGATGCATGATTTAACATATTCTTCGTATACCATCTTATTGTCTTCGAAAATAGAGTCCCCGTATTCGTCAAGAGCACATAAATTTCTGCATCTCTATTCATGCCGTACTACCTCCACATTAAAGAACTTTCATCTAGGTATTAACTTTAATGCAGGAGAACTAAATTCTAAACCTGCTCAGGTAATAGGTTTATCCCCGACCTTAGTCCAGTTTGTAAGTATAGTGTGACAAAGATGAGACTACCAAACTTTTCAATATTGTAATCTGACTTCATTTTACTGGATTTCTTCTGTTTACTCAATAAGTAGTTCGCCCTTTTTACCTAATGCTCAAAAAAATGTTAAGATTTTCATGTTTGAAAAATGATATAGTAGGAAAAGATTCACAGCGTTTGTATACTATTTATATGCTCCAAAAAGCAATTTAGTATTGTAATTTAATCCTTTCTGATGATGGCGGAGGCAGAGAAATGGAATGGTATGACCGTTATAAAAAGCAGTTGGAGCAAGTTTACACGGAGGCCGAAGTCCGCATTGCGGCTTTTCCCTGGCCGCTGAATAGCGTTGGTCTTGCCTATGCAGACAAATTCAACCCGGTGAAGCATGAAAGCGGCAAAGACTATATTTGCAGCCTGCTCCCTTTTTGGATGAAAGAACTGTCCGGGATAAGCGATTCGCAGTGTGAACGTCTGGCATTAGCTAATGTATATGGAATGCTCTATTTTTTTATTCAGGATGATGTAATGGACAACGCGCCTTCATCGACATGGAAGGATCAGCTCGCACTGGGCAATCTGCTTCTGCTTGAAATGTTCAGCGTGTTTCGCGAGTTATTCCCGTCAGATTCGCCATTTTGGAGTTATTATCACCGTTATGTGACAACATGGGCCGATAGCGTAATGAATGAGGACCGCGACGATTACTTTGTAAATGAACCTATCCGTACAGCAGGAAAAGCCGGTCCCGTCAAAATCGCCAGCACAGGCGCGCTGCTGCTAACCGGAGGCGATGAATTAATAGATAAGCTTGAGCATGCCATCGATCTCGTACTGATGACGCTTCAGATGGCTGACGACTACGCGGACTGGAAGGAAGATTTGGCGGAAGGCAGCTATAACGGCCTACTGGCGATGATTGCTGCGGGACGAGCCTCGGGTGAGCCTTTGACTGAGAAAGACGCAGAAAATGCTATTTATATTAGAGGATGCATGACGCAATATGTGCAATATGCTTTTGATAACCATGAGAGGCTGCTAGCTATGGATATTAGCACTGGTGAAATACTAGACTTTCACGCCTTTCTTCTAGATCATTTGAACCAGGCTGCCGAGATGATAGATACAAATAGGAAGCAGCTGCTTAAGGGCGGGTTTGAGTACTTTTTGTCTGCTTATGAAACAAAGAAGGTAGAATAGTTTCTGTTAATTGTCGAATATTTGTAATTTTATATAGAATTTGTCGAAAGACCATGATAAACTGGGTATGGTAATCTTATACATATTCGAGAGGGTGAACATGGTGTCCACAGAACAATCGTTGAAAGAACAAATCATTCAAAAAGCTTGGGAAGATGCCGAATTCAAGAAACAGCTTCTCGCCAATCCGAAAGCAGCCGTTAAAGAAGCCTTTGGCGTTGATGTACCGGATTCATTCGATGTAGAGGTAGTAGAAGAATCGGCTAATAAATATTATTTGGTGCTTCCGCAAAATCCTGCTGAGATTGAAGATGAGAACCAAGTAGATGTACCTAAATGGTTATAATTTAATACAAAAAAATAGCGTTTTATGCCTTGAGACATAAACGCTATTTCTCTATAGATGCCGGAAAGCAGATGATCACTTCAGTGCCTACGCCCTTCGTACTTTTGAACATAATTTTCCCTTGCATTACTTCAATAATACGAAAAGTGACCATGAGCCCTAGACCGGTCCCTTTAGTCTTCTTAGAATAATAAGGCTCACCCAACCTCATTATATCCGCTTCACTCATCCCTTCACCATTATCCTTTACTTGGATCAGTACCTGATTTTCTGCCTGGTTCTCATAAGCATGGATATCTATTACTCCTTCTTCACCCAGAGCTTCAATACTATTTTTGATTATATTTATTAGTGCTTGTTTTAATTTAGATGAGTTACCACGCACATACAAATCAGCACCAGATTTCACATTAATTATCCCACCTTGCATCGTCGCCAATGGCACAATGATACCTTCGATCTGATGTAATTCTTCTTTTATATTCAGCAATGTCGTATTCTCTAGTTGCGGTTTAGCAAAAGTCAAAAAATCGGTAATAATCTCAGAAGCGCGATCAAGCTCATTAATGGCAAGTATCATATAACTCTTATCTTTATCGTTACTTGTTCTCGCACTTAGAAGCTGAAGAAAGCCGCGCGTTACCTGCAACGGATTACGTACCTCATGAGCAACTGACGCGGCAAGTTGACTGACCACATCCATTTTCTCGGAACGATGAAGTTCGTTATTGAACACTTCTAGCTGCTTAGAATATTTTACGACTTGGTCGTAGTTTTGAGAGATACGTCTTACTAATATAACAATTAGAGACGTTAAAAAACCAAGTATACCAAACTTCCAATAAAACATTAGATGCAAGCCACCGCTTGCAAAATACCATAAAACTTCTCCTGCGCCTATTGCAGCAAAAACAATCAGTCCAGTAGACATGATAATAGCATCTTTGTAACCTTTTCGACAAAACACAATAAGAGAGCTAATAAATAATCCATTGCCAATTATAACTGAAACTCCAAATGAAAATATTGCAACATATGTATACAGCTCGTATAAGCTTTCCCATTTAAAACTGATGAATAGCCATACTATGCAAGTAATCGCAAAAACAACTTGGATTTTTCTAAAACGTGTAATTAAACCGTACGGACCCCGCCCAAATATTTTTTCAATAAAGAAGTACAGTGATGGCATTAACAGAGTGGAAGAAATATCAAACAAATAATAACTAATCCGACCATATTGACTAAAATTAGTATAAAGAAACGGTGAATAAGTAAGAATCATTAATCCAATGGATAAAATAACCGTACCCAATGAACTCCAGCCTTTAATAAACGTTTTATTGAGAAAAAGCATACTAACGAGCATCGAAATTGATATAAAAATGAGCGATGCGCTTAAAATGACATCAGCCAAATCTCTCTTCATATAATCTTTGGCAACAACTTGATATTCTCCAACTATCAGTTGGTCCTGTAATCCTATGCGGTCTGTAAAGGTGTCTACCTTCATGTACACTGTTGTATGAGAATTTCTTGAATCTAAAGGCAGTAAAAAATGATTTTGATCAAAAGCATATTCACGATTAGATTCAAACACATTCTGCTCATTTATATAGATTTTCACATTCTTAGCATATAACTTATTTATTAACAAAACAGGAACTGACCAAGTCAGCTCCGGTAAATCAAATCTTATCCAAGCAGCCTGAATACCATCCGGCACTCGTGGATACTTATTCCCATATTCGATCTTGATCCATTCACTCTCTTTGCTAGACAAAACATCCTGAACCGAACTGTCAGGATCCTCCTCCCACATCATCTCCCATTCTGTAATAGCGGTAGTCGGTGCATCAGATAACGCATAGATGGACGCAGCAAATGGAATGGACATGAATAGAAAGAGGACAAAGACTATCGCGAATTTACATAACGGTTTCATAAGGAACACCTCAAATTATCAAAAATGCAAATCCTTCCACATTACTACATTTCGACAATCTTCGATTTAGCTCCTTCTAACATTTCCCTATTTTCAAAAAAATTTGTCAAAAGCAAAGTTTCACGCACTAGTTATAATAAGATTGAGTATAAATCAGGACATTAGACTTAATTCAAAGACAGAAATAGCGGGTATATAAAACCGCCTTTCATATTTTAAATAATTTTGAAAGGTGCTATAGAATCTATCTTTTGTCGAATATACGAATTTAATATAGATATTGTCGAATAAACCTGTTACACTTATTATGGTAAACTTATACATATTCGGAAGGGTGATTAATGTGACCGCAGAGCAAACGTTACAAGAACAAATCATTCAAAAAGCATGGGAAGATGCCGAATTCAAGAAAAAGCTTATCGCAGACCCTAAAGCAGCAGTGAAAGACGCTTTTGGCATTGATGTACCGGATACAATCGAAGTAGAAGTACTAGAAGAATCAGCCAATAAATATTATTTAGTCCTTCCACAGAGCCCTCAAGAGGTTACGAGCGCAAACAATTCAGAGGGAGCCGCATGGCAATAAAATGACAAAAAACAAGCGCTGGTCAACTCACCCAAGAGCAGCCAGCGCTATTTATTTACTGAAGGGATATGAATGATTGCCTCCGTACCTACCCCTTTGTTACTAATAAACTTAACTCTACCCTGCATCACCTCAATAATTCGGAATGTCACCATTAATCCTAAACCGGTTCCTTTCGTTTTCTTGGAATAATACGGCTCACCCAGTCTTTTTATATCTGCCTCGTGCATACCTTCACCATTGTCTCTTATACAAATGACTACATGATCGGAGTCATCCATGTAAGCTCGAATATGGATAATCCCTTCTTTATTTAACGCTTCGATACTGTTCTTGATAATATTTATAAGTGCTTGCTTTAGTTTAGATGAATTTCCGCGTACATATAAATTGGATGCTACATCAACCTTAATAACTCCGCCTTGCATAATCGCTAACGGAGCAAGTATTCCTTCAATCTTCTGAATCTCCTCCGCAACATTCAGAATTGTCGTCTGCTCAAGCTGGGGTTTAGCGAACGTTAAAAAGTCTGTAATTATTTCCGATGCCCGGTCTAATTCATCTATCGCCAGCACCATGAAGCTTTCATCCTTATCGCTCGTCGTTTTCTCACGAAGGAGTTGGAGAAAACCTCTTGTAACCTGTAAGGGATTGCGTACCTCGTGAGCTACCGAAGCAGCCAATTGGCTGATGATCTCCATTTTCTCAGATCGTTGAAGCTCATTATTAAAAACCTCAAGCTGCTTGGAATATTTCACAACCTGCTCGTAGTTTTGCAATATTCTTCTTGCTAGTATGATGATTAGCGATGCCACAAAACTAAGAATGCCCCATTTCCAAAAAAACAGATCGTAATTCATATCTTGAATAAAATACCAAACCACTTCTGAGACACCAATTACAGCAAAAATACCAAATCCTGTCGTTAAAATAATCGCATCTTTATTTTTTTGCAAGCAATATTTAATAAGAAAAATAATGAGTAGGCTATTGCCGATAATGACCGATCCGCCGAAAGTAAAGATTGTAGCCGTTGTGTATAGATTTCCGATTTTATCTGAAGTAAAAGTAGCCAACAGCCATAAAATAGACACCGTCGAAATAACGACTTGGAGCTTTCTAAATCGGGAAACAAGTCCAAAAGGACCTCTTCCGAATATTTTCTCAAAAAAGAAAAAAATAGAAGGCATCAATAGATTTGAACCGACATCGAACAGATAGTAAATGACCTGTCCATATTCCTTATAAACGGTATGTAAATAAGGGGTTAGAGTGAGAATCATCAGTCCGATTGAAAAAATGACGACACAAAGAGAACTCAAACCAACCAAATAAGATTTATTCAAAAAAATGAAGCATAAAAACATAGCGAGCGAAACAAATACAAGCGACGCCCCAATAACGACATCAAGTATATCTTTCTTCAGATAGTCTTTACTGAGAATCTGGTTTTCACCTACAATAATCTGCTTCTTCAAGCCTAGCCAGTCGGAATCCGTATGCAAAAGAATATATACCATTTGTTTGGATTCATTTGGACTTAATGAGAGTAAAATCTCGTTCTTATTATACGGATAATTCCGATGAGACTCATAAACGAGTTTATTGTCAATAAATATCGTGACGTCTTTGGCGGTAAGCTTGCTTATTAACAACGCCGGCCTTGCTAAATCAAATTCAGGAAGCTGAAATCTGAGCCATGCCGAATGAATATTAGCCGGTTTTACAGGCAATTTGTCTTCATAGGAGAAGGAATACCACTCATCAGGCTTATCGTTGGAAATAACATTTTGAACCGTATTGTTAGAATCCTCCTCCCACTTCATTTCCCACTTTGTAATCGCGGTAGTCGGCGTATCCGTAAACGCATAGGAAGGCGCGGCTAGAAATGGAATGGCAATAAATAACGATAAGACAAGGACGATTACGAATTTAGGTATAGCTTTCATAGGGCACCTCAAAATGTCAAAAATACAAATCATTCTACGTTACTATATTTCGACAATCTTCGATACGGCTCCTTCTAGAAATTACCTGCTTACAAAAAAAATTAATGATATGACGATGAGATAGCAGCACCAAAAAAATAAAGCTGCTCCTAAGATCATCGCGACCTTGGGGAGCAGCCATCTTTTGCTATTAAAACGTCTTTTTCTTAATGGCCACATGACGAATCATTAGGAAGTTCGATGCCACCGCGAGTGCCGTAACGATAATCGCAAGCAGTACAACTACTGCGTGCGGGGCGCGTTCAACCTCAAGTGCCGTCTGCAGCAGCTTGCCGATCCAATCGGAGGATCACACAGCTTCCATCACCATTGCCGGCAGAAGTGCCGTCAGCGTGAGCAGGATGCCGCCCCCCCAATGAAAGCGATAAAATCCGGAACCGATGAGCCATCCGCTGCCAAAGTAAGCAAAGAATAAGCAGAACTATTCGAAAAAGATCCAGCCAGGCTGGGAGGAGGAAGTAAACAGATGCGGGTTTTGCAGCTCTTGCGGCCAACCGTTCATATCGTAAATAAGCTGTTCAATCGGGTAACCGAGTGTCATAATGAGTGCTGAAATAGCGGCGTATGCTGAAATGACAATACTGACGCCACCTATGAAATGACGCCTCGTCACACCGCTCGAGACGAAGCTTGCCAGCGATAAGGGAGTCAGCAGGATGCCGATGATCATTAGAAATATTTTAGTAGATATGCAGCATGCAAATGGATTTTAAGGAATAAAAAAAGCCGCCCCAGGTCATCGACCTCATGGGACAGCTTCTTGTTACTCTTATTGGCCTTGCATGAGCATAGCAACAAACTTAATATCCGCCGGTGCGAATGAATAATCGGCTAACCGCTCTTTTCGAACCCACCGATACTCATCATGATCAATCAATTTAATTTCTCCTGCAACAAGCTTAGCTTCATAAGCTGTCAATTCAATACGGATCGCGCCATAATTGTGTTCATTCACGCCAAAGCGCTTCTGTACAGCGATCTCGATGCCCATCTCTTCCATTAGCTCTCTTCGCAGACAGGCCTCGGGCGACTCGCCTTCCTCCAGCTTCCCGCCGGGAAATTCCCAAAGCCCGCCCTGTGACTTCTCCGGTTTACGCCTTGCTATTAGCAATAATCCCTGCTCGTTTTCAATAATTGCAGCAGCAACTCGAATCAATGATGCTCAGCTCCTATACGATGCACGTAGTAACCCATTTAGCGGCAGCGGCGACTTGCTATTTTGACAAAGGATTCTGGCCCTGCATCATCATATCCTTCCAAATTCTTACTCACAAATCACCATCTTCTGTTAAAATGATCTTATACTAAACCGACCCAAACAGAAAGAGGACTTGTTTCATGACGAGAAAAACGAATGCCAGCAATAAAAAAAGACTAATTTCGCTGCTCTCTTTGATCCTTATTTTAGCGGTGCTCACCTTGATCCCCTTGCCCTATTACATTTATCAGCCTGGTACGATTGAGAAGCTTGCGGACTTTGTAAATGTTGAAAACGGACATGCCTCCGAGAAAGGCAGCTTCAACCTTACAACCGTGCTGTCTATAAAAGCAAATAATGCGTTAACCTTGCTTTACGGCTTGTTTGCCAAAGACACTGAAATTCGGAAATCCGAAAAGGTGCGCGGCACGCTAACCGATGCCGAGTACGGAATCCTGCTCGAACATATGATGAAAAGCTCGCAAAATAACGCGGTCGCCGCATCGCTCGAAGCGGCGGGAAAGCCCGTTCCTATGACGTATACCGGCGTTTTCGTACAGGCGCTTTATGCGGAATCCAAGGCAGCTGGAGTGCTTTTTCCGGGAGATGTAATTGTTGAGGCAGAGGGCAAGCCGGTGACGCGAATTAACGAGCTGGCCAGCGTAATCGTAAAAAACAAAAAGATTGGCGATAAGCTGGAGCTGGCCGTGCTGCGCGGTAAGGAAAGACTCACTCTTTCTATTGAGCTTTATGGAGATGATGCAGCTGTGCCGCGGATCGGAATTGTAAGCGAGGATCAATATACGATCAATCCGCCGGTCAGAGTGACCTATACGGAATCGGAAATTGGCGGACCATCCGCAGGGCTCATGTTTTCCCTGGAAATATTGGATCAGCTGACTGAAGGCGAACTGACGCATGGCAAGTTAATTGCGGGCACCGGAACGATCGACGCGGGCGGCAATGTTGGACAAATCGGCGGCATACGCGACAAAATCATTGCTGCCGAGCTTGCTGGTGTAGACATATTTTTTTGTCCGGCGGATGTGAAGGCTTCTGACAGCAATGAAAAGGATATTTTTGACGAGGCCCGCAAAAGAGGCTATAAAGTTACGATCGTTCCCGTTCATACGCTTGCTGAAGCCGTGAATTATTTGGAGAGGCTTGGAGCGTAGAGACAGTTGCTCGCGTTGATATTAAAGCCGATCCATCGTAAAAGGTTAGTTTGGGCTGATGACATCTGCTCGCAGCACAACTACAATGGTATGAGGTGAAGCACACCGCTCGTTCTTCGGACATTCGTTCGAAGTGAGCGGTGTTTTTTTATTTACAGAAGATGGGAGCGCGATGTCTGATGGCGGATCGGATGGTGGATCGGATGGCGTTGGTTGGCGTGGATGTGGGGGTAGCTGGTAAATTGAGTACTGCTGAACGAGCCTACAGGGAGTGGATACTAAAGCATAGGGAGCTGCGTGAGCCTACAAGTGAGCGAAGACGACGGCTTGTAGAGCGTGACGATCATGGCGAACAACTTTTTGCAATCGATATCTGGTGGCAGGTGCTAGGCAGCTTTGAACATTTGCATCCGGAGTATGAGGTGAATGATTATCGCGATGGCAGCCGGTTTCTCGACTTTGCTTATATTCGCCATCCCTTTCGAATCTCCATTGAAATAGATGGTTTTGGGCCGCATCAAAAAAATGCTTCACGGCGGAAATTTTCGGATGATCGCTTTCGGCAAAACCAGCTAGTCCTGGACAATTGGATTGTAGTGCGCTTTTCCTATGACGATCTCCGGGAAAGACCAAGACAATGTCAGCAGTATATTCAGCAGCTGCTGGGCAAATTATACGGGCTCGGACGTGCAGACGCGCTTCATCTGCAATTGCCCTCGTCCGCGCGGGAGCTTCTGCGTTGGGCACAGCGCCGTGAGAGCGTAACAGCATTCAGTCCGAAGGATGTCGAGAAGATGCTTGGAGTTAGTCACTGTACTGCGCTTAAATATTTAAAGCAGCTGTTCCAGCTAGGATTAGTTGAACAAGCATCCGGAGGGAAACGTATTCGCACCTATCGCTTAACGTCCAAAGTTACTCAATTACATTTTTAAACCAAACACTCATAACTGAATGCCGCTATTTAAGGGGCGATTGGTGAGGGAAGCAGCATATTTGATCTAGTTTCTAGATCTAGTTTCTAGATCTAGTTTTTGAGCTATTTATGTCATTTTGGTTAGTTTCGAAGAATTAAGTCTAGTTTCTGGATCAATTATTGAGAAAGCTGCGCTTTTGAGGCAGGTTGGTATATGCGGCGTATTAGATCTAGTTTTTAGATCTATTTATGCCATTTTGGTTAGTTTCGAAGAATTAGATCTAGTTTCTAGATCTATTATTGAGAAAGCTGTACTTTTGAGGCGAATTGGTGTGGTGTGCGCCGTATTAGATCTAGTTTTTAGATCTATTTATGTCATTTTGGTTAGTTTCGAAGAATTAGATCTAATTTCTAGATCTATTATTGAGAAAGCTGTCCTTTTGAGGTTGGCGGGTTGGCGGATTGGCGGATTGGCGGGTTATGCGGCTGAGCTTGCCGCACGAGTAATATTTTTTCGCAAAAAGCTTCCGTTTCACGCAACCATTACAGCAATCCGCTCGTTTATGAGGGTAACCGGACTTGTTCGAAACCAAAAAACTTAAGGATGAAATGGAGGGGCTATGGATGCGAAGAAAAGCGTTTACTGCTTTGCTGCTGGCTGTAATGCTGCTATTAACTTCCGCTGCCGGGGGACCATTCAAGAACGAGGCTGCCGCACAGCCGGATATTCACATTGTCGTGCGGGGAACGGAGCTGACTTTATCAACCCCGGCTTTTATCGAGAATGGCAAAACGGTTGTTCCTTTGCGGGAAATTTCGGAAGCGCTGGGGGCAGAGGTAACCTATCAATCAGGGCCGGGCGACAAGCAAATGATTACGCTGATGCATGATGACCGCACCGCTTCGCTCACGATCGGTTCAGCCGAAATGACCGCAAACGGCAAGCGCATTCGATTAGAAGCACCCGCCCGTCTTCATCGCGACGTTACGATGGTGCCGCTTCGCGCGATTTCTGAGGCTCTGGGCGCAGTCGTAGCATGGGATGCCGCCCAGCGAACCGTTACAATAGACGATCCGCTCGAACTGCCGACTATCGGTTCCGAGGAAAAGCTGCTTCAGCTTGTGAAAGCGATTAGCAATCAGAATAGGCAATATAATAACTTCGATGGAGTTGTAGAGGAGAAAAGCATAGCAGACAGCGCCCAATCAGCTGCTCCCACCTCTGCCGAATCAAAAAACGAGGGTGACTATTCGCAAACGAATGTACAGGTTGGAGGGGTAGATGAAGCCGATTGGGCCAAAACAGACGGGCGCTTCATTTATCAACTTAGCGGCTTGCGCATTCTCATCACGGATATCGCCAATCCAGCGAAACCAAAGCTCGCGGCAACGGTTGAATATGCGCCTGAGGACGGCTTTGCGCCACAGGAAATTTATGTTGATGACAAGCGTTTAGTGGTCATTGGCCAGCATCAAATCAGTCTGCCATATGACGCCGTGACTGGCGGAGACGATACTCCCTCCGGGATAATAGCCGAAAAAAGGTTGTTTGTTCCGACACGTACAGCGGTGAAGACGTTTATTTACGAGCTGAATGAGGCGGGTAAGCCGAAGCTCGTGCGCGAAACCGAGCAGGAGGGCAGCTACAGCTCCTCGCGCAAAATCGGCAGCTCCTTGTATATCGTGACGAATAAATACAATTATTCATACCAGCTCTATGACATGAGTAAAAATGAAGGAGGCGCTGCAAGCGAACAGCCGCTTGCTCTCTCGTTCGAGCCGGTGTACCGTGATTCGGCGGTATCCAGCGAACAAAAATCGCTGCCGCTTGCTTCTATTCGTTATTTCCCCGAATCGCCCGATACGAATATGATGCTCGTCGGCGCGATCGATCTTGATGCTGCTGATCAGCCGTTGCAAGTATCAGCTTATCTCGGGTCAGGCCAGACGATTTACGCCTCTGAAAAGCATTTGTACGTAGCGATCGCCAAATATGAGGCTGACGGTCAGCAGAAGACGCAGATTCATAAATTCCGCCTTGATCAGGGACGCATCGTCTATATCGGCGAAGGCACGGTTCCCGGTACGATTTTGAACCAATTCTCGATGGATGAGTATGAGGGCTACTTCCGTATCGCTTTGACGAAGGGCGATATGTGGGCAAACGGCGAAGCAGGCTCTACGAATAACCTCTATGTGCTGGATGAGAAACTGAATACTGTCGGCAAGCTGGAAGGGCTTGCTCCTGGTGAGCGCATTTATTCCGTCCGCTTCATGGGCAGCCGCGCTTATATGGTTACCTTCCGCAACGTAGATCCGTTGTTTGCGATTAATCTTGCTAATCCCGTTAAGCCCGTTGTTCTCGGACAGCTGAAAATTCCCGGCTACAGCGACTATTTGCATCCTTATGACGAGAACCATATCATCGGCTTCGGCAAGGAAACTATCGAGCTCCCGAATAAGGGAATGGGCGCCGATGCAACGACAGCCTTTTACCAAGGGATGAAGATCGCCCTGTTCGACGTCTCGGACGTTAGTCATCCGAAAGAGAAGTTTAAAGAGGTGATTGGTGATCGCGGTACGAATTCCGAACTGCTGCAGGATCATAAGGCGCTGCTCTTCTCCAAGGAAAAAGGGCTGCTGGCATTCCCGGTTGAGCTGCTGACCATAAAAAACAAAGAAAAGCTGAAGCCCTCTGACTCTCCCGCTTACGGCGAGTTCACTTATCAAGGCGCCTATGTATATGGCATTGATCTGAAGAAGGGCTTCACCCTGCGCGGCCGCATTACGCATCTGTCGGCGGACGATCTCGCGAAGAGCGGGCAGTACGGCTTTGATTACAATAAAGCCGTAAGGCGCATCCTCTATGCGGGAAATACGCTTTATACGCTGTCGGATCACATGCTGAAAGCTAATGATCTGACGAGCTTAAAGGCAAGCGGCTCGCTCACCTATCCTGCAAAGTCTAAAGAGAGCACTGTGTATCCGGATGGCCCGCAGGTGATGCCAATGCCGATTGCGGTACAATAAATCAATCATAAGACCGCCCGAATCTATCCTAGGCAGATAGATTTATGGCGGTCTTTTGCTTTTGCTGCTTTTGCTGCTTTTGCATCTTTTGCTTCTTCTGCTTCTTTTGCTGTTCCGTTACATCCTCCCTGCACCCCCTGTTCTACATTATTTGCTCTAATATTTCATGTTTTCATACAAAATCACCCAATAAACTACCGAAATTTGTTACACTATTAGCAAAATTGTATGTAGAAGGATGATGACCATGTCGGATCATAACGACCGCGATGAGCTTGCAGACCGCCGGCGCAATAAGCTGAAGGTGCTGCATTTTGATGCGAACGGTAAAGACTTAGTAGAATCCGAGAAACCGGATGAGACGTTTGCCGATGTCGGCGGACTCGAGGACGTAAAGAAAAAAATTCGCATGAACTTTATTTTGCCGCTGAAGCAGCCTGAGCTGTTTGCCGCTTACGGCAGGGAAGCGGGCGGAAGCCTGCTGCTGTATGGGCCTCCCGGCTGTGGCAAAACCTTTCTTGCCAGAGCAGTAGCCGGCGAAATTGATGCGAACTTTATGCATATCGAGCTGCAGGCTATCCTTGGCATGTACGTAGGGCAAAGCGAGAACAATTTGCATGATATTTTTGAGAAGGCCCGCGAGAACAAGCCTTGTGTCATCTTTATTGACGAGCTCGACGCGATGGGCGGCAGCCGCAATCAGATGCGTCAGCACCATGACCGCATCCTCGTCAATCAGCTTCTGATGGAGCTTGACGGACTCCGGACGTTTAATGATCAAGTATTTGTCATCGGCGCAACGAACACGCCTTGGTATCTCGACTCGGCACTGCGCAGGCCCGGCCGGTTTAACCATATGATCTTTGTCCCGCCGCCGGAAGAGAAGGAACGCGAAACCATTTTAAAGCTGAAGCTTGCCGGGAAGCCTCTTTCTTCGCTCGATTTGAGCAGGATTTCTAAAGAAACAAAGCATTTTTCAGGCGCGGATTTAGAGCAGATCGTGAAGGATGCCGTAGAAGGTGCGCTGGAGAGAACGCTTGAAACCGGTGAAATTCAGCCGATCTCGCAGGATGATTTGAAGAAAGCGTCCAAGCAGCGGAAAGCGACGACGCTTGACTGGTTTGCCACAGCCAAAAACTATGCAACGTTCAGCGATGTCAACCAAGACTATCAAATCGTTCTGGATTATATGAAGCAAAGCGGTTTGAAATAATTCATTAAGAGCGGGGTAGCCTTATTCATGATAGAAGAAGAAACTAGCCGTCAAAGTTACGAGAGAATAGAGCAGCTCATGAATTGGCGGAGATACACAGACGCCACTAACGAGGCTATGGCGCTCATTCGGGATACACCGGAGGATCCGTACGCTTATGCGCTGCTCGCGCATGTTTGTCTACATATGGATAGCCTTGATAAAGCACTACATTGGTCAGAGGAATCGCTTCGGCGCGACCCGGAAAATGAGCTAGCCTGGTTTGTACGGGCCAATACCTATTACACGATGGAAAACTGGAAGGCTGCTATGGAAGCAATTAAGGAAGGGCAGCGTGTCGATCCCTATGAGCCGCATTATTTCTTCTTGCACGCCAATATATTAAATAAAACAAGAAGGTACGATGAAGCAAGGGATCTATTGCTGAAGGGACTTGAAATTTCTCCTGAAAATGCATTGTATTTGGCAAATTTAAGCTACAACGAAGCGCTGCTGCGGAATTTCTCCGAATCCAAAATGTTAGCAAACAAGGCTTTGCGGCTTGAAGTGGAGTCAGATCTGGTTTATTTGTACCTCGCTTGGTCAGCGGAGAGACGTAATGACTACGACGACTATTTGCTCATGCTCAAGAACGCCATAAGGCTGGACCCTGATGACAAGCAAATTCGTCAGGAGTTTCTCGAAGGCCTTCAGAAAAACTATAAGCTCTACCGTATTATGCTTATGCCCAGCAACCTCATGAAAAAAATGAAGCCATGGCAAATTATCATCAGCTGGATTGTACTATGGATTTTGTTTAAACCTCTCGTAATCCTATTCATCGTGCTCTACTACATTACACATTGGGTAACCAAACTGCTTGTGCATGTCAAAATATTCGGCTGGACGCGAAGAAGGTGAGCGGACTCCGCGCACCTTCTTCTTTCTAAACCTATCCGCTTCATCACAAGAGATCTATGAAAAGGCTTCATACTCTTCCTGCTTTCGAAATATTAATCGATAAGAGCCCGGTAAGCATCAGCCGTTAGCAGCTTGCTGAACGCTTCCTCCAAACTTCCGTCCGCCTCAAGCTCGATAATCCAGCCGCCTTCGTACGGTTCTTCATTTACAAGTTCCGGCTGGTCGACGAGCAGCCCATTCACCTTCGTAACCTTTCCCGTTACCGGGCAGTACAACTCGGATACCGTCTTTACCGATTCGATTGTCCCTACGCTGTCGCCCGCTGTTACTACCGTCCCCGCCTCGGGAAATTCAACGAATACAATATCGCCCAGCTGGCTTTGCGCATAATCGGTAATGCCGATTCGTACGGTTTGCCCCTCCACTCTCAATACCCATTCATGCTCGTCGCTATATACCAGCTGCTCTCTGATTTCACTCATTGCAACGCCTCTTTTCATTTGATTTATTCGCATAGAAATAGCGTAAAGGACTCGCGGCGTACATTTCAGCGTCTATCCGTAACAAACTCTATGCTTACCACCTCCTGAAAATGAGAAAAGGACAGAGAAAAGGTATCCGTCTTTTCTTTGTCCTTGGCAGCTGGGGGCTGTCCCATCCATCGTCATACATTTATCCGATTGCTTTCTTCCCCCAGAGCATAAAACAATCCGCACATTTATGTCAATATACCTCACAATAAAATATTATTTTCACGAAATAATGATTGACACCCTTACGCTTAAGGCGTTTATAATGAAATTAAGAATAGGTAAAACAAAAACTGAATACGCGGATGATGGTAGCGGGAGAGATTACCAGGCATTACAGGTAACGCCGAAGGAGTAAACCCTTACGGGTGAATCTCTCAGGCAAAAGGACCTTTACCGGACGCATCTCTGGAGAGAATCCCAGGCATGGGATCACCAAAGGGGAAACTCACACACTTATTACATGATTGATTGCAGCATGTGTTGAGGTAACTCTCAGGTACAAAGGACAGAGCAGGAGGATATTTATGCGGCGGGGTTCACTCTGCCCGCATATCGATTCCTTTTGCCTGTCCTTTTTAATATCCATAAGGGGTGATGAGGATGAGTTCATTGAAGCGCACACCGCTCTACCCGTTATACTCGGACTTCCCTTCCTTGCGTTGTATCGACTTCGGCGGCTGGGAGCTTCCGGTGCAATTTTACGGCATTCAAAAGGAGCATCATGCCGTTCGCCTGCACGCCGGACTATTTGACGTTTCCCATATGGGCGAGTTTCTCGTAACCGGACAATACGCGGAGACGTTCCTGCAGCGTATGACGACCAACGATGTTTCCCGGCTTTCCATCGGCCAAGCGCAGTATACGTTAATGTGCTACGAGGATGGCGGAGTTGTCGATGACCTGCTCGTCTACAAGCTCTCGGCGGATCAATACATGCTCGTTGTCAATGCCTCTAATATCGATAAAGACCTGCAGTGGCTGCAGGATCACCTGATCGGCGATGTCGTTCTGGAAAACCGGTCGGACGAGACGGCGCTTCTAGCGCTTCAAGGCCCCGAAGCAGCCGCGATTTTAGCAAAGGTGACAGATGCCGCAATCCTGTCGCTGCCATCGTTCCACTTTATTTACAAGGCGACAGTAAACGGTGTTCCCGCCATCGTCTCCCGTACAGGCTACACCGGCGAGGACGGCTTTGAAATCTACTGCGCTTCCAGTGACGCTGAGGTCATTTGGAGAGGGCTGCTCGCTGCAGGCGAGCCATTAGGACTCATTCCGGCCGGCCTTGGCTCCCGCGACACGCTTCGTTTCGAAGCCAAGCTCCCTTTGTACGGCCAAGAATTGTCCAAAGATATATCGCCGCTGGAAGCGGGCCTTGGCTATTTCGTCAAGCTGGATAAAGGCGACTTCCTCGGACGCGAAGCGCTTTCCACGCAGAAGAGCGAAGGGCTGAAGCGCAAGCTGGTCGGTCTTGAGGTAATCGACCGCGGCATTCCCCGCCCGCATTATCCCGTCTACGCTGACGGCGCCTTGATCGGTGAAGTGACGACAGGCACGCAATCGCCGACGTTAAAGCGCAATCTCGGACTAGCCCTCATCGATATCGCCTATACGGGCCCGGATACCGAGGTTTGGGTAGAAATACGCGGCAACCGGCTTAAAGCAAAAATTGTGAAGACGCCATTTTACAAAAAGGGAGCGGGCCTATCATGAAGCATCGTTATTTACCGGTGACGGAGCAGGATCAAGCCGATATGCTGGCCGTAATCGGCGCCGAATCGATTGAAGAGCTGTTCACCGATATTCCGGCAGCTGTTCGCTATTCCGGCGTGATGCCGATGTCCAGTCGCCTCGGCGAGCCCGAGCTGCTCAGGCATATGAGAGAGTTGGCGGACCGGAACGCCGATTCCGACCGCTATCCCAGCTTTTTGGGAGCGGGCCTGTACGATCATCATATCCCCGTCGTCCTTAATCACATCATTTCACGCTCTGAGTTTTATACCGCTTATACGCCCTACCAACCTGAAATCAGCCAAGGCGAGCTGCAGGCGATATTCGAATTCCAGTCTTATATTTGCGAGCTGACCGGCATGAGAGTTGCGAACGCAAGCATGTATGACGGCGCCACCGCCTTGGCGGAAGCAGCCGCGCTTGCAGCCGGGGCGACCAAGCGGAAGCAGATTATCGTCTCCCGCACCGTTCATCCGGAAGCGCGCGAAATTTTGATTACCTCCGCGCATGGCTTAAATCTCGATGTGATCGAAATCGGCTATAAAGACGGCGTTACGGACCTCGCCGCACTGGAGGCAGCCATTACGGAGGAAACGGCGGCTGTGCTGATTCAAACGCCGAATTTTTTCGGCTGCGTGGAGAACATCCGGGCGGTTGAGCCGCTCATACACGTGAAGAAGGGCTTGCTCGTGCTGAGTACAAATCCAATGTCGCTCGGACTGCTGGAATCGCCGGGCGGGCTTGGCGCCGACGTCGTTGTCGGCGATGCGCAGCCGCTCGGCATTCCCGCTTCGCTGGGCGGACCGACCTGCGGATTTTTCGCCGTATCGGAGCCGCTCATGCGCCGTATTCCGGGCCGGATCGTCGGACAAACGGTCGATCAGGAGGGCAGGCGCGGCTTCGTACTGACGCTGCAAGCACGCGAGCAGCATATTCGCCGCGAGAAAGCGACATCGAACATTTGCTCCAACCAAGCTTTGCTGGCGCTGTGCGCTTCCGTCTACATGTCGACTTTAGGCAAAGCCGGCATGCAGGAGGCGGCTTTGCTTAATTTGCGCAAGTCACATTATGCGGCGAATCAAGCAGCGGCAAGCGCCTCCTTCACTCTCGCCTTCGCCTCGCCATTCTTTAATGAATTTGTCGTGCGGCTGCCTGAAGCCGCGGATTTGAAAGCCGTTAACTCCAAGCTGCTGAAGGCCGGCTTTATCGGAGGCTACGATCTTGGAGAGGCATATCCCGAGTTGAAGGGCCACATGCTTATTGCCGTAACCGAACGAAGAACGAAGGATGAAATTGACCGATTCGTAAGTCTACTGGAGGCATGCCTATGAAACCCGAGAAGGCGTTGATCTTTGAATTAAGCAAACCCGGGCGTATTGCCTACTCCCTGCCGGAATGCGACGTTCCCGAGCTTGAAGCGGAAGCTCTCATTCCTGCGGAACTGCTTCGCAGCAAGCCTGCGGAGCTGCCGGAGGTGTACGAAGTCGACGTCATCCGCCATTACACGGAATTATCGCGCCGCAACTTCGGTATCGATAACGGCTTTTACCCGCTGGGCTCCTGCACGATGAAATATAATCCGAAAATAAACGAGGACGTCGCCCGGTTTGCCGGCTTCGCCAAAATCCATCCGTATCAGCCTGAAGAAAGCATTCAAGGGGCATTGGAATTGCTGTACACGCTGCAAAACGACATTGCCTCGCTCACAGGGATGGACCAGGTGACACTGCAGCCCGCCGCCGGCGCCCACGGCGAATGGACCGGTCTAATGCTCATACGCGCTTACCATGAAAGCCGGGGCGAGGTCCGTAAGAAAGTGATCGTACCGGATTCCTCTCACGGAACGAATCCGGCCAGTGCGACGGTTGCCGGATTCGACACTATTACCATCAAATCGGACGGGAGCGGCATGGTTGATCTGGATGCGCTGCGCGCTGCGGTAGGCAGCGATACCGCCGCATTGATGCTGACGAACCCGAGCACGCTCGGCCTGTTCGAGGAAAAAATCGTGGAAATCGCCGAAATCGTTCATGAGGCCGGCGGCCTCCTCTACTACGACGGAGCCAACTCCAACGCGATCATGGGTATTACCCGCCCAGGCGACATGGGCTTTGACGTTGTGCATTTGAATTTGCACAAGACGATGAGCACGCCGCACGGCGGCGGCGGTCCCGGGGCAGGTCCGGTCGGCGTGAAGAGCCGGCTCATCCCGTTTCTGCCGAAGCCGGTTGTCGGAAAACGCGAAGACGGCACTTTCTACTTTGACTTCGACCGGCCGCAATCGATCGGCCGCGTCAAAGCCTTTTACGGCAACTTCGGCATACTGGTCCGCGCTTACACGTATATCCGCACCTATGGCCCTGATGGACTGCGCCGGGTATCCGAGCTCGCAGTGCTGAACGCCAACTACATGATGCACCGGCTTGCCCCATACTATGAGGTCGCGTATCCGGGCATCTGCAAGCATGAATTTGTTCTGTCCGGCAGGAAGCTGAAGCAGTACGGCGTCCGCACGCTGGATGTCGCCAAGCGGCTGCTCGACTTTGGCTATCATCCGCCGACAATCTACTTCCCGCTTAACGTCGAGGAATGCATCATGATCGAACCGACCGAGACAGAAAGCAAGGAAACACTCGACAGCTTCATCGATGCGATGATCCAAATCGCGCAGGAAGCGGAGAACAATCCAGAGCTCGTCATCAATGCGCCGTACACGACCGTCGTGAAACGGCTCGACGAGACGAGCGCCGCGCGTAAGCCGGTGCTGAACTGCACCTGCGGCTGAGCCCGGACTATAGCTGCACCTTTAAGCTCGATTGGAGCGTAAGCTGCTCACCAAGCCGATTGTAAAATTCAACAGTAAATGACAGTGCTGCAGGTAGCCTGCGGAACCGCTTTGGAAATAGAGCTAGAAAATAGCTCTATTTCCCCCAAACTAACCAAAACAGCATAAATAGAGCTAAAAACTAGCTCTATGATGCACTCGCGTACCCTCAAACGGGCCACAATCACGCCGACGAAGAAAAATAGATCTAGAAAATAGCTCTATTTCCCCCAAACTAACCATAACAGCATAAATAGAGCTAAAAACTAGATCTATGGTGCACTCGCGTACCCTCAAACGGGCCACAATCACGCCGACGAAGAAAAATAGATCTAGAAAATAGCTCTATTTCCCCCAAACTAACCATAACAGCATAAATAGAGCTAAAA
>NZ_JBWDNW010000058.1:0-2138 GCF_056269405.1 Paenibacillus sp. J2L1-98 | reverse complement strand
TTGCCGAAGTCTAACACGGAGTTCCCCGTCTAATCTTTCACCCCTTACCAACAGGGCGAAATCCTGCGAATAAGCGAGCATTCGTGAGAAAATTATATCGTACCGAGGGAGCTCAATACAGCCAATGCGGCAGCCGGCCAAAACGATCGGCTGCCTTTTAATTACGCTAAGACGGAATGTTGTTTAAACCGTCCCTACGTAGCCCGACGCTTATCCGGCTGCAGGGTTGCTTGCTTTGAGCGCAAGAATGAAGAAAGCCCTGAAACTGTTCCTTAGCGTTTACTAACGGGCGGTTATCTACGGTGGACTATGTTAAAATATGGACGTACTTAGGCGAATTAGCAAACACCATTTTTCCAAAGGAGAGGATTAGCTATGGTCAATTACCTTTTTAAACAATTAAGATTTGTTCGAGGCAATACGATAAAACATGTTACAGGGATGAGCGAGGAAGAAACACGCACTGTACCACGAGGATTCAACAACAATATTCTGTGGAACCTTGGGCACATTCTTCTTGTTCATGAGAAGTTCTCTTTTGCACTAACGAATGAAAAAATGGAATTGCCTAAGCATTTAGCAGAATTATTTTCTCCTGGGACTAAGCCGGAAAACTGGGGAACGCAAGTACCTAGCTTGGGTGAAATTTTTCTTTTGCTATCTAAGCAAATCGATCGGATTGAGCAAACCCTGGAGCACCGGCTAGAAGAAGATCTCGAGAAACCATTTGTTACTTCAGCTGGTCTTGAATTATCGACAGTTAAGGAGTGCCTTAGTTTTTGTTTGTATCACGAAGGCATGCATTTTGCAACGATTAAAGCCATTAAACAGCAAATGTAGTATTATGAAACCCTAATATGTTTCGCCTAAACTCTTCATTATAGATCATGTGAAAATCGCACCACCCGGGACGAAGGACATTCAACTAACGGGTACGATAGTTCGGCACAAACACATGAGGCCGCCGGTATTGATCGGGCAGCTTTTCCGCATTAAACGGGCAGAATTGCGTAGTAAATGGTGTATATTAATGAGAGTGAGAGTAGTTAATAGGGGGTAGTTTAATGGATTTTCATATAAAACCATATGAAAATGCTGGTCCTATTTCGTTGGGAATGACTAAAGAACAAGTCAGGAGCGTAATGCCAGAGAAGCCAGATGAAAAGCATGATATTCGGGGGGCATATACTGACTTTTTTGTTAATTCGGATGTTTTTACTTACTATACAGATGAAAATGGATTTTGCGAAGCTATTGAGTTTTGTCAGCCAACAAAGGCTATATTCAATGGAAGAACTTTAAATGGGGTTCCTTTTATAGAAGCAAAGAAGTGGTTAGAGCAATTTGATAATGAGTTAGAACATGAAGACAGTATAGGAGTTACATCATATAAGCTTGGTATTGGACTTTATGCACCTGATTATGATGAGGATGAGGAGCCTGGAGCATTTGTAGAAGCAGTAATCGTTTTTAGAAAAGGGTATTATGACTAGTGGAAATCACAAGAATCATTGAACTAACGGGTACAAGAGCTCAATAATGACACGAAAGGTAGTCAGCCAGAGATGGCTACCAAGATTAGAAAATTGATATGCATTAGGGAACTGGATACATTCAATACATAGGAGGAAGTGGTTGTAAAATGACTGAAGGCATTTACAAAGAGTGGCCAATCGATGAACACGCTAGATGGATTAAAATGGGGCATTTCTTTGGCAAGACACTTATGGATAACGTTAAAGGATACGCAAAAGAGAAAATTAATTCTAATTGCTCTGTAGAGGAAAGACTTGCTGCTGAAAAAGCTATTAGTGATACCTTGTATGGTTTCATGATGCTATTAGATGGTGTTATTGACAGTAGCATCGATAAGGACTATGGGGTTGAATTTGCGCTGATTGCAAGAGTATTTGACCAGAATACAAGAGAATATCTAGAAGAAATCGAATTGGCTCCAGACGGAGATGGTTTGTCCATGGGGATTCATATGTGGGAAGATGGGGAATTTGAATAGAGTTGATGTTCAACTAAACATTCCTGTATAGCCTAAGAAATGGGCTTTGTCAAAAAAGGAGCGTCTCGGTATGATGGGTTTGTCCACGGGCTTGAAACCCGACACCATCAAGGAGGCGCTCTTA